>NZ_JAIUHE010000020.1:0-128831 GCF_020164995.1 Mesorhizobium sp. CO1-1-11
GGTGGGTGGGTTGGTCGGCGGCGGCAAGGGTGCCCTGATCGGCGCAGCCGTCGGTGCCGGATCCGGCCTGCTGGTTCGCAAGCTGCGGAACGGCCGTTGCGTGTATCGTGATCGTCACGGCACCTACACGGCCCGCTGCAACTGATTCAACGATAACAAGACCAAATCCGGAGGCCCTTGGGCCTCCGGATTTTCGTGGATGGGAGGCTGCCGCTGGGTCCCTCTGATGGGTGGGTTTCAGCCGGCCAGTGGAATTTTGATTTCCACCTTGAGGCCATCGGCCTGAAAATCGCGTCTGATCGTGCCGCGCAGCTCGCGCGTGACATTGAGATCGATCAGCTTGGTGCCGAATCCCGTCCGCGATGGCGCCTGTACCCTCTTCTTCCCCGCCTCCCGCCAGTTCAGCGCCAGCGTCCGCTCGCGCCCCCGCCCTTCCAGCGACCAGTTCACCTTGAGAGCGCCAACGAAATTGCCGGCTTCGCCGTATTTCAGCGCGTTGGTGGCGAGTTCATGAAAGGTCAGGCCAAGCGCCTGCGTCGTTGTTTCATCGAGCAGCACCTCCGGGCCTGACAGGAGCCCGTCCGGCAGTTCCTTGCCGAACACCTGGCCAAGCTCGATGCGCAGCAGATCGGCAAGGTCGGCTTTCTGCCAGCGCGAGCGCGTCAACATGTCCTGCGAGGCGGCCATCGCCTGCAGCCTGGCCGAGAAGGAAGCGGAAAACTCATTGACGTCGGTTGCCCGCGAAGCCGTCTGCCGCGCGATCGCCAGCACCCTGGTGATGGAGTTCTTGATGCGATGCTTCATCTCCTGCAGCATCAGGTCCTTTTCGAGCAGGCTTTTTTCCGTCGTCTCGTGCAAGGCCGACACCGCGTCATAGGCTCGCTCCTGATAGCGCGCCACCAGCGCGATGGCGCCTGCCAGGAGCAGGCCGAACAGCCCCAGCATCACGGGGATGGCGCGCGAAGAGGGTTGCGAGAAGGCGCTGGTTGGCCTGAACAATACGGTCCACGGGCGTCCGGCCACGGTCATCTTGCGGGTGACCAGCAGCCGGTCTCCCAGGGATGAGGCCGGTGGCGTCTCCGAGCGGAACAACAGGTTGTCGCCGTTCACCGCTCCATCATAGATCTCGGTGTTGACCGGCAGCAGCGGCGCACGGCTGAGCGCGATCTGGAACAGGTCCCGGGCCCGAAAGGCCGCATAGAGAAAGCCGGCGGTCGAGGACCGCGATGCGTTGATGACCTCCGGTGCCGTTTCCACATTGAGCCGCACATAGACCAGGAAGCCAGTGAACGTCTGCGCCACGCCCGTGCCCTGGCCGAGTTGGACCAGCCCGCTCGCATGCTGCTGGTCGTCGGCCATGGCTTTTTCGATCGCCGCACGCCGCACCGGCTCGCTGAACATGTCGTAGCCGATGATGGTCTGGTTGGACGGATCGAGCGGCTCGAAAAGCGCGATCGGCGTGCGCCAGGCCTGCGTCGTATCCGGATAGACCGGATGACTGGCGCCGAAATCGTGGAGGAGGTCGCGTTCCACCGCTGCCTCGTCGCCCGTCCTGACCAGCCGCAGGAAGCCGATGCCTCGCAGGCCGGCGAAATTGTTGTCGACATCCAGCGCCTTGAAGAATGCCTTGAACTCGTTCTGGGAAATATCGCCGTTGCGCGCGTCGAACAGGGCCTGTGTCGAGCGCAGCAGCGACAGGTGCAGGTCGATGCGGCTCTCGATCCGGTTGAGGGCGTCATCGGCCGCCCCTTCGAACTTGATGCGGGCGGCTTCCTGCGTCGCGAAATAAGCGAACCCCGCCATGGTCATGCTGATCAGTGCAACGGCAATGAACGCGACGATTGGAAAAAGCTTCTTCAACGGATGATGCGGTCCATGAGCAAAACAGGACCTTTTATGGGCAAGTCGCCGGGCCAACACAATGGTCAGGCCACACCATCGTGATCACTGGCATATCACGTGACCGGCAACGGGGCGTGCCCGAAGCGGCCTGACCGGCCTCAGGCGGCGATCTTCAGCGCGCCCGGCCCCGGTATGGCACCTGGAGGACATTTGCCCAGGATGATCATCCCAAGCACCTCGTCCTGCGTGACGTCAGTCGTGCGGGCGGTACCGACCACCTGGCCATTCTTCATCACGCAGACACGGTCGGCCAGCTCGAACACGTCGTGGATGTCGTGGCTGATCAAGAAGATGCCGATGCCATCGGATTTGAGCTGCCTGACCAACTCGCCGACCTGGGCGGTTTCCTGGGGCCCAAGTGCCGCCGTCGGCTCGTCCATGATCAGGATGCGGGCATTGAACAGGATCGCGCGCGCGATCGCCACCGATTGCCGCTGACCGCCCGACAGCTTGATCACCGGTTCCTTGAAGCGCTGGAAGCGAGGATTGAGCCGCCCCATCACCTTGCGCGCCTCGGCCTCCATGGCGACGTCGTCGAGCGTGCCCCAGGCGGTCATCAGTTCGCGGCCGAGGAACAGGTTGGCGGCGGCATCGACATTGTCGGCCAGCGCCAGCGTCTGGTAGATCGTCTCGATACCGTATTTCTTGGCGTCGCGCGGGTTGGAAATCGCTGCCTCCTCGCCATTGACGAAGATCTGGCCCGCATCGCGCTTGTAGGCGCCGGACAGGATCTTGATCAGCGTCGACTTGCCGGCGCCGTTATGGCCGAGCAGCGCCACGACCTCGCCGGGGAAAAGATCGATCGAGGCGTCGTCGACTGCACGGATGCCGCCGAAGGCGATCGAGATGTTGCGCATGTCGACCAGCGGCGTGCCAGTGGGCGCAGTTGCGAGGGCCGTCACGGGAGCGGTTTTGTCAGCCATGGTCGTATCCCCTAAACCCGCTTGCGATAGACGGTGTCCAGCCAGACGGCGATAACCAGCACGGCGCCGACGACGATGCTCTGCAACGGCGAATCGACGCCGAGCAGCACCATGCCCGACTGCAGCGACTGCATCAGCAATGCACCGAGCATGGCGCCGATGATGGTTCCCGAGCCGCCGGCAAGCGAGGTGCCGCCGATGACGGCCGCGGCAATGACGAGCAGCTCATCCAATGTTCCCAGCACATTGGTGGACGAGTTCTGCCGGGCCGACGAAATGGCGGCGGCGATCGTGGCCAGCACGCCCATGATCATGAACACCTTCATGGTGATCCAGCGCGTGTTGATGCCGGCGAGATTGGCCGCTTCCGGATTGCCGCCGATAGCAAAGACATAACGGCCGAAACGGGTGCGGTTGGTGATGAAGGTCATGACCAGACCGACGGCGACCGCCATCAGCACCGGTATAGCGATGCCGTGGGCGATGAACAGCCCGCCCTCCGGCACGGTGATGTTGTTGGCGGCCGCGTACCGGTTCACGATCCCGATCGGCCAAGGATAGGAGTTGGCCAGCCAGACCGCGCCCATGATGACGGCGCAGGTGACGACGCCGAGCAGCGTCTCGGCCCAGATCGGCCGCAGCGGGAAGCGGAAGCGCTTGCGCTGAACCCGCCCGTTGAACAGCGCGAACACGACAGCCAGGCACGCGACGATGCCGACGACCCAGCTCCAGGTGGCGCCGATCGATCCGGCCGGTCCGCCGCCCATCAGCTGGAAAGTTGCGTCGAGCGGCGCCACCGTCTGGCCTGACGTGACCCACCAGGCGGCCCCACGCCAGACCAGCAGGCCACCCAACGTGACGATGAAGGCCGGCACTTCGAGATAGGCGATGACGAAGCCCTGGAAGGCGCCGATCAAAAGCCCGAGCGCCAGACCGATGACCAGTGCCAGGACCCAGATCCATGGGTTGCCGAGTTCAAGTCCTACGAACCGAACCAGGAAATGTACCTGCGCAAAGCCCATGACCATGCCGATCAAGCCCTCGGCGGAACCGACGGACAGGTCGATGTTGCGCATGACGATGACCAGCACCATGCCGCAGGCCATGATGGCGACCGCGGACGTCTGCACCGACAGGTTCCACAGATTGCGTGGCGTGAGGAACGTGCGGCTGTCGAAATCGAGCGGATTGACGCCAAGACGCAGGCTCGAAATCACATGCAGCGCGACCCAGATCAGCAGCAGCGCGCCGATCATGCCGAGCATGCGGGTGTCGATCTCGGTCGCCTTCAGGAAACGCGCGACCGCGCCGAGTTCCGACGCACGCGCCGTATCGGCCTGCGAGGTTGAGGTCGTGTCGGTCATGATGTTCTCCCAGCGGCTTGCCGTCTGACGCGGAGCCGGACCAGAGCCCAGAAGTTAGCCGCCAGCGGCGGAAACACAAATCTTGTCGGGAACACGCCGCGGCTTGGAAGCAATTCCAGGAAAAGTGCGTAGCGGTTTTTCGTCCGGAATTGCGAAAACAAGGAAATTGGAACGGCCAGTGTTCAGAACACTGACCGTTCCACGCCGCGGCGCTTCCGACTGTTCAGGCGATCAAGCTCAGTTGCAGGCCGCGACGCTGCCCGCGGCAACGCCCGTGCAGACTTCGTCCTTCTTGATCCAGCCGGCGTCGATGACGAGGTTGAGATTGTCCTTGGTGATGGCCACCGGGGTCAGGAACAGCGACTTTACGGTGTTGCCGCCAGGCGTCGTGAAGTCCTTCACGCCGGCGATGTCGGTCATCTTCTTGCCGTCGGCGAGTTGCGAGGCGATCTCGGCGGCGTTCTTGCCGAGTTCGCGCGCGTCCTTCCACACCGACACGGTCTGGGTGCCGAGCGCGATGCGGTTGAGCGCGGCGTGGTCGCCGTCCTGACCGGAGACCGGCACGGTGCCGGCGAGCCCCTGCGCCGTCAGCGCCGCGACCACACCGCCGGCGGTGCCGTCATTGGCGGCGACCACGGCGTCGACCTTGTTGTCGTTGGCGGTGAGGAACTGTTCCATGTTCTTCTGGGCGTTGGCGGGCAGCCAGCCGTCCGTATAGGCTTCGCCGACATTCTTGATCTTGCCGCTGTCTATTGCCGCTTTCAGCACTTCCATAGAGCCCGAGAACAGGAAGTCGGCATTCGGATCGGCGCCCGAGCCCTTGATGAAGACGTAATTGCCCTCAGGCTTCACCTTGAACACTTCGCGGGCCTGCATGCGGCCGACTTCCTTGTTGTCGAAGGTCAGGTAGAAGACGTCCTTGTTCTCGATGAGGCGGTCATAGCCGACGACCGGAATGCCCTCGTCGAGCGCCTTCTGTACCGCCGGGCCGATGGCCGACGCGTCCTGCGCCAGGATGATCAGCGAATTGGCACCCTGCGAAATCAGGCTCTCGACATCGGTCAGCTGCTTGCCGGGATTGGACTGCGCGTCGGCGGAAATGTACTTGTCGCCCGCGGCCTCGATGGCCTTCCTCATGGCCGCCTCGTCGGTCTTCCAGCGCTCCTCCTGGAAGTTGGACCACGAAACGCCGATGACCTTGCCCTTCGCCTGCGCGACCGACGCCAGCGTCAGCGACATGGCGACACCCGCCAGAATGGCGACTGTGAATCTCTTCATGATATCCTCCCTGCGCCCGCGTGTGGCGCGACCAAACTGGCCCTAAGGCCGGCACAAAGGCCCTATTTTTTCGAGCCTCGAAAAAACACTCGTCCATCGCCGGAACACTGTCAACATCGATTCTGACGGATTTTGAGGTGCCGGAAGCCTTTTTTCGAGCCCCGCAATAAATAAATGACAGCCCCAGCCGCTTCTGCCAGTATTCGGCCCGTTGCCGGAGGTGTTCGAGGGGGCGTCAAGAACCGCGGCGACGGGGAGGAAATCATGTCGGTCGGAATCCGCCACGACGATCTGCGCCGGCGCAACCGCGCAATGGTGATTGGAGCCGTGCGCCGGGGTGGCCAGCCCTCGCGCACCGAGATCGCCGCCACCACCGCCCTGAGCCACTCGACCATATCGGCGATATCAGCCGACCTGATCGGCGAAGGTATCCTGAGCGAAGGCAAGCCGAACGAGGCCGGCTCACTGAAACGCGGCCGGCCGCAGGTGGGCCTTTGTCTCAACCCCGAGGCCGCGGCGGTCATGACCGTGGTGCTGTCGCTGAATTTCCTCTCCGTCGCCGTCATCGACTACGCCGGCCAGGTGATATCGGAGGAGCAGCGCCGGCTGGACACGCTGACCATGTCGCGCGAGGCGCTGATCGGCGAATGCGTGGCCATCGTCCGCCGCCGCCTCGAGGATCCCGACCTTGACGTCGCCAGCATCGCCCGCATCGCGCTGGCGATCCAGGGCATCACCGACACCGAGGCGCGCGCCATGCTGTGGTCGCCGATCACGCCACAGACGGACATTGCCTTCGCCGACATACTCGAAGCCGAATTCGGCATCCCCGCCACCATGGAGAACGACTGCAACATGATGGCGGTGGCGCTGCGCTGGCGCGACCCCGAGCGCTACCGCGACGACTTCATCGCCATCCTGCTCTCGCACGGCATCGGCATGGGCCTGGTGCTGAAGGGCGATCTGTTCACCGGCACCCATTCCTCCGGCGGCGAGTTCGGCCACATGATCCATCGCCCGGGCGGCGCGCTCTGCCGCTGCGGGCGGCGCGGCTGCGTCGAGGCCTATGCCGGCAACTATGCCATCTGGCGTAATGCAGGACAGATGGGTGAGGACGCCAAACCGGTCGACGTCAGCGACGCCGACATGCGCGCATTGGCGGCCACGGCGCGCGAAAGAGACGGACCGGAGCGCGAGGCCTATCGCAAGGCCGGCGAGGCTCTGGGCTATGGCCTTGGCAGCCTGTTCGCGCTGATAGACCCGGCGCCCGTTGCGATGGTCGGCGTCAGCGCCGCCGCCTTCGACCTGATCGAGCCGGCCCTGCGCGAGGCCATCGCCCAGACCGCCGGCGGCCAGCATTCGAAATCGATTTCCTTCGATACAGAGCCGAACGAATTGCCGCTGATCCGCGAGGGCTGCGCCATGCGCGCGCTCACCTTCGTCGACCAGGAGATCTTCGCGCCGGGCGTGCAGGTGAGATCCGGCAAGAACGTGGCCTGATCTCAATCCTCGCGGATTGCGTAGCCCGCGCCACGGATGGTGCGTATCACATCGGGCATGCGGCCATTGTTGACCGCCTTGCGCAGGCGGCCGACATGCACATCCACAGTGCGCTCGTCGATGTAGATCGTCTCGCCCCAGACATTATCGAGCAACTGGCTGCGCGAGAACACGCGGCCAGGATGGCGCATCATGAATTCGAGTAGCCGGAACTCGGTCGGTCCGAGCCGGATCTCGCTCTTCTTGCGATAGACCCGGTGCGATTCGCGGTCGAGCACGATGTCGCCGACCTTGAGCACGCTGGACAGCACTTCCGGTTTGGCGCGGCGCAGCAGCGCCTTGACCCGGGCCATGAATTCTGGCGTCGAGAACGGCTTGACCAGATAGTCGTCGGCGCCGGTCGAGAGGCCGCGCACGCGATCGCTCTCCTCGCCGCGCGCCGTCAGCATGATGATCGGCAATCGCTCCGTCTCGGGCCGCATGCGCAGGCGCCGACAGAGTTCGATGCCGGAAACCGCCGGCACCATCCAGTCGAGCACCAGCAGGTCGGGCACGTTTTCCTGGAGGCGGATCTCGGCTTCGTCGCCGCGTGTCACCACCTCGACCTGGTAACCCTCGGATTCCAGATTGTAGCGGAGGAGCACGCCCAGCGGCTCCTCGTCCTCCACCACCATGATGCGTGGCGCGATCATCGATCGATCATCCCTGCCATCAAGCCGCAGGCATCGACAGCGCCGTCTCGTCCTGCTTCGGACGGTTGGCGGGCAATTGCGTGCCGGTCAGCACATAATACGCATTCTCGGCGATGTTGGTCACATGGTCGCCGATGCGTTCGAGATTCTTGGCGCAGAACAAAAGATGCGTGCAAGCCGTGATGTTGCGGGGATCCTCCATCATGTAGGTCAGGAGTTCGCGGAACACCGAGGTGTATTTGACGTCGATGCGTTCGTCGTCATTCCTGAGCTTGGCGAGGGCGGCGGCATCGCCGGCCGCATATTCCTCGACCACGCCCTGCACCTGGATCAGCACCAGCTGCGCCATGGAGTCGATGGAATGCGACAGGTCGCGCGGCGTGGCGGTGAGGCCGACGGAGCCGACGCGCTTGGCGATGTTCTTGGCAAGGTCGCCGATGCGTTCGAGATCGCCCGCCATGCGGATCGAGCCGACGACATGACGCAGATCGTCGGCCATCGGTTGGCGCTTGGCGATCAGGGTGATGGCGCGATCATCGAGTTCGCGCTGGCGTGCGTCCATGATGGCGTCGTCGGAGACGACGCGCTGTGCCAGCGCATTGTCGGAATTCAGCAGCGCCTTGGTGGCGCCGCCGACCATCGTGCCGGCGAGATCGCCCATGTCGCTGATCAGCCTGCTGATCTGTCCGAGATCCTCGTCGAAGGCTGCGACTGTGTGTTCGGCCATGATCCTGGTCCTCGTATGCGTGAGATCAGCCGAAGCGGCCGGTGATATAGTCCTGCGTGCGCTTCTCGCGAGGCGACGTGAAGATCTTCTCGGTCTTGTCGAATTCGACCAGCTCGCCAAGATACATGAAAGCCGTCTGCTTCGAGACGCGCGCGGCCTGCTGCATGTTGTGGGTGACGATGACGATCGTGTAGTCGGCCTGCAACTCGTCGATCAATTCCTCGATCTTGGCGGTCGACAATGGGTCGAGCGCCGAGGCCGGCTCGTCGAGAAGGATGACCTCCGGCTTCACCGCCACGGTGCGGGCGATGCAAAGCCGCTGCTGCTGGCCGCCCGACAGGCTGAGGCCGCTGGCGTTGAGCTTGTCCTTGACTTCGTTCCACAGCGCGGCGCGTTTCAACGCCTGCTCGACACGGCCGTCCATCTCGGCCTTGCCGATCTTCTCGTAGAGGCGGACGCCGAAGGCGATGTTCTCATAGATCGACATCGGGAACGGCGTCGGCTTCTGGAACACCATGCCGATCTTGGTGCGCAACAGGTTGAGGTCCTGCGAGCGGTCGAGAACGTTCTGGCCGTCGAGCAGCACCTGACCCTCGGCGGTCTGCTTGGGGTAGAGCTCGTAGATGCGGTTGAAGACGCGCAGCAGCGTCGACTTTCCGCAACCCGACGGTCCGATGAAGGCCGTCACGCTGCGCTCGGGCAGCGACAAGGTGATGTCCTTCAGCGCCTTCGACTGGCCGTAGTAGAAATTGAGGTTCTTGACCTCGATCTTCGCCTTGGCGGCTGCCTCGGCGGCAATCGTCATGTCTGGAGACAACATCTGGCTCATTTGTCCTCTCTGCGTCCGGTCAGGCTGCGCGCAAAGATGCTGAGCGCGAGAACCGTCAATGTGATTATGAGTGCGCCGGTCCAGGCCAGTTGCTGCCATTCCTCGTAGGGGCTGAGAGCGAACTGGAAAATGGTGACCGGCAGGCTGGCCATCGGCGCGTTGAGGTTGCTCGACCAGAACTGGTTGTTCAGCGCCGTGAAAAGAAGTGGCGCCGTCTCGCCGGAGATACGGGCGATCGACAGCAATATGCCGGTGACGATGCCGGACAGTGCCGCGCGGTAAGCGACTGACTTGATGACCACCCAGCGCGGTGCGCCGATCGCGGTGCCGGCTTCGCGCAAGGCGTTCGGCACCAGGTTGAGCATGTCCTCGGTGGTGCGCACGACCACGGGGATGACCAGGATGGCCAGCGCGACGGCGCCGGCGATGGCTGAGAAATGCCCCATCGGCCGCACCATCAATTCGTAGACGAACAGGCCGATGATGATCGACGGCGCCGACAGCAGGATGTCGTTGATGAACCGTACGACGGTGGTGAGCTTCGAGAAACGACCGTATTCGGCCATGTAGGTGCCGGCCAGGACACCGATCGGCGTGCCGACGATGACGGCGATGACGGTCATCACCACGCTGCCATAGATGGCGTTGAGCAGGCCGCCCGCATCGCCGGGGGGCGGCGTCATCTGCGTGAAGACATCAAGGGAGAGCCCGGCCGCGCCTTTGTAGACCAATGCGCCGAGGATCAGTGCCAGCCAGGCAAGCCCGATGCCCGCGGCGACGACGCACAGCGTCATCATCACCGAGTTTCTGGTCTTGCGGCGGCTGTGAAGCGACGAGGCTGTCGACATCGGTCAGGCTCCGGTGCGGGCGTCGATGCGCATCAGCATGTAGCGTGCGATGGCAAGGATGAGGAAGGTGATGACGAACAGGATCAGGCCGAGCGCCACAAGCGACGACGTGTAGAGATCGCCGACGGCTTCGGTGAATTCATTGGCGATGGTCGCGGAGATTGTCGTTGCCGGCGCGAACAGCGAGGTCGAGATGCGGTGCGCGTTGCCGATGACGAAGGTCACCGCCATGGTTTCGCCAAGCGCGCGGCCGAGGCCGAGCATGACGCCGCCCATGATGCCTATGCGGGTGTAGGGGATGACGACGCGGCGTGTCACCTCCCAGGTCGTGCAGCCAATGCCATAGGCGGACTCCTTCAGCACCGGCGGCACCGTGTCGAACACATCCTTGGTGATCGAGGTGATGAAGGGCAGCACCATGATGGCGAGGATCAGCGACGAGGTCAGCAGGCCGATGCCGTAGGGCGGACCGGCAAACAGGCTGCTAAGACCGGGAATGCCATGGAACACGCTGATGATGAATGGTTGCACTGTCGTCTGCAGGAACGGTGCCAGCACGAACAGGCCCCAGATGCCGTAGATGATCGAGGGGATGCCGGCCAGCAGTTCCACGGCCATGCCGATCGGGCGCCGGAGCGGACGCGGGCAAAGCTCGGTGAGAAAAATGGCGATGCCGATACCGAGCGGCACAGCGATCAGAATGGCGATGGCCGAAGTGATGATGGTGCCATAGATCGGCGCCAGGGCGCCGAATTTCTCGGTGACGGGATTCCAGCTCTCGGTGGTCAGAAAGGAGAAGCCGAAGGTCGACAGTGCCTGCCAGGAACCGGCGAACAGCGAGATAGCGACGCCGCCGAGCAGCACCAGCACGAGAATGGCGGCGGCGCGGGTCAGCCCATGGAAGATCGAATCGGTCAACGCGAACCGTCTGACGGTGGCTTCGCGTGAACCTCGAATGGCTGGCAAGGCTTCCTGGGCAGCGCTCATGTCAAGCTCGGCTCTTTGTGTTGATTGAAAAGGAGCGCCGCGGGGCGGCGCTCCTCCAGAAAGATATTACTCGCCGGCGTAGACGGGCTTGCCGTCGGCCTGGATGTCGGCCTTCCACGAAGCCTTGATCAGGTCGACGACGCTGTCGGGGATCGACACATAGTCGAGCGCCTTGGCGGTTTCCTTGCCGTCCTTGTAGGCCCAGGCAAAGAACTTGAGCGCTTCGCCGGTGGCCGCGGCATCGTCCGGGGTCTTGTGGATCAGCACCCAGGTCGAGGCAGCGATGGGCCAGGTGGCGTCGCCCGGCTCGTTGGTGATGATGACGTTGAAGTTCTTGGCGCCCTTGAAGTCGGCGTTCGAAGCAGCCGCGCCGAAGGATTCGAGCGACGGCTCGACGACCTTGCCGGCGGCGTTCAGCATCTTGGAGTAGGAGAGATTGTTCTGCTTGGCATAGGCATATTCGACATAGCCGATGCCGCCGTCGGTCTGCTTGACGGTGTTGGCAACGCCTTCGCTGCCCTTGGCGCCGACGCCGGTCGGCCACTCGACGGCCGTGTCCGAACCAACCTTGTCCTTCCAGTCGGGCGAGAGCTTCACGAGGTAGTCAGTGAAGTTGAAGGTCGTGCCCGAGCCGTCCGAACGATGAACGACGGCGATAGCGGTCGACGGCAGGGTGAGCGAGGGGTTCAGGGCCTTGATCGCGGCATCGTCCCAGGTGGTGATCGCGCCGAGATAGATCTGGGCCAGCGTCTTGCCGTCGAGGACGAGTTCGCCCGGCTTGATGCCCGTCAGGTTGACGATCGGCACGATGCCGCCCATCACCATCGGGAACTGCACGAGGCCGTTCTTTTCGAGATCGGCGTCGGACATCGGCTTGTCGGTGGCGCCGAAGGTCACGGTCTTGGCGATGACCTGCTTGATGCCGCCGCCCGAGCCGATCGACTGATAGTTGAGGCCGATGCCGGTGTCCTTCTTGTAGGTGTCGGCCCATTTGGCGAACACCGGATAGATGAAGGTCGAGCCGGCGCCGGAAAGGTCAGCTGCCATTGCTGCGGAAAGGGTGAGGGTGGACGCCGCAGCCATTGCAATCGCAACGGCCGCCGAGCGGATGAAATGTCTCATGTGGCCTGCTCCTGTTCGGAAGATGGTCTCTCGGCGCCACTTCTTGCCGGCGCCGCTGAGGCCAATAGCCTTCGATTATAACAGTCGCATGACAGTTTCATGTCAGCCCGGTAACGCGTTGCCGGCAACGCGAAAGACGCTGATCTCGGGCGCTCGCGGCGCGGTCCGAGTTTGCCGCCGGAATCAGGGGCTTGAGCCGTCCGACGGCTGGAATCACCACGGACTCGACCAGGCTTTCCCAAGTGAAGAAAATCCGGACGGGAGCGCGTTGCTCGCAGCCAGAGCGTGTCATGGCCGGGCCATCGCCAAAAACAGGTCCGTTGGGGTAGAGTGACACTGTTTCTTGCAGGCGGTCGCTGCTCCCGCCCGTAACTGAGAAGAGCGGAATTCAATTTCGCTATTGTTCCGGCTGGACGCCGCCTTTGATATGGCGCGATCGCACCATAGTCATTGCACGCAGCGGTAGCAGCGAATCTCCCGCTGATTCCTTGATTGCCTCGCCGGGTCCCGCAATCTAGGCGACGCGGGCTCTATCCCGCGTTGCGGTGGACCTGACGGCCGGCGCCGACCCAGCGCTCGACCTTCTCGAGCAGGGCCCTGGGGCTGATCGGCTTGGGCAGATAGTCGTCCATGCCTGCCTCCAGGCAGCGCTCGCGGTCGCCCTTGAGCGCATGCGCGGTGACGCCGACGATCGGCACATGCGTGCCGGTCTCCTGCTCCAGCAGGCGGATCGCGGCCGTCGCTTCGAGACCGCTCATCTCCGGCATCGAGACATCCATCAGGATCATGCACGGATTGAGCGTGCCGAAGGCGTCGAGCGCCTTGCGGCCATTGCCGACGATCTCGAAACCATAGCCGGTCTCGCCGAGGATTTGCGTGAACACCATCTGGTTCACCTCATTGTCCTCGGCCACCAGGATATCCAGCCTGTGCCCGCCGGCCGTCGCGGGCAACCTGGGGCGAACCTGTGGCGGCTGCAATTGCGCGCGCTGCTCGGATGGTGCCAGGGGCGGCGGCCGGGACGCCTCGGGCGCCTCGCCCGCGAGCGGTTGAACGGCGTGGCCGCTGGTGGCGTGGCGATGGCGCTGGATCGTCGCGACCAGCGTTTCCAGGAGCACCGAGGAGCGCGCCGGCTTGATCAGCTGGGCGTCGATGCCAAGATCGCGGTAGCTGGTGTTGGCAAGCGACTGGTCGACCGATGTCAGCATGATGATCGGTGTGTCCGCGAGGCCCTCGGTGTTGCGCACGATACGCGCCATTTCGGCGCCGCTCATTTCAGGCATCTGGTAGTCGAGCACGACGCAGTCGACCTTCACGCCATAAGCTGCCGCGGCGATCAGCACCTTGAGACCTTCGGCGCCGCTTTCGGCCGCGCAGGAATCGAACGTCCACGAGGTCATCTGCTCGGTCAGGATGGCGCGGTTGACGGCGTTGTCGTCGACGATCAGCACGCGTGCGCCCGTCACGTCCACCGGCGTGATGCGCTGCCCGCCCTGCTGCCCGGCCCCTGGCAGCGTCACCGTGAACCAGAAGGTCGACCCCTTGCCTTCGGCGCTCTCGACGCCAATGTCGCCGCCCATCAGGTCGACCAGCCGCGAGGTGATGGCAAGGCCAAGCCCGGTGCCCTCGTGGCGCCTTGTCGAGGACGTATCGACCTGGCTGAATTTCTCGAACACCAGTTTCAGTTTTTCCTCGGGGATGCCTATGCCGGTATCGGTGACCGAGATCGTCAGCCTGGTTCCCGTCGGAACCGGTTCGCCGGTCACGTCGACCAGCACGTGGCCTTCATCGGTGAACTTCACCGCATTGCCGAGCAGGTTGGTGACGATTTGCCGGATGCGGCCGACATCGCCGATGAACAGACTTTCGAGCCGTGGCTCGATGCGCACGATGAGCTCGAGATCCTTTTCCTTGGCCCGTGTCGATACCAGCGTCGCCACGTCCTCGATCGCCTCGGCGAGATTGAAGGGCGACGGGTCGAGCACCAGCTGGCCGGCATCGATCTTGGAGAAATCCAGGATGTCGTTGATGATGGTCAACAGCGCGTTGCCCGATTTGACGATGATGTCGGTGAATGTCTTCTGCTTGGGATCGAGATTGGATTTGGCCAGGAGTTCAGCCATGCCCAGTACGCCGTTCATCGGCGTGCGGATCTCGTGGCTCATATTGGCGAGGAACTCCGACTTGGCGCGGTCGGCGAGCACGGCGCGCCGGCGCGCCTCGCTGAGCTCCGCCTCGCGCTGCTTGAGTTCCGTGATATCGGTGGTCGAACCGATCAGGTAGAGCGAACCGTCGGAGGCGATCATTGCGCCCTTGCGGGCGAACTGATGCCTGACGCTGCCGTCTGGAAGGCGCACCGTCTCCTCGATCTCCTGGGTTTCGCCTGTACGCAGCACGGCGAGATCGCTGGCCACGAAGGCCTCGCCATCCGGCCCGAAGATCTCGACGTCGGTCTTGCCGATCGCCTCCTGCTTGCTGAAGCCGGTGAGATCGCACCAGCCCTTGTTGACATAGAATTGCCTGAGATCGGAGCGCTTGGCGTAGATCGACACCGGCACGTTGTCGATCAGGCTGCGGAACACCTCGTTCTCGCGCATGCTCTCTTCCAGAGCTTGCTCGCGCGCCTTGACATCGGTGATGTCGGTGCTGGAGCCGACCAGATGCACCGATCCGTCCGTGGCCACCAGGCGGCTCTTGCGCGTCATCAACTGCCGCACCGTTCCGTCACGATGGGTGACGGGCTCCTCGACCTCGCGCACATTGCCGTTCGTCACGACATCGGTATCGTCCTGGCTGAAGCCCTCCGCTTCCTCGCCGTTGAACAGCTGACGGTCGGTCCGGCCGATGACGTCGTCCTTGGCGAGACCGGTCAGCGCGCACCAGGCCTTGTTGACGAATTCGATGCTCAGGTCCTGCGCCTTGATGAAGGCGGCTACCGGCAACTCGTCCATGACATGGCGGAAGAGATCGATCTGGCGCATCGAGTCATGAAGCGCCGCCTCGCGGCTCTTGAGGTCGGTGATGTCGACGCGCACCCCGATGAACGTGCCGTCGCCTGTGCGCATGTCGTAGACCTGGTACCAGCGGCCATCGGCATTGAGGCGCTCATAGGAGGAATTCGGCAGACGGTAACGCGCCAGGATGCCGTCAAGCCAGCGTTCGGAATCGCCTTCGTACAGGCTGTCGATCCCAGGATCGCCACTCGAACGGAAATAACCCACCGAATGGCCGAACTCCAGCGCTTCGCGGAAGGTGCGGCCGGGCTGCCAGAAAGGCTTCAGCGCCGGCAACGTATCCTGCAGCCTGTGGTTGGCGAAGACGAACTTGTCGTCGCGGTCGTAGATGATAACCCCCGCCGGCAGCGATTCCAGCACGCTGGCGAGATGCTTGCGCGCATCTTCGGCTTCGGTCTCGCGCCGCTTCATGTCGGAGATGTCGAACAGAAAGCCGGCGACATAGTCGCGGCCGCTTGCCATGCGGACGCGGTTCTTCCTGACGATACGCGAACGGGTGCCGCCGCCGGCCTCGAAGCTTTCTTCCACTTCGTATTGCTGTCCGCCGGCCAGCACCTCGCGTTCGCTGCTTTCGAACAGCGCGACCTCGTCCGGCCCGAGGAAATCGCTTCCCGGCCTGCCAAGCATGGCTTGCGGCGCCTGCTTGAACAGCGCCGCGAAGGCCTCGTTGACGAAGACGAAGCGCAGATTGTCGTCCTTGACGAAGATCGGATCCTTGACCCCGTTGATTACTGCTTCCGCCAGCCGCGCCTTTTCCAGCGCTTCGGCAAGTTCGGCCTCGCGATCCTTCATGTCGGTGACATCGACATAGGAAATGAACCGCTTGCCGCCGGCCAGCGGCGCCATCGACGAGATCAGCGTCCTGCCGTCATTGCGCGGGAACTGCCTCGCTCCAGCTGTGCCGGCTCTGATTTCAGCCTCGCGTTCGGCGACATGCCGCTGCCATGTCGCGTCGTCCGAACCATACGGGTCGATGTCGCGGCTGGCTTCCATCAGATCGCGGAAGCTGCAGCCGGTCTCGGCGCGCCGGGCGTCGATCTGCCAGAAATCGTAAAAGGCGCGGTTGATGACCTCGGCACGCATGTCGGCATCGAGGACAAGAACACCGATCGGCATCTGATCGACCATGGTGCGGAGATTGGCGAAAGTCTCGGCTATCTTGGCGTTGGCATTCTCGATCTCGGCGTCCCGCCGCTTGACCTCGGTGACCTCATAGTAGGTCAGCAGGCGTTTGCCTCCCGACAGAGCCGTGACGGAGAACATCATGGTGCGCCCGTCGGTGTGGGCAAACTCCCGAGGTGCGACGGTGCCGGCCTTGAGCTCTTCGATGCGCGTGGCGAGGTAGCGCTGCCATTGCTCTTCGTCGATGTCGCCATAGATGCCGTTGCGGCGATTGAGTTCCATCAGCAGGCTGAACGGCGCGCCTACCGTCACGGCCCCGTCCGGAATCCTGGAGAGATCGCGATAGGCCTTGTTGACGATGAGCGTATCGAGCCTGGCGTCCAGAAGCACGACGCCCATATGCATGGCATCCATCGTCCGCTCGAGATCGGCGAGATGCTGGACGGCATCGCCGCCAGCCGCCGGCTGCATGGCCTCGAAGGCGCTGGCCAGCGCGGTGACGTTGCGGCCCAGGCCGCGATAGCCGACGAATTTTCCCTCGCTGTCGAAACGCGGGAAGCCTGACGTCAGCACCCAGCGGCAGTCGGGGCGGCCCCCCTTCAGTTCGTAGACGAAGTCACGGAACGGCCGGTGCGCCTGCAAATCCTCCAGATGCGCCGCCGCACCGCGGTTGCCCTTCAGGACCTGGTTGAGAAAATCGAAGCGGAACCGGCCAAGCACCATTGCCGGATCGATACCGGTTGCCGCCTGGTAATCTTGGGAAAGCCAGGAAAAGCGCAGTTCCGCGTCGGTTTCCCAAATCCAGTCCGAGCCCGCTTCGACGAGTTGGCGCAGCGCGTCGGCGCAATCCACGTCGCCGCCGGATGGCCCATCGCCGCCATGCGCGGCTGCCTTGCCGGGCTTGCGCTTGCCGCGCACGCCGATTGCTTCGTCCGATTCCGCCATGCTGTCCCCACCCCGAAAATCAAGGCCGAACCCTCCCTCCGCGGTCCGTCGGCGGAATGTGCCGCAGAAGCATTAACGATCCGCTAACCTTAACGGCGCAACCGGCCTGTTCCTGCTGCGTTATTCCGTCCGGTTGTGGCGCGGAGCAAGGCCGCGCTATAAGCATGCACAGGGGTGTTGCTAATGTACGGACGGATAGGGCCTTTCTTGCTGGGCGTGGCGCTGCTTTTCGGCGGCGGCTGCTCTCGCAGCTATGACGGCACGGTGGTTATTCCGCGGCCGCTCGACGCCAGGCGGATCTGGGACCGGCCGCCGCCCAATGTCGACTACCAGCCGCAGGTCGACAACAGCGCCTTTCCGGGTCCACCCCAGCCTCCCGGACGGTTTTACGAGCGCAGGGTCGTTAAGCCTGCGCCTCACAGACGGTCTCAGACCAGGGCGTCACCGCCCTCTCCTCCGTCATCGGGCCCAGAAAAACAATTGGCATGCAGGAACGTAAGCGCTCCCGGCCAAAGAGTTCGCATGGTTTGCGACTAATGCATAAAAACAAAGACCTAAAGCGCGGCGCCTGAATCCGCTTTGAGGCGACGTGCTTAGGAACGGCTCGGTTCTATAGCGTTGCCGCGCCCTTCTTCGGTTCCTTGGCGCCGAGCTTGTCGAGCGCAAGCCGAACCTGGCGCAGATCGTCCTGCCAGCCGTCATCGTCGCCCATCGGGCTCTCCGACGCCGCCCGTTGCAGCCCGCGCGCCTCGGACTCGATCTTGCGCAATTCGGCGATCTTCTGGTCGGTAGTCAGGGAGCCGTCTTCGACGATCTCCAGTACCCGCATTTCCCTGAACGTGGCCATGGCGCTTCTCCCTGCCTATCGACCACAACGCCGGGAAGCGGCCCCTGTTCCGAAGACTGCCGTTCCCGCGGGAATGCTCGTGGGGTCATTCAGCCGGGAAAAAGGCGGGGCCGACCACACGCACGGTCCGCTGGCCGGCCTCGATCGACTCGAGCTGGGTGGCCGTCGGCAGGCCGATGCGTCGAGCCTGCGATCAATCAGGCGTTACCGGTGTCCGGCACTGAAACCTTGCCCGTACTGCTGCGTTGAAGCGCAAAGGAGAACGCGCGATGTCGATGCATTTCACCGTATCGGAGCTGACAAGAAACCTTTTTCACTCCCTCGGACTGGATCACGGGCGTGCCCCACGGCCGCTCAACCCCGAGCAAAACCTGTTGCTGGAGTGCTATCTGGCCGGGCAGATTCCGGAATCGGCCTGGAGCGACTACGTCTTCGAGACCCCGGATCTGGCACGGCATGCCGAAGCACGGCGCCTGAGCCATTGATCTGCGGCGATCGGGGGAAACGACACCCGACCCGGTTCTCCGGTTCGACGAACACCCGTGCCGATGCCCGCTCCATGGCAGGCGTTCTTTGGGCGCTACCGCTATTGCTTGGGCGAAACGAATTGCTGCGTGAACACGTTGCCGGCAATCCCTTGCGACAGCGCCGGCGATAAACTCAGCGGCGTGCAATTCTTCACCGCCGCTATTGCCGCATCGATGAACGCCTTACGTGCCTTGTCGTCGCCAGCCACCTTGGCGGCGGTTGGTCGCGGCGGCCCTATCAGAGTGCCGTCGCGCTTGAAACTGAAACTCAGGGTTACAGTCGAATCTCCGGCACCGGCAGGCGGTGTCCAGCAGGACTGGATCGCGGTCCCGACATCGTCCATACTGTTGAGCGTTGCGGCCGATGCATATACGACACCTGCCGACATCACACCCGCAATCGCCAGTTTTGCAGCACGTTTCATCGCAAGCCCTCATCGTCACGACGGTCCGGCAACCCGCCGGACTGCTGTGATCGATGGTAGAGCCGACATGGGCAATGACAATATCCCTTGCCAAAAAGTTGTTCGAAGAAAGCCGACTGCGAAGCCGCCCTGGCGCCTGGCCGATGCGAGCCATGTAGCCCGAAAAAGCAAAAAGGCCGGCACGGAGCCGACCTTTCCTTTCCGCCTCGACAACTGCGCCAGTACATCCGTGGTCGCAGGCTGAAAGCGAATTGTCCCCAGTAGACAGGCTATTGGTAAACCAAACCTTAACCTGCCTGCCGTCCCCACCCGCAAGGCTAGGAATAGATGGCCGCGAACTCCATGATTGTCGCGATATGACGGCCTACGCGACGGCCCTGAACTCGGTTTCTGGTATCGTTCCAAGCCCGGCACACTGCGCGCATATCATGGTCTTTCCCGGGCAACCGCTTTGATGTGTCCCGTGCGGGCAGCAATACCCTTTTGAGGTACGCCATCTCGAGCAGTCGAAAACCTTTCCACCGCCATGGCAGTGCGTGCATGTCGTCCCAACAGAGGCCATTCCAAACTCTACCCGACCCGAAACCCGCGTTGCCGCGAAAGCTATTCCCGCACCGCAAGTATCAGGGATCGCAGTGCTTTCAAGCGTCGCGGCTTGACTTAAATTGGGTGGATTCGGGGTATGGGAAGCCCGGGCTCTCGCAGGCTTTGCGTGCTCTTTCGATGTATGCGGAGCCCATGCGGGACGGGTCCGAAACTGCAGGATTGTCTGGAGGTCAACGACAGGACCGTTGCCTGGTACGCCCAAGGGGAATCGAACCCCTGTTCCCGCCGTGAGAGGGCGGTGTCCTGACCGCTAGACGATGGGCGCGCTCAAGAAGGGGCGATATAGGCTGACGGCCGGGAAAAAGCAACTGGGGTTCGGCGGCTTTGCCGCATCGAATGAAAAGCCGCCCCGCGTTACCGTTTCGGCTGGATCAGGTCCCACAGATTGCCATGCAGATCGGCGAAAACCGCCACCGTGCCATAGGCTTCGTGACGCGGCGCCTCGCGGAATTCGACGCCCTTGTCCAGCATCGCTGCATGGTCGCCGGCAAAATCGTCGGTTTCGAGGAAGAGAAAAACCCGGCCGCCGGTCTGGTTGCCGATGCTTTTCCTCTGCGTCTCGCCGGACGCCTCGGCCAGCAGCAGCCTGGCGCCCTGCCCGTCGGACGGCGCGACCGTGACCCACCGCTTGCCGCCGCCGAGATCGACATCCTCCGTCAGCGTAAAACCCAGCCGCTCGACATACCAGGCGATCGCCTCGTCATAGCTGGCGACGACCAGCGCCACGGTCGCGACACGACGGTGTTCGGCGAAGCCGGTCATGTCGGTGGCAAATGTGTTTGCCGCATTGGCGCCGGCCTATTTGTTGCGGATCGCAAAACGGCCAATCAGGCGGCGCTCGGCGATATCGTAGACGAAGATCGCACGGCTGCCGTCGGCAAGCTCGGCGTCGATCGAAAGGCGGCTGCCCGACAGTGACTGACCGACCACCTTGGCGCCAACCGGCAGCACGATGTCCCCGCTGAGCGGTTCGCCGGCGGGCACCTGGACGTCGCCGGCCAGCGGCGGGCTCACCGGCGTTGCCTTGCGTGATTTGTAGACAATCGCCGCGATCACCACCATAAGAGCCAGAAAGAGCAGGCCGAGATTGATGGCCATGAAGCGGATGAGCTTGCCGCGCAGCTTGTCGACTTCGGGGGCGAGCGGCTTTTCCTGCTCTTCATCGGCATCGGGCCGGGCCATGGCAAACATTCCGGAATGGTTTTTCGATGAGCGCTCATAGCGAAGAGGCCCCCGAATTGATAGAGGACCTGTTGATAGAGGCCGCGCCCACCTTGCTGGTCGCCGGCGCGGACGCGGCCGGCCAACGCCTCGATCAGTGGCTGGCGACAGCCCTTGGCCCGGACATGTCACGCAGTCGCGTGCAGATGCTGATCAGGCAAGGCGCCGTCGTCATCGACGGCAAGCCGGTCGACGAAACCAAGCGCAAGATGCGCGCGGGCGAAAATGTGTCGGTCGCCATGCCGGAACCGGAGCCGGCGCAGCCGCAGGGCGAGAACATTGCGCTCGACGTGCTCTACGAAGACGACGAGTTGATCGTCATCAACAAGCCGGCGGGGCTCGTCGTGCACCCCGGCGCCGGCAACTGGACCGGCACGCTGGTCAATGCGCTGATTCATCATTGCGGCGACAGCCTGTCAGGCATTGGCGGGGTGCGCCGCCCGGGCATCGTCCATCGCCTCGACAAGGAGACCAGCGGCGTCATGGTGGTCGCCAAGACCGACCGTGCCCACAAGGCTCTGTCGGAGGCGTTCGCCGACCACGGCCTGACCGGCGATCTCGAGCGCGCCTACCTGGCGCTGGTCTGGGGCATACCGCAGAGGCCGACCGGCACGATCGATGCACCGCTTGGCCGCGCCTCCGACCGGGTTCGCCGCGCCGTCGTGCCGGAAGGCCGCGACGACGCACGCCACGCCGTCACCCGTTTTGCCGTGCAGGAGCGTTTCGGCGAGGGCCAGCGGGAATTCGCTGCCGCTAGCCTCGTCGAATGCCGGCTGGAAACCGGTCGCACCCACCAGATCCGCGTCCACATGGCCCATATCGGCCATCCCGTGATTGGCGACCCGGACTACGGCCTGGCCTTCCGTACCAAGGCCAATCGGCTGCCCGAACCGCTGAAAAGCCAAGTCAAGGCATTCTCCCGGCAAGCTTTGCATGCATGGCTCCTTGCATTTCGGCACCCGACTACCCATCTAACGATGAGGTTCGAAGCGCCGTTACCGGGGGACATGGAGGAACTCGTCGGCGGCTTTCGCAAGCTCTGACCTGCCATCAGAAAACCTGAGTGGCATTGTTCACTTCAGCGTGACACACTGTTTCGTGTTGAACAAATGCCTGTCTTTTCTGGTTTTGTTCCTGTATAAGATCTGTTGTCGCGAGCGAGCCTTTGGTGTTCGCGTCACATGCCTGCCGCGTTTCGGGGGCATCACTCCAATCGAGAGGGGGCGCTATCATGGCCCAGTCATTACCCAGTATCGTTTCCGGTGAAGGCGGCCTCAGCCGCTATCTGGAAGAAATCCGCCGCTTTCCCATGCTTCAGCCGCAGGAAGAGTACATGCTCGCCAAGCGTTACGCCGAGCATGAAGACACCACGGCCGCGCACAAGCTCGTCACCAGCCATTTGAGGCTCGTCGCCAAGATTGCCATGGGCTATCGCGGCTATGGCCTGCCGATCGGCGAAGTGATCTCGGAAGGCAATGTCGGCCTCATGCAGGCCGTCAAGAAATTCGAACCCGAGCGCGGTTTCCGCCTCGCCACCTACGCCATGTGGTGGATCAAGGCCTCGATCCAGGAATACATCCTGCGCTCGTGGAGCCTGGTCAAGATGGGCACGACCGCCAACCAGAAGCGTCTGTTCTTCAATCTCCGCAAGGTGAAGGGCAAGATCCAGGCGCTGGACGATGGCGACCTCAAGCCCGACCAGATCGCCGAGATCGCCACGCGGCTGAACGTTTCCGAGGCCGAAGTGGTGTCGATGAACCGCCGCCTGTCCGGCGACGCGTCACTCAACGCGCCGATCCGGGCGACGGAAGGCGAGTCCGGCGAATGGCAGGACTGGCTGGTCGACGACCACGAAAGCCAGGAAGAGATGCTGATCGAGCAGGACGAGCTGGAAAACCGGCGCGGCATGCTGTCGGGCGCTCTGGCCGTGCTCAACGATCGCGAGCGGCGCATCTTCGAGGCACGCCGCCTCGCCGAGGAGCCGCTGACGCTCGAGGAACTGTCGGCTGAGTTCGACATCAGCCGCGAGCGCGTGCGGCAGATCGAGGTGCGCGCCTTCGAGAAGGTGCAGGATGCGGTCAAGGCCGCCGCCAAGCGCCAGATGCAGGCGCTACGCACCATCGAGGCACAGCCGGCGGCTTAAAGCCGGCTTCGGCCAGGAAATAGCAGGGCGGCGTCAGGAAACTGGCGCCGCCTTTTTTGTACGCCGCAGCAGGAGCCACGGTTGCCTCAAAGCGAATCCAGCGGAAATTTGAGGTAGCGCCGGCCATTGGCTTCCGGCTCCGGCAGCCGCCCGCCATTGATGTTGACCTGCAGCGCGTGCAGGATCAGCCGCGGCATCGGCAATGTGCGATCGCGCGCCTCGCGTAGCGCGACGAACTCGGCCTCTGTACGCGCGGCGACAAGATGGATGTTGGTCGCCTTCTGCGCCCCGACCGTGCTTTCCCACATCGGTTCGCGCCCGCCGGCCTGGTAATCATGGCCGACGAACAGCCGGGTTTCCTCCGGCAAGGCCAGGACGCCCTGGATCGAGCGCCACAACCGCGCGGCGCTTCCACCGGGAAAATCCGTTCTTGCCGTGCCGCTGTCGGGCATGAACAGGGTGTCGTGGATGAAGCCGGTGTCACCGATAACATAAGTGATCGATGCCAATGTATGTCCAGGCGAGAACAGCACCCTGACCGGAAGGGTTCCGATCCGGAAGGTCTCGCCCTCGGCGAACAGCCTGTCCCACTGTGAGCCGTCAGCCCGAAAGTCCGGCCAGTTATAGATCACCTTCCACAGTGCCTGTACGTCGACGACCCTGTCGCCGATCGCCATCGGCGCTCCGGTCTTCTGTTTCAGGTAATGCGCCGCCGAGAAATGGTCGGCGTGGGGATGGGTATCGAGGATCCACTCGAGCTCCAGCCCGTTTTCCCCAATGAAACCGAGCAAGCCATCCGCGCTCTTCGTACTCGTCGCGCCGGATTTCTCGTCGAAGTCGAGGATCGGATCGATAATGGCGCATCGCTTCGTCGCCGGGTCTGCGACGACATACTGGATGGCCCCGGTCGGCTTGTCATAAAAACCGCTGACCTGCGGCTTCGCCAAAGTTATCTGCACGTCCGGCTTCCCCAGACCTAGCCGGCAGGAACGATTTTCTCCGCCGGAACCCACCGTGAGCATGGTTGTCCGCCCCGACGAACCAGTCAAGCATGACTTGGTTCGCAGGAGCGGAAAACGCCGGAAACCATTCCGGCGTGCTGGCTCAGGCGGAGGGCTGCTTGGTCTTCCTGAGATAGGGCAGGATGGTCTCGTAGGCGCCGAAGCGCTTGATCGCATCCTCGTTGGAAACGGCGGCGGTGATGATGACGTCCTCACCTTGTTTCCAGTTCGCCGGCGTCGCCACTTGATGCTTGGCGGTGAGTTGCATGGAATCGACCGCCCGCAGGATCTCGTCGAAGTTGCGCCCCGTGGTCATCGGGTAGGTCAGCACCAGCTTGATCTTCTTGTCCGGCCCGATGACGTAGACCGAGCGCACGGTGGCGTTGTCGGCGGGTGTGCGGCCTTCCGAAGTTTCGCCGGCGCCGCCTGGCAGCATGTCATAAAGCTTGGCGACCTTGAGGTCCTTGTCGCCGATCAGCGGATAATGCACCGAATGGCCGGTCGCCGTCTTGATGTCGTCCTGCCATTTGCCGTGGCTTTCGACCGGGTCGACCGAAATGCCGATGATCTTGACGTTGCGCTTCTTGAACTCGCCCTCGAGCCCGGCCATCGTGCCAAGCTCGGTCGTGCAGACCGGCGTGAAATTCTTCGGATGGCTGAACAGGATCGCCCAGCCGTCGCCGATCCAGTCATGGAATTTGATGGCTCCCTGCGTGGTCTCGGCGGTGAAGTCCGGCGCGATATCGTTGATACGAAGACTCATGACCTATCCCTACCCCTTGTGAATGTGGCCGGATCTTCGCCGCCCGGCGCCCGGCACCTGATCGTAGCACCGCAGCGCGACTGATTAAACGCTGGAGATGACGGCCATTCACTCGATGGGCAAAAATTTTTCCCCACACGCGGGATCAGGCCAAAAATACGTCGTGGTATCGGGCATGAGACAAGCGGCAGGGATCAGCGAAGACGCCTCAGGCCTTGTTGATTGCCAGCGTCGCCGACAAATCTTCCATACGCTGCGCCAGGGCGCCGAGCGCGCTGGTCAGCACGCTGTCGCTCTTGTCGGCCTTGGTCAGCGCCTCGTCGCGCGTCTTGCGCAAGGTCAGCACTTCGCTTTCCAT
Organism: Mesorhizobium sp. CO1-1-11; assembly: GCF_020164995.1. Lineage (NCBI taxonomy): Bacteria > Pseudomonadati > Pseudomonadota > Alphaproteobacteria > Hyphomicrobiales > Phyllobacteriaceae > Mesorhizobium > Mesorhizobium sp. CO1-1-11. Next base: position 25,145 of record NZ_JAIUHE010000020.1, read on the forward strand.
GCCCTTGACGCGCTTCTGCAGCTCGGAAAGCTCGTCCATCACCATGATGCCGGCCATGACGGTCAGCCGCTGGTCGCCGATCTCGCCGAAGGAATCCTTCAGGTGCGAGACATAGCGGTCGAAACGCTCGGCGAGATCAATCAGATGCTCTTCCTGGCCCTCGTCGCAGGCCATGCGGTACTGCTTGCCGTCGATTGAAACCGTGACCTGTGCCATCGGGCCAGCTCCTATCTGTCCAACACGGCGCGGATGGTTTCCATCGCGGTCACCAGCCGTCGCGACACTTCCTTGTTGGCGTCTTCCAGCCGTTCGGCGCGCGCTTCGGAATTGTCGAGTTCCTGCGCCAACCGCGAGCGGTCGGCATTCATCCGCTGTACTTCGGCCTCGGCTTCCGAATAGTCGCGTTCATGCTCGAGCTTGGCCGCGACGGCGTTTTCCAGCCCTTCGATGGCCTTGCTCAGCCTGGCGATCACTTCCTTGAGCGTGGTTTCCCCGGTCATGGCTTCGTCCTGTGCCCTGCCCATCACCGAATCGTTCGCGTTCAGAACGCGTTATCCCGGAAACATTAGGCACCGGGTGAAGGCAACGTCAATAAAGCTCTCGCGACTGTCCCCCGCTAACGCTAAAGTAGGTCCACCGCCGACATCACAAGACCGGCAAATCTGCACCCGATTTGTTGACTAAAAGCCCGCGCCTGCTATGTGTCGCGCACCCTTTTCAAGGGCTCTCCCAAGCCCCCAAACCCCCACCCTGGAGGTACCATGACGTCGCGTGAACAACATGACCGGATGGCCAATGCGATCCGTTTTCTCTCCATGGACGCCGTCGAGAAGGCGAATTCCGGCCATCCCGGCCTGCCCATGGGTTGCGCCGACATTGCCACGGTGCTGTTCACCCGCTTCCTGAAATACGATCCCAAGGCCCCGCATTGGGCCGACCGTGACCGCTTCATCCTGTCGGCGGGCCATGGTTCGATGCTGCTCTATTCGTTGCTGCACCTGACCGGCTACGAAGACATGACCATCGACCAGATCAAGCACTTCCGCCAGTTGGGCTCGAAAACCGCCGGCCATCCCGAATATGGCCACGCCACCGGCATCGAGACCACGACCGGCCCGCTCGGCCAGGGCCTCGCCAATTCGGTCGGCTTCGCGCTCGGCGAGCGCATCATGAACGCCGCCTTCGGCAACGACCTTGTCGACCACTACACCTATGTGCTGGCCGGCGACGGCTGCCTGATGGAAGGTGTTTCCCAGGAAGCCATCGCCCTTGCCGGTCACCTCAAGCTCAACAAGCTGATTGTCTTCTGGGACAACAACAACATCTCGATCGACGGTCCGGTTTCGCTCGCCGACAACACCGACCAGGTCGCGCGCTTCCAGGCCTCCGGCTGGAACGCCAGCCACATCGACGGCACCGATCCGGAAGCGATCGCCTACGCCATCGAGGCCGCCCGCCATTCCGACAAGCCGACGATGATCGCCTGCAAGACGACCATCGGCTTCGGTGCTCCGACCAAGGCCGGCACCAACAAGGCGCACGGCTCGCCGCTCGGCCCAGATGAGATCGCTGGCGCGCGCAAGTTCTTCAACTGGGACTCGCCGCCCTTCGAGATCCCGGCTGACATTCTCGATGCCTGGCGCTCCGCCGGCAAGGCCGGCGTCAAGGCGCGCACGGACTGGGAAGGCCGCCTGGCCAAGGCCGATCCAAAGCTGAAGGCCGAGTTCGAGCGCCGCACCAGTGGCAAGCTGCCGGCGAATTTCGACGCCGTCATCGCCGACTACAAGAAGAAGCTTTCAGCCGACAAGCCGAAGGTCGCGACCCGCAAATCGTCGGAAATGGCGCTGGAAGTCATCAATGGTGCGGTGCCGGAAACCATCGGCGGCTCGGCCGACCTGACCGGCTCCAACAACACCAAGACCAGCCAGACCAAGAACATCACGCCGGACGATTACGGCCAGCGCTATGTCCATTACGGCATCCGCGAACACGGCATGGCTGCCGCGATCAACGGCCTGACGCTGCATGGCGGCGTCATTGCCTATGGCGGCACCTTCCTGTGCTTCTCCGACTATGCCCGCCCCTCGATGCGGCTTGCCTCGCTGATGGGTATCCGCTCGATCTTCGTCATGACCCATGATTCCATCGGTCTGGGCGAAGACGGGCCGACCCACCAGCCGGTCGAGCACATGGCCGCCCTGCGCGCCATTCCCAACCACAATGTGTTCCGTCCGGCCGACGCGGTGGAAACCGCCGAATGCTGGCAGATCGCGCTCGAATCCGAAAAGACGCCGTCGACCCTGGCGCTGACCCGCCAGAACCTGCCGACCGTGCGCACCGAGTTCACCGAAAAGAACCTGAGCAGCCAGGGGGCCTATGAGCTCGCCGCCGCCAGCGGCGAGGCCGCCGTGACGATCTTCGCCACCGGTTCCGAGGTCGAGATCGCGCTTGGCGCACGCGACCTTCTGGAAAAACATGGCCACCCGACCCGTGTCGTCTCTGTGCCTTGCTTCGAACTGTTCGACAAGCAGACCGACGCCTATCGCAAGAAGACGATCGGCGAGGCACCGATCAAGATGGCGATCGAGGCCGGCATCCGCCAGGGTTGGGATCATCTCATCGGCTCGGACGGCATCTTCATCGGAATGACCGGCTTCGGTGCGAGCGGTACGATCGAACAGCTTTATCCGCATTTCGGCATCACCGCCGAGGCGGCCGCCAAGGCGGCGGAAGCCCGCCTGCACGGCGGATGAGGCCCGGGCATGTCGCCCAAAAGTGTGTCGCGGTCTTGAGATAACGACATGCACGAAACAAAATACCCGGCGAGATCGCGTGAAAAGCGGTTTTGCCAGGCTGGCCCAACCTAATCGATTTAAATCCAGCCCGCTGCGGCTGGATTCTTTGCCCGTCCGCCGCTATGAAGCTGCGGATCAATCGTCTGCCCTCCAGCTCCCCGGGAGAGAAAAATGACTGTCAGAGTTGCCATCAACGGATTTGGCCGCATCGGCCGCAACATCCTGCGCGCCATCCATGAGTCCGGCCGCAAGGATATCGATGTCGTCGCCGTCAACGATCTCGGTCCGGTCGAGACCAACGCCCACCTGCTGCGCTTTGACAGCGTGCACGGCCGCTTTCCGCATGAAGTGTCGGTCGACGGCGACCAGATCAGCGTCGGCAAGGAGAAGTTCAAGGTCACCGCGATCAAGGATCCGACGCAGCTGCCGTGGAAGGAACTCGGCATCGACATCGCGCTCGAATGCACCGGCATCTTCACCGCCCGCGACAAGGCCGCCGCGCACCTGACCGCCGGCGCCAAGCGCGTGCTGGTCTCGGCGCCCGCCGACGGCGCTGACTTGACCGTCGTCTACGGCATCAACCACGACAAGCTGACCAAGGACCACATCGTCATCTCGAATGCGTCCTGCACCACCAACTGCCTGGCGCCGCTGGCGGCCGTCCTGCATGAGACGGTCGGCATCGAAAAGGGCATGATGACGACGATCCATTCCTACACGGGCGACCAGCCGACGCTGGACACCATGCACAAGGATCTCTACCGCGCCCGCGCCGCCGCCCTGTCGCAGATCCCGACCTCGACCGGTGCCGCCAAGGCGATCGGCCTCGTCCTGCCCGACCTCAAGGGCAAGCTCGACGGCATCTCGATCCGCGTGCCGACGCCGAACGTCTCGGTCGTCGACTTCAAGTTCATCGCCAAGCGCTCGACGACGGTGCAGGAAATCAACGAGGCGGTCATCGCCGCCTCCAACGGCAAGCTGAAGGGCATCCTCGGAGTCACCCATCACCCGAACGTGTCGATCGACTTCAACCACGATCCGCGGTCCTCGATCATGGCGCTCGACCAGACCAAGGTGATGGACGGCAACTTCGTTTCGGTGCTGTCCTGGTACGACAATGAATGGGGCTTTTCCAACCGCATGGGCGACACCGCGGTCGCTTTCGGCAAGACCATCGCCTGATCGAAGATCGATCTCCCGACACTCGAAACGCCCGGCTTCGTCCGGGCGTTTTCATTTGCCGGAGCAGCAACGCGAAAATCGGCGGCGCCGGGCAAAAAACCACCCTCCCGCCTTGCACTGGTCACGCCTTCGCCCCACTCTGCCGTGAAGCCAGGAGGCAGAGGAATTCGAGGGGCAAATCACGGATGGAGCATGCGATCTATCTCGTTACGCTGGTCGGCACGGCGCTTGTTGTCGCCGCGGCGTTTTCGAGCCTGATCGCCTTTCGCTTCGGCGCCCCGCTCCTGCTCCTGTTTCTGTGCATCGGGCTCGCCACCGGGACCGACGGGCTCGGCATCCAGTTCGACAATGCCCGCATCGCTTATTTTGCCGGCTCACTGGCGCTCGCCGTCATCCTGTTCGATTCCGGTTTCGGCACGCCGCTCAACGCCCTGCGGCAGGCGGCAGGACCAGCCCTGTCGCTGGCGACCTTCGGCGTCCTTCTCACCACCGGCCTGTTCGGCGCCGCCGCCTACTACCTGCTCGACCTCAGCTGGCTGGAATCCTTCCTGCTTGGCGCAGCCGTCGCCTCGACCGACGCGGCGGCGGTGTTCTTCCTGCTGCGCGCCGGCGAGATCAATCTGCGCGAGCGCGTGCGCTCCACGCTTGAGGTGGAATCGGGCACCAATGATCCGATCGCCATCTTCCTGACCATCACGCTGGTCGAGATCATCGCCGCCCACGCCAACCCCGAAGCCAATGTCCTGGTCACCAATCTCATCCTCGGCTTCCTCATCAACATGGGGCTTGGCGCGATCGTCGGCGTGCTCGGCGGCCTCGCCATCGTGCGCCTTGTCGACCGGCTCAACCTCGACCATGGCCTGCTGCCGATCTTCGTGCTGACCCTGTCCTTGATGGTCTTTGCCGCCGCCGGTGCCATCGGCGGCTCCGGCTTCCTGGCGGTCTATATCGCCGGGCTCATCGCCGGCAATTCCGACATCCGCGCTGTCACCATCCTCAAGCGCTTCCAGGACGGCATGTCGTGGCTGGCGCAGATCATCATGTTCCTCATCCTCGGCCTGTTCGCGACGCCCTCGCAGTTCCCGGCGATCATGGTGCCTGCGATAGCGCTTGGCCTGTTCCTGATGTTCGTCGCCCGTCCTGTCGCGGTCTGGCTCTGCCTGGTCCCGTTCCGCCTGCCGCGTCCCGAAGTCGCCTTCGTCTCCTGGGTCGGCCTGCGCGGCGCCGTGTCCATCCTGCTCGCCATCACACCGCTGCTCGGCGGGCTGGAAAACGGCCGCACCATCTTCAACGCCGCCTTCATCATCGTTCTGGTGTCCCTGGTCATACAGGGCTGGACCGTCGGCCCGCTGGCGCGGCGCCTCGGCCTGATCGTGCCGGCCCGGCTCGGACCGCTGGACAAGGTCGAACTGGAACTGCCCGGCTCCGCGCACCACGAACTCCTTGCCTATCGTGTGGCGCCGGGCAGTCCGGTGGCGCGCGGCGAACGCATCCCGCGCTGGGCGCGGCCCTCGCTGGTGCTGCGTGACGGCCGCTCGATGCGTTTCCAGGACATGGGCCGGCTCGCCGCCGGCGATCAAGTCTACATCTTCGTGCCCGATCGCTATCCCCGCCTGCTCGACAAGCTGTTCGCCAGCCGCGCCGTCGTCGATCCCGAGGATGCCGATTTCTTCGGCGCCTTCGCCGTCGATCCAGCGCGTTCCGCCGCCGAACTGGAAGCCGCCTATGCGCCCGGTCTCAGCGAGGCCGAGCAGAAACAGACCGTCGGTGCGCTGGTCACGGCGCGGCTCGGCGGCCATGCCGAATATGCCGACCGCGTGCTGCTTGGTCCGATCGAGCTGATTGTGCGCGACGTCGACGACAAGGGCAAAATCACCGGGCTCGGCCTGTCCTTCGAGCCGACCGCGCCGGTGGCGCGCGTGCCTGTCTTCCTGAGCGCCGGCGAGATCGGCGACCGTCTCGCCGCCTTTATCCGCAGCTGGCGCAAGCCGGCTGAGGCGCGGGGGGCAACACAGGCGGATGACGCCCCTGAGCCCCCGGTCGAGAAAGCGTCGGCCGAAAGCTGAGGCGGGCGACCGTTTGCCCGCTGACATAGGCCGGGCGGTCTTCACGGACTATGTCCCCGTCCGCCTCAAAATTTCGCACCCGGCCCCAGCCAAAGCCTTGCATCGTCATTGATGCGAGGTATGGTCCCGGCGATTTCAGACGAAAGGGAACCGGCATGGCTGTCTTCAAGACACTGGACGATATCGGCAACATCAGCGGCAAGCGCGTGCTGGTGCGCGTCGACCTCAACGTTCCCGTCGCTGAGGGCAAGGTCACCGACGCCACCCGCATTGAACGCATCGCGCCGACCATCGCCGAATTGTCCGGCAAGGGCGCCAAGGTCATCCTGCTCGCCCATTTCGGTCGGCCCAAGGATGGTCCCTCGCCTGAATTCTCGCTGGAGCCGATCGCCAGGGCGACGGCTGAGGTGCTCGGCCGTCCCGTTGGATTCGCCTCCGACTGCATCGGCGACACGGCAGGCAGCGCTGTCGCCGCAATGGACAAGGGCGACGTGCTGCTCCTGGAAAACACCCGCTTCTACAAGGCCGAAGAGAAAAACGATCCCGCTTTTACCGAACGGCTCGCCGCCAATGGCGACATCTTCGTCAACGATGCCTTTTCCGCCGCCCACCGCGCCCATTCGTCGACTGAAGGGCTGGCGCACCTCTTGCCCTCCTTCGCCGGCCGCACCATGCAGGCCGAACTCGAGGCGCTGGAGAAGGGCCTGGGCAACCCGGTCCGTCCGGTCGTTGCCATCGTCGGCGGCGCCAAGGTCTCGACCAAGATCGACCTGTTGATGAACCTGGTGAAGAAGGTCGATGCTCTCGTCATCGGCGGCGGCATGGCCAACACCTTCCTCGCCGCGCGCGGCACCGATGTCGGCAAGTCGCTGTGCGAGCACGACCTGGCTCCGACCGCCAAGCAGATCATGATCGAAGCGGCGGAGGCCGGCTGCGCCATCATCCTGCCGGTCGACGGCGTCGTCGCCAAGGAATTCAAGGCGGGTGCGGCCTGCGAGACCATCGCCATCTCCGACGTGCCGGCCGATGGCATGATCCTCGATGTCGGCGCCAAGACTGTGACGATGATCGGCGAGTGGATCGACCGCGCCGCGACGCTTGTCTGGAACGGACCGCTCGGCGCCTTCGAGATCGAGCCGTTCGATCACGCCACGGTGGCGGCGGCCAAGTATGCAGCGGCGCGCACAAAGGCGGGCAAGCTGGTTTCGGTCGCCGGCGGCGGCGATACCGTGGCTGCATTGAACCACGCCGGTGTCGCCGACGACTTCACCTATGTCTCGACCGCCGGCGGCGCCTTCCTGGAATGGATGGAAGGCAAGCCATTGCCCGGCGTGGACGTGCTGAAGCGCTGAGGGCACGACGGCTCACCGGCAATTCGATCAACTCGAAGGGAGCTGGCGGCAGCGCCGGCCACTTTCGCTCGATTCGAGCTTTCCGGCGTCATTCCTTTGGCGGTAGTGTCCTGCTGGCCGATACCAACCGGTTAGGAGAAGCATGATGAGCGAACGTCTCGAAGACATTGCCGCCGCGATTGTGGCCAACGGCAAGGGCCTGCTGGCCGCCGATGAAAGCTCCGGCACGATCAAGAAGCGCTTCGACGTCATCGGCGTCGAATCTACCCCCGACAGCCGCCGCGACTACCGCGAGATGATGTTCCGCGCCAAGGACGCGATGGCCAAATACATTTCCGGCGTCATCCTCTATGACGAGACCATTCGCCAGAAGGCCGCCGACGGCACGCCGCTGGTCGACATCATCAAGGCGGCGGGCGCAATTCCAGGCATCAAGGTCGATGCCGGCGCCAAGCCGCTGGCCGGCTTTCCCGGCGACACCATTACCGAAGGCCTCGACGGCCTGCGCGAGCGGCTTGTCGACTATTACAAGCTCGGCGCCCGTTTTGCCAAATGGCGCGCGGTGATCGACATCGACACCGGCAAGGGCGTGCCTTCGGTCACTTCGATCAACTCGAACACCCATGCGCTTGCCCGCTATGCCGCACTTTGCCAGGAGGCCGGCATCGTGCCGATCGTCGAGCCCGAAGTGCTGATGGACGGCGCTCACGACATCGACACTTGTTTTGAGGTCTCCAAGGCGACGCTGATAAAACTCTATGACGAGCTCCACGCTGCCGGTGTTGTCCTCGAAGGCACGATCCTGAAGCCCAACATGGTGCTTTCTGGCAAGAAGTCGGGCACGGTGGACAGTCCTGAGCAAGTCGCGGAGAAAACGATAAAGCTGTTCCGCGAGACGGTGCCGGCCGCGGTGCCGGGCATTGCCTTCCTCTCCGGCGGTCAGGAGGACGAGGAGGCGACCGCCAACCTCAATGCCATCAACGCCATCGGCCCGCATCCGTGGAAGCTGACCTTCTCCTATGGCCGCGCGCTGCAGGCCGCCCCGCAGAAGGCATGGAGCGGCAAGGCCTCGAACATCGCCGCCGGCCAGGCCGCCTTCACCCACCGCGCCCACATGAACCACCTGGCGGCACTTGGGAAATGGAAGGCGAGCCTGGAACAGGCTGCCTGAAGCCCCTGCTATCCCTCCCTTCGAACCCGGGCCGACATGCCCGGGTTTTTTGTTTTGGCGCACCGGCCTTGGGTCAAGGCATTCGAATTCCTATTTTCTCTGGGCATCCCTGACAGCGGCGATGTCGGGGCGAGCCCATCCCGTACGTCCTTGGGGTGCAGACAGGGAGAAGTTCATGCATCGCAACAAGGTCGTTTCGCGCGAAGAATGGTTCGAGGCTCATAAGGCACATCTGGCCCGCGAGAAGGAACTGACGCGGCTTCGCGAGCGCGTCGCGGCCGAGCGGCGCGAACTCCCCTGGTTGAAAATTCGCAAGGACTACGTCTTCGAGACCGAACGGGGGCCGAAGAAACTTGCCGATCTGTTTGGCGCCAATAGCCAGCTGATCGTCTACCATTTCATGTTCGGGCCGGGCTGCGTCAATCATTGCGAAGGCTGCTCCTTTCTTGCCGATCATATCGACGGTGCCAACCAGCACCTCATGCACCACGACGTATCGCTGGTCGTGATCTCGCGCGCGCCGCTGGACGAGCTTGTAGCCTACAAGCAGCGCATGGGCTGGAAGTTCGACTGGGTGTCGTCCTATGCGTCTGATTTCAACTTCGATATGCAGGTTTCCTTCACCGACAGGCAGATCGCGGCTGGCGACACCACATACAATTTCGAGACCCGAGCCCGGACATCGAAGGAGCTTCCGGGCGCCAGCGTTTTCTACAGGGACGAGAACGGCGACATTTTCCTGACCTTCGTTTCGCGTGCCCGCGGCGGCGAACAACTGATCGGCGCCTACCACTATCTGGACCTGACGCCGAAGGGCCGCGATGAGACCGGCCTCTACCGCAACCTGATGGATTGGGTGCGGCTGCATGACGAATATGCAGGCGAGCCGCAAGCGGAGCGCGATTGCCACGATGGCTCAGAGCCCCTTCGGAATTGCGTAAAGGGGTAGAGCGTTCGAGGCGATCCTGTTTTCGCCGGAAATGCTCGTTCACCTCTCTCGCGACATGCGTTAAATGCTGGTCGCAAACCAGTTCAATGGACCAGCGATGCGACGCTTTCCGACCTTCCTCACCTGGCTCGCCTTCCCGATCTATGTCTGGCAGGGATTGGGTGTCCGCCGCCGCACCTCGCGCATGCTGCCGGCGCAAGGACCGGTCATGCACGAGATCTCGGGCGAGGCTCCGGCGATCTCGCTGTTGGTGCTGGGCGATTCCTCCGCCGCTTCGGTCGGCATCGGGAATTCCGAAAACGGGCTTGCCGCGCAGCTTGCCGTCATGATTGCGCAGCGCACCGGCGGCGCTGTGCGCTGGCGTGCCGCCGGCTTCAATTCGGCGACATCTGGTCAGATCCGCGACCATGTCCTGCCCAATCTGTCGGCTGATCCGTGGACGCATATCGTGCTCGCCATCGGCACCAACGACACCAAGAATTTTCATTCCGTGCCGCGCTTCAAGAAGGAGTTCGGCGGCCTCCTCTACGCGCTGCGCGCCAAATGGCCGGAGGCGCGCGTGGTATGGTCGCCGGTGCTGGAGTTCACGCGTGCACCAGCCATGCCATCGCTGCTCGGCAAGATCCTCGAGATCCGCGCCACCGCGATGAACCGGATGGGCGAACGCCTCTGCCTGGAGCGCGGCGCGGTGCCGGCGCCGCGCCTGCCGATCACCAACCCCGAGGCCGGTTTTGCTTCCGACGGGTTTCATGCCTCGGAGGCCGGCTACCGGGCCTGGGCGGAACATCTCGTGGGCCCAGTGCTTGCCGGCTGAAGAGCGACCGCAGCTGTCGCCAGGCCTTATGTCAGGTGCCCGAGCACGGCCGCCAGTGAGATCGCCGCCATGGCTAGCAATGCCAATTTCCAGAAATCGCCGCGGCGCCTGAGCCCCGGCCAGCCGAGCGGCTTGATGAGCTGGATGACCATGAACCCGACGATGACAAGGGCGAGGAGTTTCGTCATGCTGCCTTTGACCAGCAACGCTTGCGCCTGTCAAAGCGGTTCGTTCGGTCTCCGGGAAAGAAAAGGCGCCGCGAACCCGAAGCGGAACGCGACGCACGCCTTGACCGCGCAGCAATCTACTTCAGCGGCTTGAGGCCAGCCTCGATCGATGCGCGTTTTGCCTCCAGGAACGGGGGCAGGGCAAGGCTTTCGCCCAGCGTCTCCAGCGGCTCGTCGGCGGTGAACCCTGGCCCGTCGGTGGCAATCTCGAACAGGATGCCGTTCGGCTCACGGAAATAGAGCGAGCGGAAGTAGTAGCGCTCGACCTCGCCGCTTGACGGCAGCCGGAATTCCGCCAGGCGCGCCGTCCACTGATGCAGCGTCTCCTCGTCTGGCGCCCTGAAGGCGACATGGTGAACCGCACCGGCGCCTTGCCTTGCGGGTGCCAGCCCGGGCTGCACGGCCACATGAAGCTCCGCCGCCGGCCCGCCCGCGCCCATTTCGAAGACGTGGACCTGGCCCTCGCCATCAGGCGAGGCATAGTCGCGGACCTTGCGCATGTTCATCACCCCGGCCAGCACCGCCTCGGTGTTGGTGATGTCGGGAACACTGATAACGATCGGCCCCAGTCCGCGGATCTGATGCTCGGCCGGCACCGGGCTTTGCGCCCAGGGATGGCTGCCGCCCTTGCCGCCATCGCTGACGAGCCGCAGGCGCTGGCCTTCGGGGTCCTCGAAATCCAGTGACTTGTAGCCGCCGACATCGGCAATCTCTCCTGTCACGATGCCCTCGCTGGCAAGGTGCTGCTTCCACCAGCCAAGGCTCTCCTGGCTGCCGACCCTGAGGCTAGTCCGCGCGATGCTGTGTGTGCCGCGCCGTTCGCGGCCGATCGGCCAGTCGAAGAAGGTGAGGTCGGTACCCGGCGTTGCCTCGCCGTCGGCATAAAAGAGGTGGTAGGCCGAGGTATCGTCCTGGTTCACTGTTTTCTTGACCAGCCGCAGCCCCAGCACCTTCGTGTAGAAGTGAAGATTGCCGGGCGCATTGGCGGTGATGGCGGTCAGGTGGTGAATTCCTGTCAGTTGCAAGCTCATGGTGGTCTCCCTGTTTTTGGGGAAGAATTTTCTCCTTTCATATCAGAACTCCGGTCACTTCGCTGAAGGCCGCCTATCCCGACAGTTCGTCGCCAAGCTATGAACAATACTGCCTCGATTAACCCTTCCTTAGTGAACAATCCGCGCTCGCGCGACCCGTCACGACAAGAACGGAACAGTCGCCACACGACCTGCCATCCTCCTGACAGACTGCTGTCAGGAGGGGTGTGCGATAGTGTCTCCGGTTAGAGAGAGGAGATTGGTCATGAACGGTTTTACCATTCTGCGCGGCATGCAGCATTATGTCGGCAAGATCCGCACGATGCGCAACGAGATCCGGACCCAGCGGTTCATGAACGCGCTGCCCGCAGACATTCGCAAGGATATCGGCTGGCCGGACATGTATGCCGAGCGTCGACATCACGGCAATTGAGACGAAAATTTTCAACGCAGCGGTTGGATGCTCACGCGTCAGCACCCAGATATCAAGTCCGGCGCGCGAGGGATGGAGCGAGCTCATGTCCGATCAGAAGACAATCGGCTTTCTGTTCATCGAAGGTTTTGCCGACTGGGAATATGGGCTGCTGGCGGCCTCGGCGGTCGAATGGTTCGGCGCTCGCGCCGTGTCGCTGACGCCCGACGGCAAGCCGGTGACCGGAATCAGCGGTTTTAAGCTGACGCCAGACCGCTCGGCCAGCATCAATGAGAATACCGATCTCGATGCCGTGGCCGTCATCGGTTCCGACCACTGGGCGGGCAAGACGCCGCCGGATGCTGCCGAACTGCTGATGGCTGTCGCATCGCGCGGCGGTGTCGTTGGTGGCATCTGTGCGGGAACGCTGGCGCTGGCCCGAGCCGGCATGTTCGAGAACTCCAGACATACCAGCAATGGCCGTGACTGGATCAGCCGTCACGAGTCCGGCTATGCAGGCGACGGCAATTATCAGGATGTGCCACATGCCGTGGCCGACGGCAAAATCGTGTCCGCGCCAGGTTCGGCGCCCGGCACTTTCGCCCTTGCCTTCCTGCAGACGCTCTACCCGGAAAAAGGCAGCGAACTCGCGCAGATGCGGACGCTGTTCGCCAAGGAGTATGCTGAAGCCTCCTGACAGCATGCTGTCAGGAGGTGCGTGCGATGGTGGAATAATGCGTATGGCCGGCCGAGGACGATCGATGCAAAACTGGAACGACAGGCTGAACGCGCCTGGCATCAACGGTGTGAAGCCAACGCCGCGCACCGTAGGGGACGTTATCGAAGGCCAGCCCATGCTGGTGCCGACCGCGCGCCAGGTCGACGATTTCATCCGCTCCATCCCCGAAGGCGTCGATATGGACGTTCGCGCGCTGCGCACGGCCCTTGCCATCGAGCATGGCGCCGAAGTGACATGCCCGGTCACCATGGGCTATCATCTGCGTACGGTCGCCGAGGCTGCCAAGGAGTATCTCGAGCGCGGCATGACGCTCAGCGACGTCGCTCCCTTCTGGCGCGTTCTCGATGCGAAGACGCCGACAACGAGGAAACTGTCCTTCGGCGCGGAATTCGTCGCCGCGCAGCGCAAGCGCGAAGGGCTGAAGCCGTAATGCATGTCATGTGGAAGTGGATCCGGTCAGGGAGCCACGGCATGCATGGGAAAAACACTGGGGAAGCAAACGATGCGCCGCGCCGACAGGCTCTTTCAAATCGTGCAGCATCTGCGTGGTGGCCGCCTTGTCACCGCCCAGAAGCTCGGCACATGGCTCGAGGTTTCCGAGCGAACCATTTACCGCGACATAGCCGACCTGCAGTCGACCGGAGTGCCGATCGACGGCGAGGCTGGCGTTGGCTATATGATGAGGGAGGGTTTCGACCTTCCGCCGCTGATGTTCACGCGTGACGAGATCGTGGCGCTGGTAGCCGGCGCCCGCATGGTGCGCGCCTTTGGCGGCGCCGCCATGGCGCGGGCCGCCGACGAGGCACTGGTCAAGATCGGTGCCGTGCTGCCCGATGCCGAGAAAGACCGCATCGCCCGCACCGAGATCCACACGCCGATGTGGGTGGTCAGCGATGCCGCCCGCGAGGCGATCGACCTGATCGAGCGCGCGGTCGAAAAGCGCCAGGTGCTGACCATCGACTACTCGGACGAAGCCGGCCGCGGCACCGCGCGCGATATCAGGCCGCTCGGCCTGTGGTTCTGGGGCAAGGTGTGGACGCTGGTCGCCTGGTGCGAGATGCGCGATGATTTCCGCGCCTTCCGCATCGACCGCATTGCCTCCGTGGTCATCGCCGGCCGGATCTTCAAGCCGGAGCGCGGCAAGCAGCTTGCCGATTTCTACCGGGCGGTGGAGCGCAGCGAGGACTACGGCATGGCGCCCGACCGCGCGGCGCGAAGCTAAGACTTGCCGAGCCGCACAAAATAGCCCGCTCGAAGCGGGCTATTTTGTTGCGTTGGCGAAAAGTCTATTCCTCGTCGTCCGTATCGGTGTCCTTCGACTTCAGCGCCGACAGCTTGGCGAAGACGGCGTTTGCATCGAGCTCCGCGTCCTCATCCTTCGGCTTCTCCGGTGCAGGCACCAACCGCTCGGTCAATGCCGCCGGCAGCAGCGTGTCGCCGACCGGCTGAGCCTGTTCGCGGCCGCGCGAGGCGCGGTTGACTTCCATGTCGAGGTCGATCTGCGAGGCGAGACCCAGCGTCACCGGGTCCATCGGCTGCAGATTGGCCGAATTCCAGTGCTTGCGTTCGCGGATCTGCTCGATCGTTGACTTGGTGGTGCCGACGAGGCGCGAAATCTGCGCGTCCTTCAGCTCGGGATGGTTGCGCACCAGCCACAGGATGGCGTTCGGCCGGTCCTGGCGCTTCGACAGCGGCGTATAGCGCGGGCCCTTGCGCTTGGATTCGGGCACCCGCACCTTGGGATCGGAAAGCTTCAGGCGCTGGTTCGGGTCCTTCTCGGCGCGCGCGATCTCGTCGCGGGTCAGCTGGCCGGTCATGATCGGATCCATGCCCTTGATGCCTTGCGCTGATTCTCCGTCGGCGATCGCCTTGACCTCGAGCGGATGCAGCCCGCAGAACTGCGCGATCTGCTCAAAGGAAAGCGCGGTGTTGTCGACCAGCCAGACGGCGGTCGCCTTGGGCATCAGCAGCGTATTGGCCATGTGCAAATCCTTCTCGTTCGCCCGCGTTCCCGCGCGGGCGGTGGTTTAGAGCCACCAAAATGGGAAATTCGCGGCCTGTATAACCGTTCCAGACTGCTTTCGCAACGTTTTTGGAAGAGCTGGGAACGACGTGGCCAACCGAGGCACGCGGTGACGGCTAACGTTTGCCACGGCGGTCCAAACCCTGCCGCCGCATTTGCCGCGGATCGCCATGGCATATCACGCCGAAGCCGAGATGAATCCAATCCCCCAAAAGACAAAACCCGCCGGACAGGGTCCAGCGGGTTTGGAACCGGCGACGACAAGCGTCTGCGGCGGCTCTGCATTGCGACCCTGCCTTGCGGCGGGTCGCGCTTGCAATCAGATCGCCTGACGGGCGATCCGCTCGATGTCGCCGCGGTTGATGCCGAGGTCGCTGAGCTGACGGGCGTTGAGGCGGTTCAGTTCGCGAACGGTCTCGTTGTACATGCGCCAGTTACGGAAAGCACGGATCGGGTTCATGGTAGTCCTCCTGAATTGGGTTCGTTTCGATGATGCTCAAATAGTGATCATCGGGCGGGACTTGAACAGCCGATTTTGCATAGCAATGATGCAAATGCTGCATTGCACCATTAAGCTTCTGTTCATCTTGTAGGCAGGAGACAAGGGCGCTGGCCAGACCGTGTCGAGCCGGTCAGCCCGAGCCGAAAATGCCGACGTCCTAGCCGACGTCGAGCACGATCTTGCCTATATGCTCGCCCTCCTCCATCCGCTCATGCGCACGCCAGGCGTCGGTGAGCGGGTAGATCATGTCCATCACCGGTGCCACCTTGCGCGTGCCCAGCAGAGGCCACACCTGTGCCTCCAGCGCCGCCGCGATCGCCGCCTTGAATTCGACTGTGCGCGGCCTGAGCGTCGAGCCCGTATGGGTCAGCCGCTTGACCATGACCTTGGAAAAATCGGCACTGGCGACAGCGCCTGCCTGAACCGCGATCTGCACGATCCGGCCCTCGACAGCGGCGGCCTCGTAGTTTCGCTGGACATAGTCGCCGCCGACCATGTCGAGGATGACGTTGGCGCCTCGGCCTTCGGTCACCTCCTTGACCGCGGTGACGAAATCCTGCTCGCGGTAATTGATCGCACGGTCGGCTCCGATCTTCAGGCAGGCGTCGCATTTCTCCTGGGATCCGGCGGTGGTGATCACATAAGCGCCGAAGGCCGAGGCGAGCTGGATCGTCGTGGTGCCGATGCCGGACGAGCCGCCATGGACGAGCAGTGTCTCACCCTTCTTCAGGCCGCCGCGTTCGAACACATTGTGCCAGACGGTGAAATAGTTTTCCGGCACCGCCGCCGCTTCCGTGTGGGTGAAGCCCGCCGGCAGTGGCAGAACGCTGCCTGCATGAACCCTGACATATTCGGCATAGCCGCCGCCGGGCGTGAGCGCGCAGACCCTGTCCCCGATGCGCCAGCGCGATATCTGGTCGCCAAGAGCGGCCACTTCTCCCGACACCTCGAGGCCCGGCAGGTCCGATGCACCGGGCGGAGGCGGGTAGGCCCCCTTGCGCTGCTGCACGTCCGGCCGGTTGACGCCGGCGGCATGCACCTTGATCAGGATTTCGCCGGGGCCGGGCTGCGGTACGTCGCGCGTTTCCGGTTTCAGCACCCGTGGGCCACCCGGCTCCGAGATAGCGATCGCCGTCATCCGTGCCGGAATTTTCTGTCCGCTCGCCATGAAGTTTTCCGTCTTTCCTCGCCGCACTCTTACCGGCTGTTTGCATCGACGCCCTTGCCCTATGTATGCTCATTGCCAAATCAGGCAAATGGCCAATCTGGTCTGGCGGAGGAGGAGCAGCCATGGCGATCTTCGACGACGAACCCAAGAAGAAGGCACGTCCGCACGAGATCGGGCAAGACCTGTCGCTGCTTTCCGTCGGTGAACTGTCCGAGCGCATCGGCATCCTGCGCGACGAGATCGCCCGGCTGGAGGCCGAACTCAAGACCAAGGACACCACCAAGTCGGCTGCCGAGGCGCTGTTCCGTCGCGGATAAGTTCGCTGAGGTAACCGCCCGCCGCCGAAAACCGAATGCGACTGCCTTTAAACCTGCGTCCCCGCCCAGTCCCCAGCCGGATCAAAAAATGCTCGCAGCCTACAGACCGATCCTTTCCCTGCTTCGCGGCACCGCCTTTCTTCTGGCTGCATCGGGACTGCACGGGCTGCTGCTGCCCTTGCGCGGCCAGGTGGAAGGGTTCTCGACCGCTTCGCTCGGCCTGATGGGCACGGCTTGGGCCGGCGGCTTCGTCACCGGCTGTTTCTTTGCGCCGCGCATCGTGCGCCGCGCCGGACATGTGCGCGCCTTCGGCGCCTTTGCCGCGTCCGGCGCCATCGTGGCACTGCTGACGGGCCTGGTCATCGACGAGTATGTCTGGATCCTGCTGCGTGCCTTCACCGGTTTTACCATGGCCGGCGCCTTCATGGTCATCGAGAGCTGGCTCAACGAAAAGGCCACCAACGAGAACCGCGGCACCGTCTTCGGCCTTTACATGATGGTCACCTATGCCTCGATCATGGGCGGCCAGATGATCGTCGCCGGCGGCGACGTGAAATCGGCGTCGTTGTTCATGATCACCGGCATCCTGTTTTGCCTGTCACTGATCCCGACGGCCGTGTCGACCGCCTCGCATCCCAAGCCGCTGCAGGACGTCAAGCTCGACGTCAAAGGACTCTACGCCAACTCGCCGGTGTCGGCGATCGCTTGCCTTTTGATCGGCATCGCCAATGGCGCCTGGGGCACGCTCGGCGCCGTCTACGGCGCCCGCATCGGAATCTCCACCGCCGAGATCGCCTTGATGATGAGCCTGGTGGTCGTCGCCGGCGCCGCCATGCAACTTCCGGCCGGGCGCCTCTCCGACAAGACCGACCGGCGTTTCGTGCTGGCCGGTGCCGCCTTCGGCGCGGCGCTGTTTGCGCTGCTCATCTTCCTGTTCGAGCCGCGCTCGGCGGTCTTCGTCCTCGTCTTCACCGCCGCCTACGGCGCTTTCGCCTACACGCTCTATTCGATCGCCGTAGCGCATGCCAACGACCACGCCCGGTCGGAAGATTTCGTCAAGGTGTCGGGCGGGCTGCTGCTGCTTTACGGCTTCGGCACCATGATCGGGCCGTTGCTGGCCGCCGCCCTGATGGGCTGGATGCGCCCGGAGGGCCTGTTCCTGGCGACAGCCTTCGCGCATCTGTCGCTGGCCGGCTACACGCTGCTGCGCATCAGCCGCCGCGCGCCGGTGCCGATCGGAGATCGCGATGCCTTCAAGACGCAGCCGGCCGACCGTTCGGTGACCCCCGAAGCATTGCGGCTCGATCCGAGAAGAAAAGCAGAAGCAAACAGTTGAGATTTGAAAAACTTTGCCTCACAAATGAGGCATGATGTTTTCCGACGCCTTCATGGCGATCGCCGATCCCAATCGGCGCCATCTTCTGGAAGAACTTCGACGCGGTCCGAAGACCGTCAACGAATTGGCGGCCGGGCTGCCAGTCTCCCGCCCGGCGGTATCACAGCATCTGAAAGTGTTGCTCGACGCCGGACTGGTCAATGCCAAGGCTGAAGGGACGCGGCGTGTCTATACGGTGAGCAATGCCGGCTTCCTCAGACTCAACATCTGGCTCGATCAATTCTGGGAAGCCTGATCCTCTTCGGTCAGCAGCCACAACGATCAGGTTTCCATCCGCAAAAACTTGCCGAGAAGATCGAGCAACACCCCGGTCCCATGCTCGCGTGTGCCGGACGTGTCATGGCCATCGAGGAAAGCGCCCTGCTCGGTCAGCACCAGGCGCGTGCCCTCGTCTTCGGCAAAAAGTTCGATCGTGGCTAGCGACACCGAGATTCTGATATCGCCGAACAGCATGTCGTAGCTGTAGACGATGCGCTGGTCGGGCACGATATCCCAGTAGGTGGCAGTGTAGACATGGATCGGCCCATCCTTTGGCCCACCAGCGTTGATCTCCTTGCCGCCGACGCGAAAGTCCAGTTCGTATCGGCCGGGCATCGGGTTGCCCGGATCGGTGAACCAGTGCCGCTTGGCGTCCGGATTGCTGAGCGCGAAAAAGACCTTCGATGGCGCCGCGGGATAGAGGCGCTCGATAACGAAGGTGGAGTGGACGACGGAACGTTCGGTCACGGTTGGGTCCTCGTTGGTCAGCTTGATGGATTCTGCGGAATGAAGGCGCCACCGCGATAGCTGGCGCCGAAATAGACCTCGACGCTGCGCAACTGGTCGCCGCGAAACGAATGCAGCTCGGTGTTGCGAAAGGTCTTTCCTTCAAGCGTCTCGCAGCTGTATCGGACGAACACGTCATTGCCGTCTTCGCAAATCCGCTCGATCGTCATCGACCGGAACAGCTTGCCATTCGGCCAGCAGCGCTCGAAATAGGTCGTGCGATCGATGGCGTCGTCATAGGGGCTGGTGAAGGTGAAATCGTCGGCAAGGGTCGCCTCCATGACGGCGCGGTCGCCGGCCTGAAAGGCCGCGAAATAGCCGCGGACCAGATCGGATTTTCTCTTTGACATGGCATGCTCCTCTTCAGTTCTCCGCAAGAAAATCGCCGAGCCGATCCAGCCGGCGTTCCCATGAGAGGCGCCGCTCATTGATCCAGTGTTCGGCCGCGCGCAGCGCCTTCGGCTCGATCTGACAGGTGCGCACCCGTCCGACCTTTTGCGTGCGCACGAGGCCGCTCGCCTCCAGGAGATTGAGGTGCTGGACGACCGCCGATAGCGACATCGCCAGCGGCTCGGCCAACTGGCTCACCGACGCCGGGCCGCGTGATAGCCGGTCGACCATCTGCCGCCGCGCCGGATCGGCGAGCGCCTGGAACATCAGGTCGAGTTGGGCGGGATCGTGCAGCATCGCGATCAGCCGTTGTTGTAGGGAAAGAACTTGAAGTAAGGCTGCGCCTCCTCGATCACCCTGGTGAAGGCGGCGCGCTGCAGCAGGCGGTCGTGATAGCGCTTCACGGCGGGATAGCTGTCGCCGAACGGCTCGACCTTGTTGGCATAGAAGAGCGCCGGAGACGCCGCGCAATCGGCCATGGTGAAGATATCGCCCACAGCCCATTCCCTCGACAGCATCTCCCGTTCGATGATGGCGTAGGAATTGCGCAGCTGGCTCCGCGCCTGCTCGACACCGAATGGATCGGTCTTGTCCTGCGGCCGCAACCTGTCGCCGACGATCTTCTGCATCGGCTCCTGCACATAGAAATCATAGAAGCGGTCGGCCTGGCGGACCGCCAGCGCCAGGTCGATGCCTTCGGGAACGAGGTCAATCGGTCCCGGATAGTGCGCGGCCAGATATTCCACGACGATGGTCGATTCCAGCACCGTCCGGTCACGCGCGTCGTCGCGCAGCGCCGGCATCTTGCCGGTCGGCGAAACCTTCAGAAAGGCCGCGCGCGATTGCTCATCGCCTAGGTCGACGATGACGGGCGCAAAAGGCGTGGCGTTCTCGTAGAGCGCGATCAGCGGCTTCCAGCAAAAGGAGGCCAGCGGATGGAAATGCAGCGTCAGGGACATTCTTGTGCTCATCTGTTCTGTGGAAACACTGAAGCATTTACTTAACTATTGCGGCAGGCCTCGCTCGTCAAGGCTCGCCCACGAAGTCTCAGCTGGATCGACATGCTCGACAATGGCGGCTTCTATATCAGGCCAGTCATCCGGATGCAGTTCGTGACCGCCGCCTTCGACACGAAGGAGTTTCGCGCCGGCAACTGCTTGGGCCAAGGCCTCGCCATGCTCGACCGGAAATATCGGATCCGACGTGCCGTGGATGACCAGAAGCGGCACTGCCAGTTCGTGCAGGCGACCCTTCCATTGGTCATTGCCCTTGAGCATGAAATGATTGGTGGCACTGAGCAAGCCGCCGGACCTGGTATAATCCCGCTCGATGAACGCCCTCATCCCGGCCTCGTCGAACGGATGCGCGGTGCTGGCGATCGCGCGTGCATCGCTGACCATGAAGTCGATGACCTGGCGGCGGTCCGCCCAGTCGACTTTGGCCCCATCGGCCGAATGCTCCATATAGGCGTCGGTCGTTTGCGGCAGATGCGACGTGTCGGTCCCCACGGGCGAACTGCTGATCACGGTCAGCGAAGCGACGCGCGAAGGGTGCCGGAGCGCGACGAGCTGCGCGATCATGCCGCCCATCGACATGCCCGCGACATGCGCCTTGCCGATGCCGTAACTGTCGAGAACGGCTATCGCGTCGTCAGCCATGTCGTCGAAAGTGTAGGGCGGCTGTCCCACCAGATATTTGGTCGACCGGCCGGTATCGCGATTGT
Organism: Mesorhizobium sp. CO1-1-11; assembly: GCF_020164995.1. Lineage (NCBI taxonomy): Bacteria > Pseudomonadati > Pseudomonadota > Alphaproteobacteria > Hyphomicrobiales > Phyllobacteriaceae > Mesorhizobium > Mesorhizobium sp. CO1-1-11. The sequence continues at coordinate 46,167 of NZ_JAIUHE010000020.1, forward strand.
CGTAGCGGATCACGTAAAGGCCGGCGTCCGCGAGCTTCCGGCAAAACGCCTCCGGCCACCACAGCATCGAGGCCATCGCGCCCATGATCAGCAGCAGCGTCGGATCCGCCGGATCGCCAAACGCTTCCGATATGATCTCGGGACGGTCTTTGCTCGTCATTTCATGGCCTCCTCATCTGCTTGCATTTTGCAATCGGTTGCACGATAGTAAAACCGATACGATAATGCAACCGGTTTTGCGGAGAAAATGGAATGACCCTCGATCGCCGGTCCGGCTGCCCGATCAACCTTTCACTCGAGGTGTTCGGCGACCGCTGGAGCCTGATCATCCTGCGCGACATGATTTTCGGCGGCAGGCGCCATTTTCGCGAGCTGCTCAACGGCTCGATGGAGGGTATCGCCTCCAACATCCTCGCCGACCGTTTGAAGCGGCTGATGGAGCTCGGCATGCTGACCAAGGCGGACGACCCCAGTCATAAGCAGAAGGCGATCTACAGCCTGACCGAGATGGCCATCACGCTGGTGCCCATCCTGGCCCATCTCGGCGCCTGGGGCCGCGTCTGGCTGCCGACAAGCGAGGAACTCTCGATCCGCGCCGAACTCCTGGAAAAGGGCGGACCTCCAATGTGGGAGAAATTCATGGACGAATTGCGCCATGAGCATCTCGGCACCCCCCTCGACACAGCGCCCGGCTCCTCTGTCCGCGCGACGCTGCAGGCCGCCTATGAAGCGGTGGTTGCTGAAAAGCCCCGCAACGCCAGCCCGGCCGTCTGACCAACTATTTTCCCCGTTGAAAGGCCGGCTCTGCTACAAAGGACGGAAATCACACTTCACGGGATTGGATACGCTCTTGGTTGAGAACTCTAGGGACACTGCCCGCGCGCGTGCCGATCTGCGCTTCAAGAAGCAGGAAGAGGCGGCGACGGTCCGGCAGAAAGCCATGGCCGAATACGTCGCCGAGAGCGATGCCCGCAAGGCCAAGACCGACAAGCTGCGGGCGCTGCGGCTGGCCAAGGAAGCCGAAGATCTAGCCAACGCGCCTGCCGCACCTGCCAAGAAGCCGGCCCGCGCCAAGAAAAAATAGCCCGTCTCTCCGCCAATGCCTCGTCCTGGATCGAGCGGTCGTAACGCATCCGACAGGCACGCCTTCGTCCCGCTGCTTCGCGGGAAGCAATTTCAACCGAAAGCGGGATTGCCTGGTCCGGCTGGCCGGCGATGATTGGGCTGTTCAACAGGAGATTGCCATGACCGCGCTGTCGCTCGAAAAAGCCGTAGAGATCATCAATGCCGCCTTCGCCAGGGGCGCCGATCTCAAGCTCAAGCCGCTCGGCGTCTCGGTGCTCGACGCCGGCGGGCACCTGGTCGCCTTCCAGCGCCAGGACGGCGCCTCGTTCCTGCGCCCGCAAATGTCGGCCGGCAAGGCTTATGGCGCGCTGGCGATCGGCATGGGCTCGCGCAGGGTCGAGGCCTTCGCCAAGGAGCGCCCGCATCTGGTTGCCGGCATTTCCGACGTGTCGGGTGGACGCGTGCTGCCGGTCGTCGGCGGCGTGCTGATCCGCGACAAGGCAGGCAGTGTCATCGGCGCTGTCGGCATTTCCGGCGACACGTCTGACAATGACGAGGCGGCCGCGATCGCCGGCATCGAAGCCGCCGGCTTCGCCGCCGATCCGGGCTGAGGTTCCGGTCTAATTCAAATTGATGTCGCGGCTGGCCGACCGCATCGACACCGCGAACCCGGCCAGCACGTCGAACAGCGCGATGATCAGCAGCGTGAAGAAGATGGAGTGCGCGGCACCCTTCACCAGCAGAAACTCGACCAGGAAAGCAACGAAGACAAGCGTCGACAACAGATGGTCCATGATCGAGGCGGTGGTCGTGCGCGCCGACTTCACCATTTCAAGGAACAGAAAAATCAGCCCGATCAGCACGATCAGGTCGCCGAGCGTCATCGAGAACACCCCGCCCGACATCATGCGGAACGAGAACATCTCGCTCGCCCACGGATCGTCGCCGCCGCCGAATATACCGAGCAGGCCGAGATTGTAGAGCACGAAAGGCACGATCAAAAGCGGGACGGCACCGAACATCTGGCGTCTCCATATGGGGGCACCTTCTGTAGAATGCCCCACAGGCACGGCGTCAAGATTTTTCGTGCGCGGCCGCAAACACGGTCGAATACCGGATGCAACAACCATGTCAGCCGGTTGCCCGGCCGACATGAAAGACGAGACAAAAAAGCTCAGCGCTTGAAGTAGCCGGCGCGCAGGGCAAGGCCAAAACGCAAAAAGACCGGCCAGAAGCCGGTCTTTTGTAACTCGGTTGCTTGGGAAAAGCTGGTCTCAGCTTTCCTTGGGCGTCAGCACCTGGCGACCGCGATACATGCCGGTCTTCAGGTCGATGTGGTGCGGGCGGCGCATTTCGCCGGAGTTCTTGTCCTCGACATAGGTCGGGGCCTTGAGGGCGTCGGCCGAGCGGCGCATGCCGCGCTTGGACGGAGAGGTTTTGCGTTTCGGAACGGCCATGGATATGCTCCACTACATGGTCAAAAGCCCCGCCCGCCCTCGTGAAAGGGCCATGTCGGGGCCTAAATCTGAGAAAGTCGGGTGCCTATACACGCCTGACACCGTTTTGGCCAGCACTGTGGTGAATCTTTTTTATACCGGCTAGTCCAGGCAACCGACATAGGCGCCGGAGCGGCCGGCGCGCCGCTCGATCAGATTGGCGAGCCTTCTCAAGCCCGGCCCTGGTTTTGCCGGATTGCGGGCGATCGGATTGGGCAGCGTGACGGCGAGAAGGGCCGCCTGCCGTCTGGACAGCTGCTTTGCCGAAATGCCGAAATGGTGCCGCGCCGCCGCCTCGATGCCGTAGATGCCGGGCCCCCACTCGGCGATGTTGAGATAGATCTCCATAATGCGCCGCTTCGACATCACCGCGTCGAAATAGACGGCCAGCGGCAGTTCGACGACCTTGCGCACCGAGCCCAGCGGCCGCGACCACAGGAAGAGGTTCTTCACCGTCTGCATGGTGATGGTCGAGGCACCACGCGTCGCCTCGCCGGCCAGCGCATCATCGACGACCCCCCTGAGCTCGCCAAGATCGACGCCGCGATGAAAGCAGAACTGCCCGTCCTCCGACATGATGACGGAATGGGCGAGCACAGGCGCGACATCATCGATCGACACCCAGCGCCGGTCGTAGCCGGAGAATGTCGCGAGATCCTTCAGCATCAGCGTCGACACTGGATGCACGAAGGACGGCAGGTAGAGAAAGGTCAGCACCACCGGGATGAGCGCCAGCACGGCGGCCACGACGATGCCGCGCCGGACCCAGCGCCTGAGACTGCGGCGGCTCACGCCTCGCGATCTCGTCGCCATGTCCAGCTTTTCGGTCTCATGATCGACGATCGGTTCCGCCAAGCCGCCCAACCCATGCCAGAGAACTCGCTTTGAAACTGGCTCCCGTGAGTCATGTGAGGGTGTTTTCGAGAACCGGAGCGGAGCGTACATTCGAGTACGTGAACACCGGAAGCGCGGAAAACGCCTTCAGATGACCGCAGGAGATGAGTTTCCAAACGGGCTCTTACCGCCCCGGCATAATGGCGCTTGCCTTCTTGCGCAACGTCTGAGTGTCGGCTACCGGTCCCGGCCATGACGAATGACGACGAAATGGCGTTCGAAATGGCGCTCATCAGGCGCGCGGCCGCCGTCGAGGTGATGCTGCGTCGCTTGCTCGACGACCGACCGCTTTCGGGTGAGATCGCTCGGCCCGATCGTCTGATGGCGGCGATGCGCCATGGCGTGTTGAACGGCGGCAAGCGCCTGCGCCCCTTCCTGGTCATGGAAAGTGCCGCCCTGTTTTCCGCCGATGGCGAAGCGGCGTTGCGCGTCGCGGCGGCGCTCGAATGCGTGCATTGCTATTCGCTGATCCACGATGACCTGCCGGCGATGGACGACGATGACCTGCGCCGCGGCCAGCCGACCGTGCACAAGGCCTTTGACGAAGCCACCGCCATCCTCGCGGGCGACGCCTTGCTGACGCTTGCCTTCGACATCATCGCCGGCGAAGCGACGGCGCTGCCGGCCAAACGGCGCGCAGCCCTGGTGCTGGCGCTCGCCCGCGCCGCAGGAGCCGGTGGCATGGTCGGCGGCCAGAAACTAGACCTCGAAGCCGAGCAGGTGCGACCGGACGAGGCCGGCATCATAACACTGCAGGCGATGAAGACTGGCGCGCTGATCCGCTTCGCCTGCGAGGCGGGTGCGATCCTGGCCGGCGCACAGTCGGATGACCTGGAAAGGCTTGCCGAGTTCGGTTCGGCGATCGGCCTGGCCTTCCAGCTCGCCGACGACCTGCTGGATCTGACGGCCGACGCCGAGCAGATGGGCAAGGCGACCGGCAAGGATGCCGCCGCGGGCAAGGGTACGCTGGTGGCCTTGCACGGTGCGGATTGGGCACGCAAGCAGCTCGACGGCCTCGTCGGCCAGGCGCACGCGCTGCTCGAACCCTATGGCGAAAAGGCTGCCCTGCTGAAGGCCGCGGCGATCTTCGTCGCAACCCGTAACAGCTGACGGCAGGCTCATGTCGGTTGCGCGGTGCACCTGCGGTCCACCAACGAAATCTTAATGTAAATGAAGCGTAATCCCAATCCTTAGAATGATGCGTATGTGTTGGGGTTGCGCATGCCGGAATATTCTTCCTTTATCCGGTCCGTCCGGATACGTTATCTTTCAGGATTGTTGGTTTTCGCGCTGGCTTCAGCCGCCATCATGGTTGCGCTCAATCGCGTCAATTCCTTGCGCCATGAAATCGATGCGCTGAGCAGCAATCTCGTCATTTTCACCCGCGATCTGCGCAACGCCACCAGCTTCGCCGAGACAACCAGTTCCGCCTGGCGGATCGAGACGCGCGATGCGCTGACGGCTTCGGCGCGCGACCATTCCGAGCGGCTGACCGGCGAGATCGAGACCCTGACCGCCCAGCTCGCCGCGATCCGCCCGCGCCTGTCGGCCAAGACCGTCAGCGAGCTCGCGGCCGCTTCGGTCAATGGCGACCTGTTCTGGTCGCCGCGTGACATGGTTCGCAACTTCAACCTGATGTCGGTGGCGCAAAAGACCGATGAATGGAGCACTCGCGAGATCCGCAACCAGAACGACCTGTTCGTTCAGCCCATGCTGGTGCGTGTCCGCACCGCGATGGACGACGAACGCCATCAGGCGGACGCGTCCAGCGACCGGCTGCTTTTGTGGGCAAGCGGCTTGTTGTTTGCCGTCCTGGGCATCGTCGCTTTCTGGATCTTCCGCCCGATGGAACAGGCGATCCGTCGCGCCTTTGCCCAGTCGGCCGAATCCTTGTTCAAGGCAGAGGCCGCCGACCGCGCCAAGTCGGAATTCCTGGCCAATATGAGCCACGAGATCCGCACACCGATGAACGGCGTGCTCGGTATGGCCGAATTGCTGGCCAAGACCGAGCTCAACCCGCGCCAGAAGACGTTCACCGACGTTATCGTCAAATCGGGCAACGCGCTGCTCACCATTATCAACGACATCCTCGACTTCTCGAAGATCAATGCCGGGCAGTTGACGCTCGACCCCGCCCCCTTCCGCCTCTCGGAAGCGGTGGAGGACGTGGCGACGCTTGTCTCGGCCCGCGTCGCCGAGAAGAACCTGGAACTCATCGTGCGCGTCGATCCCAGGCTGCCGGCCTATGTCGTCGGCGACGCCGGCCGCTTCCGGCAGATCGTCACCAACCTGGTCGGCAATGCGGTGAAATTCACCGAGAAGGGCCATGTGCTGATCGATGTCGGCGGCGAAACCGTCAACGACGTCGTCCAGCTCAAGCTGCGCGTCGAGGACACCGGCATCGGCATCCCGGCCGAGAAATTGCAGAACGTGTTCGAGAAGTTCGCTCAGGTCGATGGCTCCTCGACCCGCCGTCACGAAGGTACCGGCCTTGGGCTCGCCATCGCCGCCCGCCTCGTCGACCTGATGGCCGGCAAGATCGGCGTCGAGAGCGAGATCGGCCGCGGCTCCGTCTTCTGGTTCGCCGTGCCGCTGCCGGTCCACCGTGCCGAGGCGCGCGACGCCATCGTGCCGGTCGACGTCACCGGCGCGCGTGTGCTGGTCATCGACGACAATCCGGTCAACCGCGAGATCCTGCTAGAACAGCTCAGAAGCTGGAGCTTCGACTGCGCCGCCGCCGAAAGCGGCGCGGTTGGCCTCGCCTTCCTCGATCGCGCCTGCCAGCTCGGCGCCAGCGTCGACTGCATCATCCTCGATTATCAGATGCCCGGCATGAACGGCGCCGATGTCGCCCGGGCCATCGCCGCCGACAGCCGGCTGTCCACCATCCCAGTCGTTATCCTGACCTCGGTCGACCAGGTCGATTTCGGCAAGATGATCATCGACTTCGGTATATCGGCGCATCTGACCAAGCCGGCGCGCTCGGCGGTCCTGCTCGGCACCGTCATCTCGGTCATCCAGAAGGCGCGCTCGCAGGTCGGCAAGGCGCACTTCATTCGCGAACCGATCCAACCGATGCCTCAGCCGGCTCCGCCGGCCTTCACGGTTATCCGCGGCCCCGCCATGCCGATCGCGGCAGTGCCGGAATCGAATGCCGCGCCGAACAGCCCGATCGACATCCTCATCGCCGAGGACAATGACGTGAACCAGATGGTGTTCGGCCAAATCCTCAATGGGCTGGGCTTGAGCTACCGCATCGCAGGCAATGGCCGCACCGCGGTCGAGATGTACCGGTCGCTGCATCCGAGGCTGGTTCTGATGGACGTCTCGATGCCGGAAATGAACGGCTACGAGGCGACACGCGCCATTCGGGCGATCGAGGCGTCGTCGGGCGGCCACATTCCGGTCATCGGCGTCACCGCGCATGCGCTGAAGGGCGACCGCGACAAGTGCATCGAGGCCGGCATGGACGACTATCTGCCCAAGCCCGTTTCGCCCGATCGCCTCGGCGCCAAGATAGGCACCTGGCTCAGCGAAACGGTGGTGGCCAAGACGGCCTGAACTCCGTCCGGCGTCAGACGGTTGCGTCCAGATGGTAGCGGCGCATCCAGTCGAGGCTTGTCGCGTCGGCGAGCTTCGCGACACCCGGTTTCACATCCCCGGCGTTCGGCGACTGTACGCCCAAGGCCTGACAGATGGAAATCAGTGTCGCCGCCGGGCTGCTTGAAAGCCGCTCGTAGCCAATCCGCAGTGGCGTTATGTCTTGCTCGGCGAACCATGTGTTCCACGCTGCGTCATAGGCCTCAAGCTCGGCGACTTCGTCCCTGATACGCTGGAAATCGTACCGCGGTTCTCCTGGCGATCCGACCCTTTCGATCTCCGTTCCATCGGGAGCGACGTGCCAAAGGCCGGTCTGCTCCGCCTTGACCAGGGAGACAGCCTGCGCAAGCTTGTTCTCACGCGACAGATGCACGTAGAGAACGCGACCGAAAGCCCTTTCGAAACGCGCTTTGTCCGACACAAGCCCCGGAAAAATCCGGTCGAGGATCGCTGAAAGCTCGTCCAGGTTTTCTCGCATCAGGCGAAGACCGAAGATTTCCGTACCACCCTTGCCGGCATCGATCGCCGCATTGAGATAGGCAAGCTGGAATTCAAGCTCGCCCATCGTGTCGCGAGGCGGCAGGTTCCATTCTTCGGCCCACTCCGACACATCCTGCCGCCGATAGAATGAGTGTGGATCGCCGGTCGTTCTGGTGGCCGCCAGCAGTTTGCACAGCAAGGTGCTGCCGGTTCTGGGCGTGCCGCAGATAATGTACGCGTCGAACATCGCTGTCCCTGTAGCTGCCGAAGGCGGACCAGCCCACCGGTCCGGCGCCGCTATAGCTGAAATCGTTGCTGGATACGATGGGCACATTCCAACGGCGTGTGCCCCGTGCAGCCCAACCCTCCTCGGCTACCGGTTGCGCACCACCACGCAGGCGCCACCGATGCTTTGCAGTTTCTGGCAGATGACATTGGCGGCGGCGCGGTCGTCGACGCCGATCCGGACCGCGTAGATGCCGCGCCGGCCGATCGGCGTACGCACTCGGCTGACCACCGGATCATGCCCGGCAAGCAGGGCCGGAAAACGGCCCCGTACCCTGAGCCATTGGCTGATCGCGGCGCTGCGGCGGAAATTGCCCGCCACCTGAATGCCCCATGGCTTGATGTTGATTGAGGCCATCGCCACGGTTCTGGACATGATCACCGGCAGCTTGCGGCAGGCGACCGCGAAATCCAGCTTGGCGTCGAGTGGCTCGACTTTGCCGGCATAGGCCCGGTCGGTGAACTTGTCGACCGGCTCGCCCATCACATCGAAGACATAGCTTTCCGTCTCCATCGGCAGGAAGCCACCGGAATTCAGCCAGCGCGACACCCGGCTCTCGCCGGCATTGTAGGCAGCGGCCGCCAGACCGAGATTGCCATAGCCGGCCTTCATTTCGGCGAGATATCTGGCCGACGCCGGAATTGCCTGGTTGATGTCGAAGGAATTTTCCAGCCCCCGCATCTTGGCGGTGCCCGGCATGAACTGGGCAATGCCTTCGGCGCCGACAGGGCTCACGGCGTTGGGATCGAACCGGCTTTCCTTCCAGATCAGGCGGGCGAAGAAATCCCGGGGCAGGCCGTTCTGGTCGGCATGCGCCTGGATCAGGTTACAGACCTTGTCGATCAGCCGCTGCTTGGCCGATTGCGGTGGATCCGCTTGGGCAAGCGTCGACCAGGCCATACCACACAGGAATATCAGCGCCGCCCACGGGAAACGCCGCATCTGGTTTACTCTGCCGCGGCTTTGCCGCCCCGACCGAAGCGCTGGTCAATATAGTCGGCGACCATTTTCTCGAAATCCGCCGCGATCGACGGCCCGCGCAGCGTCGCCGCCTTCTTGCCGTCGACGAAGACCGGCGCGGTCGGCGTCTCGCCGGTGCCGGGCAGCGAAATGCCGATATCGGCATGCTTGGATTCACCGGGACCGTTGACGATGCACCCCATCACCGCGACCTTGAGGTTCTCGACGCCCGGGTATTTCTCCCGCCACACCGGCATGTTCTTGCGCAGGTCCGCCTGGATGTTCTGCGCCAGTTCCTGGAACACGGTGGAGGTGGTGCGGCCGCAGCCCGGGCAGGCCGCGACGATCGGCACGAACTGCCGGAAACCCATGGTCTGCAGCAGTTCCTGCGACACCTGCACCTCGCGGGTGCGATCGCCATTGGGCTCCGGCGTCAGCGAGATGCGGATGGTATCGCCAATGCCTTGCTGCAAGAGGATGCCCATGGCCGCGGAAGACGCGACGATGCCTTTGGAGCCCATGCCGGCCTCGGTGAGGCCGAGATGCAGCGCATGGTTGGAACGGGTCGCAAGCTCGGTGTAGACGGCGATCAGGTCCTGCACGCCGCTGACCTTGGCCGACAGGATGATTTTTTCGCGGCCAAGACCGATTTCCTCGGCCATCTCGGCCGACAGGATCGCCGACTGCACGATTGCCTCGCGCGTCACTTCCTGCGCCGTCAGCGGGAAACCCTTGTCCTGGTTGTCGTCCATCAGCCGCGTCAGGAGCTCCTGGTCAAGCGAGCCCCAGTTGACGCCGATGCGCACCGGCTTGTCATGTTTGATCGCCATCTCGACGATCGCCGCGAACTGCCGGTCCTTCTTATCCTTGAAGCCGACATTGCCGGGATTGATGCGGTACTTGGCCAGCGCCTCGGCGCAAGCCGGATGATCGGCCAGGAGCTTATGTCCGATATAGTGGAAATCGCCGACCAGCGGCACGTTGATGCCAAGCCGCTGCAGCCGCTCATGAATGCGCGGCACGGCGGCGGCACTTTCATCGCGGTCGACGGTGATGCGCACGATCTCGGAGCCGGCGCGGTGCAGCGCCGCGACCTGCGCGACTGTCTGGTCGATATCGGCCGTGTCGGTGTTGGTCATCGACTGAACGACCACCGGCGCGCCGCCGCCGACGACCACGCCGCCGACATCGACGCCGACCGAGGTGCGGCGGGGGAAGGGAGAAGAAAAATATCCGGTCATGCCGGCAGCCTTTTGTCTCTGGAGCGCTATGCGTCTCTCTGAAGCGCGTGCGTCCACCTGGACGCACAAGCCGGGGCCGATGCGTTGAAGTCCGGCATGAGGTGGAGGAGCAAAGATGGCTTGTCAATGGCGACAGGTCGCCACTGGCAGCAATTGGTCCCGGCCGGGACCTGAAACAGCACACGAGCTGGCAGCGGCCAGGCGGGCAAAATGGGTCCGAAGGATATTAGTTTCCGCTTATGGTGCAGCGCTGAAAATCGCAATCACTGCACCGGCGGCTGGCGCCGCCGGCAAGGAAGACCGCCAGTGGTGAGCGGCTATGTCAGGTGAGGATCAATGCGTGGTTGGTTGCGCCCTCAGTTTCTCAATCGCATCCTTGAGTGCCAGCTTGCGTCGCTTGAGATTCCCGATTTCGAGGTCATCAACCGACGGGTGATTCATCGCGTCATCGATTTCGCGTTCGATGTCGCCGTGTTTCCGCTGCAACTCATCAAGATGGGATGCAAGAGACATGATTGGTTCTCCCTTTCATGGTTTCCTCGATTGCAGCCGCCAAGGCACGTCCACCGCAGGTCGTATCTGTGACGGCACAATGACAGTGTGCCACCATCGAGCAGCGATGTCGAATGCTGCGTGGTAGCATTCCACGACAACGTGAAATGTGATATGGGCTGCGCGCCGGTGGCAGAAATTGCCGCCCCCGCCCAACCAGGCCCAGTTTTGGGCGCCGCAGACGTGCAGACGGTAGAGAATGTCCGATCAGGAACAGGCCGATACTCGCCTCGAATTTTCCCGGCTGAAGCAGGAACACGCCGATTTCGATGCCGCGATCAACGCGATGATCGCCATGAATTGCGACCCGCTGCAGATCCAGCGCATGAAAAAGAAGAAGCTGTTCCTCAAGGACCGACTGATGAAGCTGGAAGACAGGATCATTCCAGACATCATCGCCTGAGACGGAATCGCGCCGCCGGCACTTTCCGCCTATGCGCCGATCGAGAGCCCGGCGGCGCGGCCGCGCAGCAGGCCGATGAGATCGGCGGTCCGCTCCTCCGACGTATCGATCGGAACCACCAGGCACATCGTCGCCTCGACCTTGCCTGGCGCTGAAAAGACCGGCACGGCGAGGCATTTCGTATAGGCGTCGACCAGGCCCGAGGTGACGCAGTAGCCGGTCACCCCTGCCTTTGCGATGTCGGCGATGAAATCGTCGAGCCGCAGCTTGCGCCCGTCAGGCAGCACGAGATCGTCATCAGACACCATGGCTTCGATCGCAACTCTATCCAGCCCCGCAAGCAATAGCCGGCCAGACGCGGTCCAGGGCAGCGGTATCTGCAGGCCGGTGGCCGAACTGATGCGGAACGGCCTGGTACCAGGGCTGGAATGGACGATCGTATAGCGGCCGCTCTGCAGCATGCACAATTCCGAGGTCTCGCCCGTCTCGCGCGACAGATGGTCGACCTCCTGGCGCCCGCGCCGCAACAGGTCGTTGCCGCGCACATAGTCCATTCCGTAGAGGTAGAGCTTCTTGCCGAAATAGACGCGATTGCCGTCGCCGGCCATTTCCAGAAGGCCGGCGTCGACCAGCGACCGCACCAGCGTGTAGGTGGTCGAACGCGGCGCATTGACGCCCTTGGCGAGATCGCCAATCCCGATCGCACGCTGCGTCATGTGAAGGAACTCCAGGATCTCCAGGACCCGGTTGAGGCCCTTTTCACGGGACCCCGGCGCCTTCTCGTCGGCCGAAGCAGCCAAAACACTACCATCTTGCATTGTCGATTCCCGGTGCTAGTATCTGTCTTGTACAGGATACATGCGTCTCTTGTAAGAGACAATCTTTGATAATCACTGCCGCGTGTATGGGCTGTGCATAGGGGAACACAACACGAAAGGAGGTCGCCGTGAACGACACATCCGGAAGACGTGATTTTCTGAAATTGGGAATGGCGGGACTTGCCGCGGCCGGCGTGCTGGCAGCCGTCGATGCGCAGAAGGCCGCCGCACAGGCCGCATCCGACAGCCTGCTGCGCACCGTGCTCGACAGAGGCAAGCTGATTGTCGGGACCGGCAGCACCAACGCGCCCTGGCATTTCGAGAACGATGCCGGCGAACTGGTCGGCATGGATATCACCATGGGCCGCATTCTCGCCAAGGGCCTTTTCGACGACCCGACCAAGGTCGAGTTCGTCATGCAGGATCCGGCCCAGCGCATTCCCAACGTGACCACCAACAAGGTCGACATCACCATTCAGTTCATGACCATGACGGCGCAGCGCTCGCAACTGATCAATTTCTCCCGGCCCTACTATGTCGAAGGCGTTGCCTTGCTGACCCTGCCGACCGCCGAGAACAAGACCTTCGACAAGCTGCTGGCCGGTGGTTCGGCGACACGCATTTCCATCCTGCAGAATGTCGACGCCGAAAGTTCCGTCCACTACGCTCTGCCGCAGGCCCAGGTGTTGCAGATCGACACCCAGGCGAACGTGCTGCAGGCGTTGGAGTCCAAGCGCGCCGACGCCGCTGCGGTCGACCTGTCCACCGTGCGCTGGCTCGCCTCGCGCAATCCCGACAAGTATTTCGATGCGGGGAAGAGCTGGTATTCGATGCTTTACGGCGCCGCACTGCGGCAAGGCGATTTGGACTGGCTGACCTTCGTCAACCAGACTTTCACCATCGCCATGTTCGGCCATGAATCGGCGCTCTATGACGCCGCCTTCAAGGACTATTTCGGCCAGGAGCCGCCGGCGCGTCACCCAGGCTTCCCGGTCATCTGATCCCGGATTGCGGAAGGGGGGCGTTGTCGCCCTTCCGCAATCGACCCGACGTCCTTCACACCGAGGCGGATGCATGGGCTATGCCCTTAATTTCAACCTGATCTGGCGGCATTTCGACAAGCTCTGGGGCGGCCTGCTGCTCAGCCTCGAGCTTGCCGTGATCTCGATCGCCATCGGCGTCGTCATCGGGCTGGTGCTCGCGGTCTGGTATGTCTCGGCCGGACGCGTGGTGCGGGCGGTGATCGCCGCCTATGTCGAATTCATCCGCAATGTGCCGCTGATCCTGCTGGTTTATCTCGTTTTCTATGGCCTGCCGACCGTGGTCGACCTGGCCTACAGCGCACCAACCTCGTTTGTATTGACCCTGTCGGTCTATAGCGGCGCCTATCTGGTCGAGGTGTTTCGCTCCGGGCTCGAGGCTGTCCCGCGCGGCCAGCTCGACGCCGGCAAGGCGATCGGCCTGACCCCGTGGCAGAGGCTGTTGCACGTGCGCCTGCCTACAATGCTGCGCATCACGCTGCCGGCGCTCTCCAACACCTTCATCTCGCTGTTCAAGGACACCTCGATCGCCTCGGTCATCTCGGTGCCCGAACTCACCTTCGGCGCCCAGTGGATCAACTTCAACACCTTCCGCATCGTCGAGGTCTACCTGGTCACCACGGCGATGTATCTGGTAACCGGCTATGCCCTGCTTTTCGGGCTGCGGCTCGTCGAGCGCCGGTTCAGGGCGGCGCGCTGACATGCTGAGCCAGATCCTCTACGCACTGCCCTTCCTTGCCGAAGGCTTCGCCGTGACCTTGTGGGTGTCGCTGCTGGTCGTGGTGCTGTCGCTCATCGCCGGCGTCCTGCTGGGCGTCGGCCTGGTCTATGGTCCCGCCCCTTTGCGCTGGGCGGTGCGCATCTTCTCGGACACCATTCGCGGCATTCCGATCCTGGTGCTGATGTTCTTCGTCTACTACGGCCTGCCTGCAATCGGGCTGCATCTGCCATCGTTCTGGGCCGCGGTGTTCGCGCTCACCCTGTTCAAGACGGCGCAGGTCATCGAGTATCTCAGGGGCGCGGTCGGCTCGATCCCGAAGGGACAGTCCGAAGCCGCGATGGCGATCGGGCTGACCTTTCGCCAGCGCCTCACCTACGTCATCTTTCCGCAGGCCTTCAGGCGCTTCCTGCCGCCCTGGATCAATGGCGTCACCGACGCGGTCAAGGGCAGCGCGCTGGTGTCGCTGCTCGGCATCACCGATTTGATGCAGGCTATCAACCAGGTCATCGGCCGCACCTATGAAGCGATGCCGCTCTATATACTGGGCGCGCTCCTCTATTTCGCGGTCAACTACGCACTCTCGCTCGCCAGCCGGCGGCTCGAGCGGCGTTTCTCCTTCATCCGGGAATAGCAACGATGTCCGAAGCCCCAAACGCCGGTCCCGCGCTGCTCGACGTGCGCGATGTCTCCAAGGCCTTCGGCGCCGTCGACGTGTTGCGCTCCGTCAGCCTTCAGGTGAAGCGCGGCGAAGTGGTGACCGTCATCGGCCCTTCCGGCAGCGGCAAGACCACGCTGCTGCGCTGCGTCAACTTCCTGGAGAGCTACGACAGCGGCTCGATCCGCATCGACGGCAAGGAGGTCGGTTTTCGCGAAGCCGGAACGCGTCAGCGCCGTAGCGAACGCGATCTTGCCGCCATGCGCGCCGAGACCGGCATGGTGTTCCAGAGCTTCAACCTCTTCCCTCACCTGACGGCGGCCGGCAACATCATGCTGGGTCTGACCAAGGTGAGGGGAAAGAACGAAGCCGAGGCGCGATCGATTGCCGAACACTGGCTCGGGCGCGTCGGCCTTGGCCACAAGGCCGACAGCCTGCCGGCCGAACTCTCCGGCGGCCAGCAGCAGCGCGTCGGCATAGCCCGCGCCGTGGCCATGGAACCGAAGATCCTGCTGCTCGACGAGATCACCTCCGCGCTCGATCCCGAACTCGTCGGCGAGGTGCTGGCCGTGGTGCGCAGCCTCGCCGAGGATGGCATGACCATGCTGATGGTAACCCACGAAATGGCCTTTGCCCGCGACGCTTCGAGCCGCATCGTCTTCATGGCCGATGGCGGCGTCAGCGCCGTCGGGCCGCCGAAGGATATCCTCGCGGCGGAGACCAGCAACGAACGCCTCCGCACTTTCCTGGCGCGCTTCCGAGCCTCGCATTTCTAAACTCAGGCGGCCAAAGCCGCCCAAGGAGCCTTCATCCATGACGCCTTATATCAGGCTCGCCGAACTCGGCCTGACGCTGCCCGAGCCGCCGACGCCGATCGCCAACTTCGTCACCCATGCCGAGAGCGGGCGGCTGATCTTCCTCTCCGGCCAAGGGCCCCTGCGCGCCGACGGCACGCTCTGCACCGGCAAGGTGGGCGAGGACGTGACGGTCGAGCAGGCCTATCAGCATGCCCGGCTGACCGGGCTCAATCTGCTTGCCGTCATGCATGCAGCCGCCGGCGATCTCGGCCGTATCGTGCGCGTCGTCAAGCTGCTCGGCTTCGTCAACGCGACGCCGACCTTCAGCGACCATCCGAAGGTGGTCAATGGCTGCTCGGACCTGTTCGCCGACGTCTTCGACAAGATCGGCGGCCATGCCCGCTCGGCGATCGGCGTCGGCTCGCTGCCTGGAAACATCACCGTCGAAATCGAAGCGGTCGTCGAGATCGCCGCCTGACCTGCCACCCACGGGATTAGCTCACATGAAAACCTCTTCCGACACCGGCTCCAACACCACCATCCGCGAACGGCTGGGATTGCGGCCGATCATCAACGTCTCGGGCACCATGACCGCGCTCGGCGCCTCGATCATCGTCCCGGAAGCGATCTCCGCCATGGCTGAAATGGCCTCGCAATGGGTGGAAATGGACGATCTGCAGCGCGCCGCGAGCACGGTCGTCGCACGCCTCACCGGCGGCGAGGCCGGCTTCATCACCGCTTGCTGCGCCAGCGGCATCACCATGGCGATCGCCGGTGCGATGACCGGAACCAGCCTGCTCGCCATCGAGCGCCTGCCCGACGACACTGGCGACCTCAAGTCAGAGGTCGTCATCCAGCTCGGCCACATCGTCAATTACGGCGCCCCGATCGACCAGTCGGTCCGCGTCGCCGGCGCCAGGGTGGTGCCCGCCGGCACGGTCAGCGTCACCCAGGACTATCATGTGCGCGAAGCGATCAACGAGCGCACGGCGGCGGGTCTCTACGTCGTCGCCCACCACACCGTGCAATACGGCATGCTGTCGCTGGAGGAATTCTGCGAGATCTGCCACGCCAAGGGCGTGCCGGTGATCGTCGACGCCGCGTCCGAATATGATCTGCGCGGTTTTCTGGCGCGCGGCGCCGATGTCGTCATCTACAGCGGCCATAAATTCCTGAGCGGGCCGACCAGCGGCATCGTCACCGGCCGCAAGGATCTGGTGCGGGCCGCCTATCTGCAGAACCGCGGCGTCGCGCGCGCCATGAAGGTCGGCAAGGAAAGCATCGCCGGCACCATGGCGGCGCTCGAAGCCTGGGAGAAGCGCGACCATGCCGGAATCCGCCGGCGCGAGGAAGCAGCGCTGAACCTGTGGAAGGACGCGCTGCAGGGACTGCCCGGCATCGTCGCCATCATCATTCCCGACCCCACCGCCAATCCACTCGACCGGCTGCAGATATTCGTCTCCCCAGAGAGCCGCTTCACCGCCGCCGGTCTTGCCTCGGCCCTTGCCGCCGGCTCGCCGCCGATCATCGTGCGCAACCACGAGGTCGAGCGCGGCCATTTTTTCCTCGACCCCTGCAACCTTCACCCCGGCGAGGCGGAGATCGTCGCCGAACGTCTGCGCGCCGTGCTGACGGCGAAGGAGCGCCCGGCCGACGCGATGAAGGTCGCCCGCAAGGATTCGTCAGGCGTCTTGCGCTGGCCGGATTGATCGCTAACCGAGCATGCCGACGGCATCGGCTGATCACGCGACTGTGAACAGCCGGATTTGCCCACGCGGGAATAAATCGTCTCTTCAACAAGTCTCCTCGACATACGCCACGGCTGGCGTTGAGGAGACTGGCATGCCCCATCATCGCGAGCACAGCGAACACGGCTGCGGCGTCAGCCGCCGTCATGCGCTGCCGAGCATGATCGTCATCAGTCCCTTCTCCATGGCGCCCCTCCTTTTCATAGCGCCCCTCCTTTCATAGCGCTTGACACTGGTGACGCAGATGAATTCACTTTCAGCAAGGCAGACGACTTTGCCCGTTTCCGGGGGCTTTGCTCCTGCAAGCCAGGCAAAATCGCTGTCGCATCTTGAGGCGGCACGGCCTGTCCGCTCCGGAGAGGATCATGGTGCTGCTTTGAGCGACAGGGCCCTGGCAGAGCGTTTCAACGACGTAGTGCTGCCGCATCTTGGCGACGCGCTGGCGCTTGCCCGCTGGCTGACCGGCAATGCCGCCGACGCCGAGGATGTCGTTCAGGACGCCTGCATCAAGGCGCATGCCGGCATATCAGGCTACGCCGGCGGCAATGCGCGTGCCTGGCTGCTCACCATCGTGCGCAACACCTCCTACACCTGGATGGCGCGCAACCGGCCGCGCGGCATGATGGCCGTCGGCGACCTCGGCGATCTCGACGACATGGCGGCCGCCCATGGCACCAGCCTGCCGGACGAGGATGGTCCGGAAGCGAGCCTGATCGCCAGGGCCGACACGGCGGCACTGGAGGCTGCGATCGCTGCCCTGCCGCAGCCGTTTCGCGAAACGCTGGTGCTGCGCGACATCAACGGCCTCAGCTATCGCGAGATAGCGGCCATGCTCGACGTGCCGATGGGTACGGTGATGTCCAGGCTGGCCCGCGCCCGCGGCCTGCTGGCGTCCGAACTGGGGAGAGCGCCATGACCGGCCATGACGATGGACTGCCCAATGATCCCGAAGGTGTCAGACTGATGATCCACGCCCTTGTTGATGGCGAGCTTGATGCGGCGGCGGCCCTTGCGGTGGAGCGTCGCATCGCCGCCGATCCCCGGCTTGCCGCCGAACATGCCCGCATCCTTGCCTTGCGAGGCGCGGTCAGCCGCTTGCCGCGCCCCGACGTGAGCGACGCCTTTCGGGCCCGCATCGCGGCGATCGGCATGGCCAGCACCGAGCAGCCGGCGACAGCCGAGGCAGCAGAGCCGCAGCGCGGCACGCCGTCGGCGCTGCCGGGCTTGATTGCCGGCGCTGGCGTCGGCCAGCGGCGTGAAGCCGGGACGCGTCCTTCGCTGGCGCGGAGATCGCCGAGGGCAAGCCGCTTCGGCTCGTTCGACTGGCGCGCCATGGCGGCATCGATCATGATCAGCGCGGTGCTGGCCAGCGGCGCAACGCAATGGGTAATGTTCAACGGCGCCGAAGACGGCTTGGCCGCGGCCGTCGCCAGCGGCCATCGCCGCAGCCTGCTCGCCGCGAGCCCGATCGACATCGTCTCCTCCGACCGCCATACGGTCAAACCGTGGCTGGACGCCCGCATCGGCGTCTCGCCGCCGGCGCCGGATCTTGCCCAGGAGGGTTTCGCTCTTATCGGCGGCCGGGTCGAGGTGATATCAGGCCGGCCGGTACCGGCACTGGTCTACCGCCACCGCGAGCACCTGATCACGCTGGTCGCCGAACCGCAGCAGGGCGGCAAGACCACCCAGCCGGAGGATCTTTCCTCCGGCGGCTTTTCGATGGTGCACTGGAGCGACGGCGCCTTCTCCTATTGGGCGATCTCCGACATGGAGCGCCCCGAGCTCGACGACTTCGTTGCTCGCTTCCGCAAGGCGGCGGTATGAGCCGGAATGTGGCCGTCGGCATCTCTCCGATGGCCTGAAATCCTTGCGGCCCCGCACGAATTCCGCTAAGGCGCGCCTTTGTCGCCGGGGAGCAGAAGCTTGGACGATCAACGCGCCGACGTCGCCATCATCATGGGCAGCCAATCCGACTGGGCGACGATGCGTCAGGCAGCGGAGACGCTGGAGGCGCTTGGTGTGCCCCACAAACGGCTGATCATTTCGGCGCACCGCACGCCCGACCGGCTCTATGAGTTCGCCAAGGGCGCCAAGGCCGCCGGCTACAAGGTCATCATCGCCGGAGCCGGCGGTGCCGCGCATCTGCCCGGCATGACGGCGGCGATGACGCCACTGCCGGTGTTCGGCGTGCCGGTGGAGTCGAAGGCGCTGTCGGGCCAGGATTCGCTGCTTTCCATAGTCCAGATGCCGGCCGGCATTCCTGTAGGAACGCTGGCCATCGGCAAGGCTGGTGCGGCCAACGCCGCCCTGCTGGCCGCCGCCGTGCTGGCGCTCAACGACGACAAGCTTGCTCAGCGCCTCGATGCCTGGCGCGCCTCGCAGACCGCCAAGGTCGCGGCCGAACCGACGGATACGCCGTGAGCCTGCCCGCCGGATCGACCATCGGCATCATTGGCGGCGGCCAGCTTGGCCGCATGCTGGCAATGGCCGCCGCCCGGCTCGGCTACCGCACCATCGTGCTGGAGCCTCAACCGGATTGCCCGGCGGCCCAGGTCGCCAACCGGCAGATTACGGCCGCCTATGACGATCCGGCAGCACTTGCCGAACTGGCGGCTGCAAGCGCCGTCGTCACCTATGAGTTCGAGAACGTGCCGGTCGCCGCCGCAACCGCGCTTGCCGCCAAAGTGCCGGTCTATCCGCCGCCGCGCGCGCTTGACGTGGCGCAGGACCGGGTGAGCGAAAAGACATTCCTCAACGGCATCGGCATCGCCACCGCCGCGTTCCATCAAGTCGACACCGACGACGAGCTGGCGGCGGCGCTGAAGGCCTTCGGCGGCAGCGGCATCCTCAAGACGCGGCGAATGGGTTACGACGGCAAGGGCCAGCGCGTCTTCCGCAACATGGAAGCCGGCGGTTTCGCCGGCACCTGCGAGGCGATGGGCAATGTGCCGCTGATCCTGGAAAGCTTCGTGCAGTTCGAGCGCGAGATTTCCGTCATCGCCGCGCGAGGGCTGGACGGCACTGTCGCCGCCTACGATCCAGCCTGGAATGTGCACCGCGACGGTATTCTGCACACATCGACCTTGCCGGCCGGCGTTGCGCAGGCGACCGCGCGGGACGCGAAAGACGCGGCGACGAAAATCCTGTCGGCGCTCGACTATGTCGGCGTCATCGGTGTCGAGTTCTTCGTACTGGCCGACGGCTCCCTGCTGGCCAACGAGATCGCGCCCCGCGTCCACAATTCCGGACATTGGACCGAAGCCGCCTGCATCGTTTCGCAGTTCGAGCAGCATATCCGCGCCATTGCCGGCCTGCCATTGGGAAGCTCGAACCGTCATTCCGATTGCGTCATGGAGAACCTGATCGGCGACGACGTGCTGCGCGTTCCCGCCTTGCTCGCCGAGCCCGACCTGATGCTGCACCTCTACGGCAAGGCCGAGGCCCGGCCCGGTCGCAAGATGGGTCATTTCACCCGCATCAGCCGCCGCGGCTGATACCAGACACGCCTATTGCACCTCGTCGCTGTCCGCGTCGGGGCTGGCGCAACTTGCATCGCCTTCCTCGCAATTGGCGGAGGCGGCGAGCTGCTTGATGCGATCATTGGTCAGCCTGGTCAGGCATTGCGAGACCTCCATCGCATGGATGGACCCGCCTTGGCTGGCGGCGGTGTTATGCGCGCATTCGGCATCCCGGAAGCTGATCCAGGCGCGTTGTGCCACCTGAAGCAATCTCTTGCCATCGGCATCATCGGAGCCGATCAGCGCCTGATAGGCCGCATTGAGCCTGGCGTCGGCCGCCTGATAGTCCTCGCCGGCACAGATATTCATCATCTGCTGGCTGTCGTCGGAGCGGTCGCATTCTTGCCCTCGGGCAGCCGAGCTCGCCGCCAGGATGACGAGGCAGGAGGAGAGGAATATTCGGCGCATGGTCGTTCCCAAATCGCTTGCGATGGACGACATCATCCCAGCCGGCTCATGGCCGCGCAATGCCACGGGGCCGACATGGCGGATATTTGATGATATCGGGACGCGGAGCGCGCTTGCGGTTGACTTACGGTTGACATGGGCAAGTCTCCTCGTTTATGAGCCACCCACCGTTCAAAAGGCGCGTCTTCTGGCGCGCCTTAAAAATTCGACCCCGAACCGGGTCCAGACCGACAGGCAAGACCATGAAGATCAAGAATTCGCTCAAGGCGTTGAAGGCGCGTCACCGCGACAACCAGCTGGTTCGCCGCAAGGGCCGCGTTTACATCATCAACAAGACCGCCCCGCGCTACAAGGCGCGCCAGGGTTGAGTTTTCGGCCGGAGGCTTCTCGTCTCCGCCCATTGATGCTTGTCGGCCAGCCGACCTTCCCACGCTAAAATCACTTTGATGTTCCGCCGCCCGGGATTAAACTCGGGCGATGCGGATTGTTTTTGTATTCTTGACGACTTTGCTGGTTTCCGGCGTCATCCCCCTGCCGGCCCAAGCCGGTGATCGGCCGATCGCGGTGGCGGCCGCGGATGGTCAGCCGGCGCCCGCCGATGCCCAGCCAGCGGCTCCGGACACTCCGGCCACGCCGATGACGAAACAGGCCCGGCTCGACAAGTTGTTCTCCGACCTGAAGCGCGAGCGCAACGAAAAGGCCGCCGAGCGCATTGCCGGCAGCATCTGGAACGAATGGTTCCAGTCCGGCAGCGCCTCGATCGACCTGATGATGCAGTGGTCGCAAAAAGCGATGAATGATCAGAAATTCGACGTCGCGCTCGATTTCCTGGACCAGGTGGTGACCTTGCAGCCTAGCTACGCCGAAGGCTGGAACCGTCGCGCCACCGTGCATTTCATGATGAAGAACTACGGCAAGTCCATGGCCGACATCGACCGCACGCTGCAGCTCGAGCCACGCCATTTTGGCGCGCTGTCGGGCCTGGCCCAGATCATGGCCGAGACCGGCCACAAGCAATCGGCGCTCGAGGCCTGGCAGAAGGTGCTGGCCATCTACCCGATGATGCGCAGCGCCCAGAACCAGGTCGCGACCCTGTCGGAAGAGCTTGCCGGCGAAGGCATTTGATAGATCAGGAAATAGCCATTAGGCGCTGGCGCTGGAGCCAGCCCTACTGCCCTACCCCACAACTTATCCCCCTCCATCCCCGTATATCCCTGCATGAACCTGATCTATGCCGCGCTCGCCTTCCTGATGGCGCTTGTCCTTGCCCTGGTCGGCGTCACCCGCGCCGGCTCGTGGCTGATCGAGCGCCGCGGTCCTTCGGTCGGGGCGTTCGCCGACATCGACGGTGCCCGCATCCACTACGTCCACCTCCCCGCCCCAGCCAGTGCGGATCTGCCGCCGATCGTCTTCATCCATGGCGCCAGCGCCAATTTGAAAGACCAGATGCTGCCACTCAGGCCGCTGCTTGAAGGCCGCGCCGAAATGCTGTTCTTCGACCGGCCTGGTTTTGGCTGGTCCGGCCGCGGTCCAGGCAACAATGAGGACCCATCGGCGCAAGCCGCAACCATCGCCGCCCTGATGGACCGTCTCGGCATCAAGAAGGCAATTATCGTCGGCCATTCCTTCGGCGGCGTGGTGACGGCGGCTTTCGGCCGCGAGCATGCGGACAAGACGCTCGGGCTGGTCTTCCTGGCGCCGGCGACCCATCCCTGGCCGGGCGGCGCGACGTCCTGGTACTACGACCTGACCACCATTCCGGTGGTCGGCCGGCTGTTTTCCGAGACGCTGACCTATCCTGCCGGGACGCTGTGGATGGCGGACGCCACGACCTGCGTCTTCTCACCCAACAAGGTGCCCGACAATTATCTCGCCGCAACCTCGATCCCGCTGGTGCTGAGGCCGTCGGCCTTTCGCGCCAACGCCACCGACGTTGCCGGCCTCTATCGCTATGCGCTCGCCGCCGCACCGCACTACAAAGAGATCACGGCCCCGACCGTGGTCATCTCCGGCGACCGCGACAAGGTCGTCTATGCCCGGATCCACTCCGTCGGCCTGGTGCGCGACATCCCGGGTGCCGAGCTCGTCTGGGTGCATAATCTCGGTCATAAGCCGGACTGGATCGCTTCCGACCTCGTCGTCGGCGCCATCGAGAAAGTCGGCGGCAAGGATATCGATCTGGAAGCAATCGCCAGGACGGTGGAGGCACGGATTGCCGGCGACACGTATGGCACGGGCAAATGCGCCGACATCAAAGAACCTGAAGCGGAGCTCGCGCCGACCTGATGCGTGCCATCCGAAAACGGCCACCGCAGCCCGCCATTGGGATCAGAGCGGCATGTACGTCCTGAAACACGGCATAAAGAGAAATCCGGAAAAGCGATGGGCGCTGCCGGATCGCATCTTCTTCGGTCACGGGGCATGCGCCATTCTCGCCGGCACCTTCCTCAAGCATCCGCCTTTGGAGGGATTTTACGGCGAACGGATCATTCCTGACGAAGGCTTTTCAGGAAACCATATCTATGTGACGAACGGCCTGATCGCTTTCGACTATCATGGCTATTGCGCCCGAGAGCGGTTGCTCGAACACCATGAAAGAAGCTGGGCTTCGCGCAACGCCGGATGGCGTTGCACGATTGCGAAAGTGGATTTCGATCTGCTCGATAAGACCGAACTCAACCGGCGAAAGATGCTCGGCCCGGATCAGTATCTGCATGACCCCATTCCTCGCGCGCGACGGTTCCTCCAGCGAAAAAACCACGCGGAAGCCGCGGTAAGAGCGCTCAGGACTGCAACGACGCTGGGGGCCGACTACCGGCCGGCTGTTTCCGATCCGACATAGGCGATGCGCAGCATGTTGGTCGATCCCGGAGTCCGTAGCGGCACGCCTGCGGTGATGATGACCCGGTCGCCCGGCTTGCCGAAGTCTTCTTCCAGCGCGATGCGGCAGGCGCGGTTGACCATATCGTCGAGATCGGTGGCATCGGGCGAGACGACGCAATGCGTGCCCCATAAAAGCGACAACCGTCGCGCCGTGTTGAGGATCGGCGACAGCGCGATGATCGGCACCTGCGGACGCTCGCGCGCGGCGCGCAGGCCGGTGGTGCCCGATGCCGTGTAGGTGATGATCGCCGACAGTTTCAGCGTCTCGGCGATCTCGCGGGCGGCCAGCGAAATGGCATCGGCGCCGGTCGCTTCCGGCTCCGAACGCTGTGCGTTGATGATGCCGGCATACGTCGGATCGGTTTCGACCTTGGCGGCGATGCGGTTCATCATCGCCACCGCTTCGACCGGATAGGCGCCCGCCGCCGATTCCGCCGACAGCATGATCGCGTCGGCGCCTTCGAAGACGGCGATCGAAACGTCGGACACTTCGGCGCGGGTCGGCACAGGGGCGGTGATCATCGATTCCAGCATCTGCGTGGCGACCACCACCGGCTTGCCGGCACGGCGCGCGGCGCGCGTGATCTGCTTCTGGATGCCGGGCACCGCCTCCAACGGCATTTCGACGCCGAGATCGCCGCGGGCGACCATCAGCGCGTCGGACAGTTCGATGATCTCGGCCAGCCGGGCCACGGCCTGCGGTTTTTCCATCTTGGCCATGATCAGCGCCCGGCCACGGGCGATCTTGCGCGCCTCGGCCAGATCTTCCGGCCGCTGCACGAAGGACAGCGCGACCCAGTCGACGCCCGTGGCGAGCACCGCGTCGAGGTCCTTGCGGTCCTTCTCGGTCAGCGCGCCGACCGGCAGGTCGGTATCTGGCAGGCTGACGCCCTTCTTGTCGGAAATGGTGGTGCCGGCAATAACGGTGCAGACGATCGACTTGCCGTCGCTCTTTACCGCCTTCAGTTCGAGCTTGCCGTCGTCGATCAGGAGGCGATGGCCAGCCTCGACCGAGCTCAGGATTTCAGGATGCGGCAGGTAGACCCTTGTCGAGGTGCCGGGCTCGGGATTGTCGTCGAGCGTGAAGGTCTGGCCCAGCGTCAAGACTTCCTTGCCATTGGCGAACTTGCCGACGCGCAGCTTCGGGCCCTGCAGGTCGGCCAGGATGCCGATCGGCCTGCCAACTTTTTCCTCGACCGCGCGGATGCGGGCGACCAGCGTGCGCATCAGCTCATGATCGGTATGGCTCATATTGATGCGGAACACATCGGCGCCGGCTTCGAACAGCTTTTTCAGCATCTCCTCGGAGGAAGATGCCGGACCGATTGTGGCTAGGATCTTGACCTTGCGGCTACGTCTCATTGACTATTCGTTCCCGGGGCGGCTGGAGCGCCTCCCGTTGCGGGCTCGTCGGTGAGCTGGACCATCCAGCTTGCCTGCTCGCCCGTGTCATATTCCTGGAATCCGGCGCGCTGGAAGCCCCTGGCGACGCAGTCGCTTACGCCGGCAATCTTGAACTCTTTTTCAGCCACGCACATGTTGATCGGGCCGTCCCAGCGTCCACCGCGCTCGGCGTCTTCTGCATAAAGATAGTAAAACCTTGATGACAGCGGTCCTTCGATCAACGTCTTGCAACTCGATCCCTCGATGTGCCACCAGCCCTCGGTGATCCAGCCGGCCTTGGCCCGATAGCCGATACCGACGCCGACCAGGTTCTGCGTGGCGTTGCAGACGCGAAAGTCGGCGCGCGCCGGTGAAGCTGTGACCATCGCTGACAGTCCCACGGCGAGCGTCAGGAGCGGCATGGCTAAGGCAAAGCGCGCGCGCTGCCCGCCGTCGGAACCCATCCTAAAACCCCTCAAGAACCACATCAGCATCTCTCTGCGCCCCTTTTCGGAAAAGTCCGGGCGCATGTCAACGCGCCGTTTTGACCAATTCCAATCGATTTAGGAAGGCTCCCGGCGCACGACCGTCGCCCCGTGCCAGATTTCCCGGGAAACCTTGGCTAAACAACGGCATTGCGTACACGTCGTCTTCGTGGAATGACGATAGCATCCTCCCCGAAGGCCAGCGAACGACCATTTTCCGCCAATGACCCGATCCACAGTTTTCGCGCCCTTCGACATCGTCGAGGGCGACCGCAAGCGAGGCATCGTGCTTCTGGCGGATCACGCCCGCCGCGACCTGCCGGAAGAATATGGCAGCCTGGGGCTGCCGGCGGCCGAATTCGACCGCCATATCGCCTATGACATTGGCGCCGAAGCTGTGACGCGCGAACTGGCGGCCCTGCTCGATGCGCCGGCGGTGCTCGCCAATTTCTCGCGGCTGCTGATCGACCCCAACCGAGGCGAGGACGATCCAACACTCATTCGCCAGCTTTACGACGGCACCATCATTCCCGGAAATTATCCCCTGGCGCAGGAGGAACGCGAAAGGCGGCTCGATCGCTTCTACCGCCCTTATCACGACGCGGTCGGCGCCATGATTGCGTCAGTCGCGCAGGCTTCAGGGCAAGCGCCTTTCATCTTCTCGGTGCATTCCTTCACCCCTGCCATGCAGGGCAAGCAACGTCCGTGGCATGTCGGTATCCTGTGGGACAAGGACGACCGGGTGGCGCGACCGCTGATCGATATGCTGGCCGAGGACAAACAACTCGTGGTTGGCGACAACGAACCGTATGATGGCGCGTTGCGCGGCGACACCATGTTCAGGCACGCCATCGTCAATGGCTATGCCCACGCGCTGATCGAAATCCGCCAGGATCTGATAGCGGACCAGAAGGGCATTGTCGCCTGGGCCGGGCGGCTCGCACCGATCGTTGACGCGATCGACCGCCGTCCCGATATACATGCGGTAAAGATGTTCGGCTCGCGGACCGGGCCGCTATGACGGAGGTTTCGATGACCGAACTCAGCAACGAACAGAAGCGCGACTTCGAGGCCGCCGCCTTTCGGCGACTGGTCGAGCATTTGCGTGAACGGGGCGACGTGCAGAACATCGATCTGATGAACCTCGCCGGCTTCTGCCGCAACTGCCTGTCGAACTGGTACCGCGAAGCAGCCAATGCCGAAGGCGTCGAGCTCGGCAAAGAGCAATCGCGCGAGATCGTCTACGGCATGCCCTATGCGCAATGGCAGGCGCTCAACCAGATAGAGGCTTCGGACGCCAAGAAGGCGGAATTCGAAGCACGGCGCCCCAAGGATCACTGAGCCCGTTTAGCCCAAATGCTTTCCCACAACAGCGCTTGACTGAAAATTGAATCGATCTAATTTGCCGCGCAAAGCCATTTTCTGACCGGATTCGTGCCATGAACGCTTCGAACGCCATGCAGACTGCCATTCGCGGGCGATGGGCCGTGGCGGCCATTTTCCTCGCCAATGGTTTCCTGACCGGCAGCTGGGCGCCGCAGATTCCTGTCTTCCTGACCCGGCTGGACATCTCGAAATTCACGCTCGGCCTGCTGATCCTTTTGTTCGGCGCCGGCGCGGTCACCGCCATGACATGGTGCGGCCACCTGATCTCCAAACACGGCTCGCGCACCGTGCTGCGCTGGTTCGGCCTGTGCGGCAGCCTCGGCCTGCTGGTCGTGGCGCTGGCACCCGACGTGCCGCTGGCGGCCATCGCCATGTTCATATTCGGCGGCTCCATCGGCGGCATGGATGTCGCCATGAATGCGAATGCGGTGGTGGTGGAACGGCGGCTGGGGCGCGCCATCATGTCCTCGTCGCACGGCTTCTGGAGCCTCGGCGGTTTCGCCGGCGGCGCCCTCGGCGGCTTCGCCATCCAGACCTATGGCCACCTCGCCCATGCCGCGGTGGTGACCGTGCTTGCCTTCGCGGCAATCGCGGCGGCGGTGCCCCACATCGTGGCCGAAAACAAACCGCAGGCGGTCGAGCATCATAAATTCGCTCTGCCGGCAAACCCATTGGTCTACCTCATCGGCCTGATGGCCCTGTTGACGATGATTTCAGAGGGCGCGGTGCTCGATTGGGCGGCGCTGTATCTGCGGCAGGAACTCGGCGCCGACCTCGCCGTCGCCGGTCTTGCCTATGCCGCCTTCTCCGGCGTCATGGCGATCATGCGCTTTTTCGGCGATGGCGTCCGCAACCGCTTCGGCGCGGTGATGACACTGCGCGGCTCGGCCATCGTCGCGGCCGCCGGCATGCTGATCGCCGGCCTGTCACCTTCGCCTTGGCTCGCCATATCAGCCTTTGCGCTTTGCGGCTTCGGCATCGCCAACATGGTGCCGATCATCTTTTCCGCCGGCGGCAACCAGGAGGGCATGTCGTCGGGCACCGGCATGAGCGTCGTCACCACCATGGGCTATTCCGGTATTCTGGTGGCGCCGTCGGCGATCGGCTTCGTCGCCGAGCATTCCAGCTTCGGCCCGATCTTCATCGCCATGTCGGCTCTGCTGATCGTCGTCTTGCTGATGGCCGGTTTGGCTCACCGCGCCGAATTCGCTCCGGATGCCGCCCCTGCCGAATAGTGCTTCAATTCCTCGTGGAGAAAATCAGCCACGCGGCGGACGCGCACGCTGGTGCGCACGTCGCGATGCATGGCCAGCCATACCGGCAGGGCAGGCAAGGGCAGGCCGGGCAACACTTTTTCGACCAGCGGATCGCGGTCTGCCAGCGGCTCCTGGCCAAGACCAACGCCGTTTCCCGCCCGCACGGCTTCCCAAAGCACGATCTGATTGTCGGCCCTGAAACGAAAGCTGTTTCGGGTGACCGGGATGCCATACTGGGAAAAGGCCCGGATCATCTCGTCGCTGCGATCGAAGCCGATCAGGGCGTGATTGACGAGGTCGGCCGGCCCCACCGGGCGCCCGCACCTGTCGAGATAGGATATGGCCGCGCAGGCGCAGAGTGCGATATCGCAGACCTTGCGCGCCACCAGTTCGTTCTGCGCCGGCTTGACCATGCGGATGGCAATGTCGGCATCCCTGCGCAGCAGGTTCTCGACCTGGTTCGAGGCAACGATCTCGACCTCGATGCCGGGCTCGTCGACGCCGAGCCGCGCCATCATGTCGGGCAGCACATAGGCCGCTACCACCTCACTGGCCGCGATGCGCACTGTGCCTTCGATCGCCTCGACCGAACCCAGAGCGAGCCGTGAAAAGGCGCTTGCCTGCTCGCTCACCGTCTTGCCGCGCTCGAACAGCGTGGCTCCCGCTTCGGTCAGCGCATAGCCGCTTCGGCCGCGCCGGAAAAGCGTGACGCCGAGCGCCTGTTCCAACTCGCCGATGTGACGGCCAAGCGTCGGCTGGCTTGCCGACAGCTTTCGCGCCGCGGCCGACAGGCTGCCGGTTTCCGCCACGGTGACAAAGCTCTTGATCAGGTTCCAGTCAACGTCTTCCATTCAATAATGAATATCAAAACTGCATTCGTAGTCAATTTTAATTCATCGATGAAGCGATCATATTCACCCTGCAAACACCGATACCGACTGCAACAACCAATCAGGAGTAATACAATGACCAAGATCGCAATCGCAACCGCCGCCCTCTTCATCGCCGCCAACACGGCTTTCGCCGGCAGCGACAAGTTCGGCTCGGACAATGCCAGCCAGCCAACCGTCGTCACCACCGACAATGTGACCACCACGTCGATCAGCAAATCCGAGGCGACCAATCAGAAGCCAGCCGTCCAGGGCAGCAACCGCGACCTCTTCGGCAGCCGGTGAACGGCGGCCCTCGAAAATCCAGAAGCGGCGGGCTCGTCCCGTCGCTTCTAGGCAAACCCCGCACTTGAAAACAAATAAGGAGACGAAGAATGACCAAGATCGCAATTCTCGGCGCCAATGGCCGGCTCGGTCGCGTGGTTGCCAAGGCCTTCATCGACGCCGGCTTCGACGTCCGCGCCGTCACCCGTACCGGCATGGTGCCGGCCGAGCTTGAGGGCGCCACGGCGGTTGCCGGCGATGCGCTGGACCGTCAATCGCTGATCCAGGCCACCGAGGGCGTCGACATCATCTTCAACGGCCTCAACCCGATCTACACAGACTGGGGCAAATGCCTGCCAATGGCCGAAAATGTCATGGCCGCCTGCCATGCCAACGGTGCGCAGCATCTCTTCCCCGGCACCGTCTACAATTACGGCTCGCCTATGCCGGCGGTGATATCGGAAGACACGCCGTTCCATCCGACGACCGAGAAGGGCCGCATCCGCTGTGCCATGGAGGATCTGTTCCGCCGTGAGGCCGAGGCCAGACGGGTGCGCACCATTGTTCTGCGGGCCGGCGATTTCTTCGGCGGCACCGGCAGCGGCTCCTGGTTTGACCTGATCGTCGCCGCCAAGATCAACAAGGGCATCTACACCGCGCCCGGTCCGGCCGACCTCGTGCATGAATGGGCCTATTTGCCGGATTTCGCCGTCGGTTTCGTCGCGCTGGCCCGCAATCTCGACAAGCTCGGCTTCTATGAGGCGCTGAACTTTCCAGGCCATGCCGTCACCGATCTCGAGATCAAGGTGGCCGCCGAGAACGCCATCGGCCATCAACTCAAGATGACTTCCATGCCTTGGTGGGTGCTGCGCGCCGGCAGCCCGTTCGTGGCGATGTGGCGAGAGATCGTCTCGATGTCATACCTGCGCTTCGAGCCGCACCGGCTGGCCTCGACGCGGCTGGCAGGCATCATCGGCGAAATCCCGCATACGCCGCTCGATCAGGCGGTGAACAAAGCCTTGCAGGATATCGGCATCGCCGTCGCCCACCCGTCGCCAGGCCGCCTGATCGAGCTTGCTGGCAGGTGAGAACGGCTGCGCTCGGTAAGGTCCGGCGGCGAAATCGTTGCCGGTCAGATCCTGCCCAGCACAAGCAGGATCAGCACCACGACCAGGATGACGCCGACAATGCCCGATGGTCCGTAGCCCCAAGAGCGCGAATGCGGCCATGCCGGCACAGCGCCGATCAGGATCAGGATCAGGATGATAACGAGAAGTGTGCTGATCGTCATTTTGAGCCCTCGCCGTCTGGTTGCATTCGAGGGAACAATGCAAAAGGCCGCCCGGTTGTTCCCGGACGGCCTTTGTTGCTTGGCCTGCGAAACGCTCTATTCCGCCGCCTTCGGGAAGCTGACTGCCGGCTCGGCGCCGACATCTGCCAGAGGCCCTTGGGACGATATCTCGCCCTGGCCGCGCCGGAAGAGACGGCTGATTAAGCCGCGTCGCGCGCCGGGCTTGACCTTGGCGCGGGTGAACACCATCAGCATCGACGGCGTCACAACCAGCGTGAGAATGGTGGCGAAGGACAGGCCGAAGACGATCGCGGAGGACAGCGAAATCCACCATTGCGTCGACGGCGCATTGATCGTCGTCTCGTGATGGAAGATTTCGAGCCCAAGGCCGAAGGCGATCGGCAGCACGCCGAGAATCGCCGACACCGCCGTCAGCACAACCGGTCGCGCACGCTCGCGGCAGGTCTGCAGCACCGCGTCCATCTTGTCCCAGCCCTCCTCACGCAACCGGTCGTAGGTGTCGATCAACACGATGTTGTTGTTCACCACCACGCCGGCCAGCGCGATGACGCCAATGCCCGACATGACGATGCCGAACGTCTCGCCCGTGATCAGCAGTCCAAGGAACACGCCGATTGTCGCCATGACCACGCAGGACAGCACCAACCATACGCTGGTGAACTTGTTGAACTGCGCCAGCAGCACCAAGAAGATCAGGAAGATCGCCGCGCCGAAGGCCTTGCTGAGGAAGGCGCTGGCTTCCGCGCTGTCCTCGTTCGATCCGGCGAGCTTCCAGCGTATTCCGCTGCCCAGATTCATATCGGTGACGGCCTGAGTGACCTGCTGCTGGACTGCCGCGACCTGTTGGCCGGCGGCAACATTGGCCTGCACCACCACGGTTCGGGCACCGTCGATGCGGTTGAGGATGCCGACCGTCGGCTCGGGTTTGCGCACGACGAAGTTTGAGATCGGCACCGACCCTTGCGAGGTCTGCACCCTGAGCTCGTCCAGCGTCGACAGCGTGCGCCGGTCTTCCGGAAGACGCAGGCGGATGTCGACGGCGTCATCGGCACCAGCAGGCCGGTATTCGGAGAGCTTCAGTCCGTTCGTCACCAGCTGCACCACGGTGCCGACCGAAGTCGGGCTGATGCCGTATTGCGCGGCCTTGGCGCGGTCGACCTCGAGAGCCCAGTCGACACCGGGCGGCGGCAGGCCATCGGAAATATCGATGACGCCCGGCACCTTGGCGATACGCGCCGCGACGGCGCGCGCCTTGTCGTCGAGGCCGGCTGGATCGACGGCCGATAGCCTGATCTGGATCGGTTTGCCGGTCGGCGGACCGGCTTCCGGCACGCGCACCTCCACGTCGACCCCGGGAATGCCGGCCATCACGCCGCGCAGATCGCTTAGGATCTGGTTGGCGGACTTGCGTTCGCGCCAGTCGATGAATTCGTACTGGATGACGCCGACGACGTCCTCGGGCACGTCCTGGCCGCCGCCCTGCGTCTTGCCGACGCGGGTGTAGACCGACTTCACGCCAGGCCACCCGAGCAACCGGCTCTCGGCGATCTTGGTCGCCGTATCCATTTCGGCCAGCGAAAGGTTGCCGCGGGCATGCACGTAAAGCAGGCCGTAGTCAGGTTCGACGCTCGGGAAAAACTCGACGCCGGCACCGTACTTTGAATAGCCAACGAAAATACCGGTCAGCAAGACGACGGTGAGCACCATCACGGTGATGGGAAAGCGCACCGCCTGCTTGACGACAGCCATGTACCAGCCGTCGCGATTGCCATCCTCGTGATGCTGCGGCGCCTTGGCGAATATAGCGCCCAGCGTCGGCGCGAAGACCAGCGCATAGAGCATCGAGGCCGACAGCGTGACGATCAGCGTGATCGGCATGTACTTCATGAAATCGCCGATGATGCCGGGCCAGAACAACAGCGGCGAGAAGGCGGCGATACGCGTCATCGTCGCGGCGATGACCGGGCCGGCCATGCGCTTGGCGGCAAGCGCGAAGGCTTCCTGCTTCGGCATGCCTTCGCTCATCCGTCGTTCGGCGAACTCGGTGACGATGATGGCGTCGTCGACCAGCATACCGACCGCCAGGATGAGGCTGAACAGCACGATCATGTTGATCGTGTAGCCCATCATGGCAAGCAGCAGGATGCCGATCAGGAACGACGAGGGGATGGCCAGGCCGATGAGCAGCGAGGCACGGCCGGACAGCGCGTAGAGGATGACGATGAACACCAGGATGACGGCGATCATCACGTGGTTCTGTAGGTCACCCAGCAGCTGGTTGACGAAGACTGACTTGTCCTGCGTGTAGGTGACGTGCATGCCCTCGGGCATCGTCTTGACGAAGGTATCGGACACCTCCCTGACCTTGGTCAGCGTATCGATCAGATTGGCGCCGATGCGCTTCTTGACTTCGATGGCGATGGCCGGCTTGCCGTTGAGGCGTGTGATCGTCGTCGCGTCGGCGAAGGTCGAGCGTATCGTCGCGATGTCCTTAGCCTGCACCACGGCATTGGGCCCGGCGACCACGGGAAGTGCCGCCACATCCTCGGGTGTCTCGATCAGCGACGGCACCTTGACGGCATATTTGCCTTCCGAGCCCTCGATATTGCCGGCGGCGACCAGGCTGTTGGAAGCACCGACAGCGCCGATCAGCTGGTCGAGCTGCAGGCCATAGGACGACAGCTTCATCGGATCGATGACGACCTCGACCAGATCGTCGCGCGAGCCCTGCAACGAGCCTTCGAGCACGCCGGGCACTTCCTCGATACGATCACGCAGTTCGCGCGCCGCGGCCGCCAGCACGCGTTCGGGCAATTCGCCGGACAGCGTGACGACGAGCACCGGAAATTCGGAAATGTTGACCTCGGTGACGACAGGCTCCTCGGCCGCCTGCGGCAGGTCGGCCTTGCCGTCCTGCACCTTGGAGCGGGTGTCCTGCAGTGCCGTCGCCAGGTTCGTCTGCGGCTGGAACTCGACCAGAACGTAGCCGCCGCCCTGGAAGGCGGCCGAGCGCATCTCCTTGAGGCCCTTCAGGCTTTTCAACTTGCTTTCCATCGGCCGCAGCAGAAGACGCTCG
Organism: Mesorhizobium sp. CO1-1-11; assembly: GCF_020164995.1. Taxonomy (NCBI): domain Bacteria; kingdom Pseudomonadati; phylum Pseudomonadota; class Alphaproteobacteria; order Hyphomicrobiales; family Phyllobacteriaceae; genus Mesorhizobium; species Mesorhizobium sp. CO1-1-11. Next base: position 79,784 of record NZ_JAIUHE010000020.1, read on the forward strand.
GAATCCTCCGGCGAAATGCCTTGATAGATCAGGCTGACATACATCATCGGAATCGGAACGTCGGGTTCCGCTTCCTTCGGTGTCGATTGATAGGCGACCCAGCCTGCAATCAGCAGGAAGACCAGGACCGAGATGGTCAGGCGGGCATTGTTGATTGCGAGTCTGACGATATCCATGACTTATGCCTGCTGTTGCTTTCGGGAGTGGCGAACGGACATGCTGTCGCCGGACAAGGCCCGGCGCCGGCGCCCATGCGCTACTGCGTCCCGGCGGTGGCTTCGCCGATCAACTTGTTGATGGTAGCCTGGTCGGCCTCGACCGGATGGACCTCGTCGCCTTCCTTCACCAGTTCCTGGCCGGCAACGATGATGCGCGCATCGGCCGGGATGCCGCCAAGCACGAGACCGGTCGGCGTATCGTCGACCAGATCGATCGGGAAGAACGCCACCTTGTTGTCCTTGCCGACGGCACGGATGCCGAGGTCGCCCTTGTCGCCGAGCGTCACCACCGAGCGCGGCAAAAGCACCGCGTCGGTCGGCAGCGCGCTGAGCTGGATTTCGGCCGTCATGCCGGCAGGCACCGAGCCATCGGCATTGGGGATGGCAATCTCGACACGGAAGGTACGGGTCGCCGACGAGGCGTCGCGGCTGATGTAGCGCACGGTGCCTTCGACGGTCTGGCCGCTGACCAGCCGAACGCTGGCCTTGTCGCCGATCTTGAGATAGCCGAGGTCGCGCTCGCTGATTTCGCCGCGCGCGATCACCGGATCGAGCTTGAGGATCGTCGCCACCTCGCTGCCCTGCATGACGGAGCTGCCGAGTTCCACCGGCACCCGGTCGATGACGCCGTCGAACGGCGCCTTCACTTCGTTGCGGTCGAGCTCGGCCTGTGCGGTGTCCAGCTGCGATTGCGCCTGGGTCAGGTTGGAGCGGGCGGTGTCGAGCTGCAGCTTCGGCAAATTGCCTGTCTTGGCCAGACGCTCGGCGGCGTCGAGTTCGGCCTTGCGCTGCGCCACAAGCTGCTTGGCGTTGTCGACCATCGAGATCTTTTCCTCGGCGGCGAGCATCAGCACCAGGTCGCCGGTGTTGACGTGGTCGCCCTGCTTGACCGGCAGCTTGTCGATGACGCCGGCGACGCGGGTTGCCAGCACCGCGCGCTTGTCGGCTTCGGTCAGCCCGGAAATGCGGATGGCGCGCGCATAGGTCTTTCGCGGCGGCGTCACCACAGCGACGGTACGCAGCGGGGCTTTCGGTTCGGCTTCCGCCGTCTTCGGCTTGCTCGCGTCCGGCGTCTTGCCCTGCTCGGCTTCGGCTGCCTTGGCCTTGTTCGCCGCTACGCTGCCGACCGACGAGAACTCGCCTGTCGCCATCCACGCCGCGAAACCGATGAGCACAACAATGGCTGCAAGCTTGTGAAACCTGATTTTAGGCATCGTCATTTTTCCACTGCGGGTTCGGCCAGCACCGCGTCTGATGACGCGTGCGCGTCGCCGATATGGGTGCGCGCTCGACCGTGTTCAAATTGCCGTGATCGGCGAGCGCGCTTCTACATCAAAGTTGCATCGCAATATAGCCCCAAAGTTGCAGCAGCATTGCGTAGCCGAACAAGGTGTGGCCGCCATGAAACGGTACTTCGTCACTTGCCAGGCTACTTGGTGAAGCCGGCCGCCGGCTCACGATCCGGCTCTGAAACATCGTCCACCGGAGACCAGCGCGGCTCGCCACAGGCCCGTCCGGTCGTCTCCGAAATATAGCCGCGATCCGCATTGCGTCGCCGATCGAAGTGCAGGCACAAACCGACGATCCGCGTCAGTGTGATCGGCGAGGGGCAATGATCGAGACACCATAACACTCGATTAAAGGGCTGGAATTGTTCGAAAAAAAGGCACGGCAACCTTTCAGGTCAGGTTTGCCGCCGCCAAGGCCCCGAGGTCGAACCTGATGCTGAAAAACTCAACGCGCCCGCATTCTTACGCCTTGGACCATCGCGTCGCGATACGCGCGACATAGGGCTCGGCACGAGACAGGTGCGGGAACACCGGGTGTGTTTCGTCCCATTCGCAATTCGGGTCGAGCATTGCGCCCGATCCCTTCGGACGTCTTCCGCCCGGCGTCATCTGACCGTTGGTGGCAACAGGCGTCAGCATGATGACGGCTCTTCCGCACGCCAAGGTTGCTGTCACGCCAGCAGCGCTGGACTACGCGCTGCTGCGGAGACCCCGCCATGCCGCCGGCGGGCTCAGGCCCGACGGCGCTCTGCCTCCGGATTCTTGCGAACGGCGAGAAACTCCTTCACGCGACGGCCCGGTGCTGGACCGCGGACCGGCTTGAAACCGTCGTCGAGTTCGCCCGAGAGATCGAGCGTGGCATGCTTGCCGACGGCAGCGTAATTCTCTTCAAGCCAGTCGCTGGCGGCGGTGCGGCCGAGGTCGCGCAGATAGGTCAGGAAGGCCCATTCGGCATTGACCTTCGAGGATGCCGACAGGCCCTTGAACGCCTCGTCGGCATCGATGCGGTGCATGCGGATGTCCCGGTATTCGCCATGCGGCAGACGCCCGGCGGCGATCAGTTCCTTGACGAAGGCGATCGAGCGGAATTCGCGCAGCAGCCCGGCATTGAAGGTGATCTCGTCGATGCGGTTCTGGATCTCGTTGGCGCTTCTCGGTGTTCCCTCGCGCACCACCGGGTTGATCTGCACCAGAAGCACGTCCTCGGTCGCCGCCGTCTTGAAGAACGGATAGAGCGCCGGATTGCCGCCATAGCCACCATCCCAATAGGGCACGCCCTTGATCTCGACAGCACGGAACAATTGCGGCAGGCAGGCCGAGGCCATCACTGTGTCGAGATCGATCTCGCCGTCGGAAAACACTCGCAACTGCCCTGTCTCGACATTGGTGGCGGAGATGAACAGTTCCATCGGCTTGCAGGCATGGACATTCCCGAAATCGATCTCCTGCGCGACGACGTCGCGCAGCGGATTGAGGCCGAGCGGGTTGGCGACATAGGGCGAGAATACCCGCGACATGGTGTCGAAGAAGACATAACCCGGCGTGTTCTCGATCGACCAATTGCCCCAGGCGACATCCCACGGCATGCGTTGCACCGGGCTGAACCGTCCCTTCGCCGCCACCGCGCGCCAGAAATCGTCCAGCTTCTTGCGCGCGCCCTCGACCCCGCCTGTGACAAAACCGTCAGCCAGCGCCACAGCGTTCATCGCGCCGGCACTGGTACCGGACACCGCCGATATCTCCAGCCTGCCATCCTCCAGCAGCCGGTCGAGCACGCCCCAGGAAAAGGCGCCATGCGAGCCGCCACCCTGGAGAGCGATGTTGATCTTCTTCTTTTCCTCCGCCTTGCCGTTCTTCGTCATGGCGTTCCTGTCATCCTGATTCGCCGGCCCGCCCCCACGTCATTCGAAGGAAGCAGCTATCGCCAGCTTATGTTGCAGTGCAGCATATAAGGATGGGCCAAGGCAAGAACACGAACACGCTCGCGTGATCACATGAAATTTCGGTCATGCGAAAGCCAATCGCTGCATGCGGAGAGACCGCGGCTTTCGAAACAGACATGAAGCCAGGCAAATGGGAGCTAGGCGACGAGGTCCGGCACAGGCCCGATATAGCGTGACTGCGGACGGATCAGCCGTCCGGTGGTCTGCTGCTCGCGCGCGTGCGCAACCCACCCGGCGACGCGTCCGGCTGCGAAGACATTGCTGAACGCCTCGGGCGGAAACCCTGCCGCCTCCAGCACCAGTGCGGTGTAGAATTCGACATTGGTCTGCAGCGAACGCTGCGGCTTGGCGACCCGGAGCACGTCGAGCGCGGTTTGCTCGACCGTCTCGGCGAAAGCCAGCCGCCTGCCGGTGTCGCCCTCACCGCCAAGCTTGCGCACCACCGCTTTCAGGACATCGGCACGCGGATCGCGCACGCGGTAGATGCGGTGACCGAAGCCCATGATGCGTTCGCCATGCGCGATCTCGTCGCGCAGCCAGGTGGCCGCATCGCCATGCGCGGCGATGGCGTCGAGCATCTCGATGACCGGGCCGGGCGCGCCGCCATGCAGCGGCCCCTTGAGCGCTCCAAGCCCGGCCAGCACCGACGATGTCAGGCCCGCCAGGGTCGAAGCGACGACGCGGGTGGCGAAGGTCGAGGCATTGAGGCCATGATCGCAAACGGTCACCAGATAGGTGTCGAGCGCGTTTGCCAATGCCGGCGACGGGACCGATCCCCTGAGCATCCGCAACATGTCGGTGGCATGATCCGCCTTGCCGTCGGGTGCGATCGGCTGCTCGCCGCGCCGCAGGCGCAGCAAGGCCGGCGTCAGCACCGCCGGCGCAGCGATCAGCCGCAAGGCGTCCGCCAGCGTTTCGCCATCCGGCAGCAAGGCCATGCCGGCGCGCATGGCGCTGTAGATTTCGAGCGGCGCCAGCAGGCGCAGCGAAGGCGCGAGCCGGTCGAAGACCTCGGTGCGTGCCCCGCCTAACCTTGCCGCCAGTTCGGCGTCACCGGACAGATCGTCGAAGAAGCCGTCCAGCAGCAGGCGGACGACCCGGGCGTAACTCCATCGTCCAGCCAAGTCCCCAAGCGAATGGCCTCGGATCGTCAGGCGGCCGCCCAGGCCATCCACGTCGGACAGCACGGTTTCGGCCGCCACCACCTCATCGAGCCCGTTCGCCATGGCCTTGTCTCCTTGAAGCTTTTCCTGGTGGGAGATAAGGATGGGCGCCATAAGCATCAATCTTGATCAATAGAATCAATATCCGAGCTCGATATGTCCGAATGGTTGTCGCGGGAAGAGGCGCTGGAAAGGCTCCGGGTGAGGCCGCAGACGCTCTATGCCTATGTCAGCCGCGGCCGCATCGGCATGCGCCCGGATCGGGCCGATCCGCGCCGCAGCCAGTACCGCGCCGACGACATCGCGGCGCTGGCAACGCGAAGGGCGCGCGGGCGCAGCCCCTCGGCCATTGCCGAAAGCGCGATCGCCTGGGGCGAGCCGTCGCTCGTCACCGCGATCTCGACCGTCTGGCACGGCAACCTCATCTATCGGGGCCGGGATGCCGTTGCGCTGTCCGACCATGCCACGCTGGAAGAAACCGCTGGACTGCTCTGGGCTCTGTCCGGCCCGGTCCATTTCGAAGCATCGCCACCAGATGCGCCGCGCCCGACCGGCCGCGCCCAGGCGTTCGTGCAACTCGCTTTGCTTGCCGGCCAGGCGCGGTCTTCGCTTGGACGAAATGCTGCCTCGCTGTGCACTGATGCCGCACGCGCGATCGGTGTGCTGGCCAGCGCCCTCGGTGCCGAGGCGGGGCCGGAACCGGTGCACCAGCGATTGGCGCGGGGCTGGTCGGTGGACGATGAAGGCGCGGATGCGATCCGGCGTGCGCTTGTGCTGCTTGCCGATCACGAACTCAACGCGTCGACCTTCGCGGCCCGCGTCGCCGCCTCGACCGGAGCCTCGCCCGCCGCTTGTCTGCTGGCCGGCCTGACGACACTGTCAGGTCCCCGCCACGGCGGCGCCGGCGAAGCCGTGATGCAACTCGCCGAAGACGCGGGACGGCATGGTGCCGATGCCGCGATCCGGCACTGGCTTGGCCACGACCGGCCACTGCCGGGATTCGGCCACCAGCTCTATCCCGAGGGCGATCCCCGGGCCACGGCGCTTCTGGCGGCCTTCGACAACACCGATGAAACATTGCGGTCGCTGGAAACCGCCGCCATGGCGGCGACCGGCGCCCAACCGAATATCGATTTTGCCCTGGCCGTGCTGGCGCGCAGCCTTGGCTTGCCGCGCGATGCACCGTTCCACCTCTTCGCGCTTGGACGCAGCGTCGGCTGGGCGGCACATCTGGTCGAACAGATCGTGACCGGCAGCATCATCCGGCCGCGCGGCCGCTATGAGGGATTGCTGCCGTAAATCGCGTGAGCGCTATGCGCTCACGACATCGTATCGAGCTTGCGCTGCATGGCCGCGATCTGGTCCTTCAACTGCTGCAGATCGTCGGACTTCTCCGGCGCTTCCTTCCTGGCCGGCTCGGCGGGGGCCGCTGCCGGTGCCGAGCCGGCGGGCGGAAAAGGCGTGAACAGCCGCATCGCGTTCTGGAACATTTCCATGTTTCGGCGCGTCTGTTCTTCCAGCGCCTTGATCGGCGTCGCCATCTTCATCACGTCCAGTGGCGACTTGCCGATGGCGCCCTTCATCTGCTCGCGGAACCGCTCTTGTTCCTTGGAGAAGGCGATCATCGATTGCTCGAGGAAACTCGGCACGATCATCTGCATCTGGTCGCCGTAGAAGGCGATCAGCTGGCGCAGGAACGGGATCGGCAGCATGTTCTGCCCGTCCTTGTTCTCCAGCTCGAAGATGATCTGGGTCAGCACCGGATGCGTGATGTCGTCGCCGGTCTTGGCGTCCTGGACGGTGAACTCCTCGCCCTTCTTGACCATCTCGGCCAGATCCTCGAGCGTCACATACGTACTCGTCCCCGTATTATAGAGGCGGCGATTGGCGTATTTCTTGATAATGATAGGGTCGTCTTTTGCGGCCATCTGCATCCTCCCCGGATCCCGGCACGCCTGAGTAAGCAGCCGGTAACGATTGCGCCCTTTTTGAGGATATGCGCAAAAGCCCTACAATTCCAAGCAGTTTGTGCACTGCGGGATCATATAATGCTGCATAGCAGGCAAAATATGCTGCGCGGCAGCGACCGGACCGCCGACACCACGATGCGCGGCCCGCTTGCGGCGCATCGGCGCCATGCCGATTTCCGGTTTGACTTGGGGGTGGGAAAGGGCAAAAAAGTCCTCAACGGCACAACAACACCCTTGAAGTCTGGAGAAGAAAATGTCCGCTTCCATTGTCATTGCCAGCGCCGCGCGCACGGCTGTAGGCTCCTTCAACGGCGCCTTCGCCGCCACGCCCGCGCATGAGCTCGGCGCCGTCGTCGTGCAGGAACTTTTGGCGCGTGCCGGGGTCGAACCGGCCGAGATCGACGAGGTCATCCTCGGCCAGGTGCTGACCGCGGCGCAAGGCCAGAACCCGGCCCGCCAGGCCTCGATCCTTGCCGGACTGCCCAAGGAGACCACCGCCTGGGGCCTCAACCAGGTTTGCGGTTCGGGCCTGCGCGCCATCGCGCTCGGCATGCAGCAGATCGCCACCGGCGACGCCAAGGTAATCATTGCCGGCGGCCAGGAATCGATGTCGCTGTCGCCGCACGCCGAGCACCTGCGCGCCGGCGTCAAGATGGGCGACTACAAGATGATCGACACCATGATCAAGGACGGGCTGTGGGACGCCTTCAATGGCTACCACATGGGCAACACCGCCGAGAACGTCGCCCGCCAGTTCCAGATCACCCGCGACGACCAGGACCAGTTCGCACTGGCCTCCCAGAACAAGGCCGAGGCCGCGCAGAAGGCGGGCAAGTTCAAGGACGAGATCGTCGCCTTCACCATCAAGGGCAAGAAGGGCGATACGGTTGTCGATCAGGACGAATACATCCGCCACGGCGCCACGATCGATGCCATGACCAAGCTGAAGCCGGCCTTCGACAAGGATGGCACGGTGACCGCCGCCAATGCCTCCGGCATCAATGACGGTGCCGCCGGCGCGCTGCTGATGAGCGAAGCGGAAGCCGCAAGGCGTGGCATCACCCCGCTGGCGCGCATCGCCTCCTGGGCGACCGCCGGCGTCGATCCGGCGATCATGGGCACCGGACCCATTCCCGCTTCACGCAAGGCCTTGGAACGGGCCGGTTGGTCGGCAGGGGATCTCGACCTTGTCGAGGCCAATGAGGCGTTCGCCGCACAGGCCTGCGCCGTCAACAAGGACATGGGCTGGGATCCCTCGATCGTCAACGTCAATGGCGGCGCCATCGCCATCGGCCACCCGATCGGCGCCTCGGGCGCCCGCATCTTCAACACGCTGGTCTTCGAAATGCGCCGGCGCGGCGCCAAGAAGGGGCTGGCCACCCTATGCATCGGCGGCGGCATGGGCGTCGCCATGTGCGTGGAGGCTTTCTGATAGACTTTGGACGGGCGGCGCAAGCCGCCCGTTTCACATGTGGTGCCTGTCGTAAATCCAGTGCCTGCCAAGCCCGACAACAGGGCGATTTCAAAAGGGGAAATGCATGACCAAGGTTGCAATCGTCACGGGTGGATCGCGTGGCATCGGCGCGGCGATCTCGATCGCTTTGAAGAACGCCGGCTATTCGGTTGCCGCGAACTACGCCGGCAATGACGAGGCGGCGGCGAAGTTCAAGGCGCAGACCGGCATTCCGGTCTACAAATGGTCGGTCGCCGACTATGACGCTTGCGCGGCCGGTATCAAACAAGTCGAGGCCGACCTCGGCCCTGTCTCGGTGCTGGTCAACAATGCCGGCATCACCCGCGACGCCATGTTCCACAAGATCACCCGCGAGCAGTGGAAAGAGGTGATCGATACCAATCTGTCCGGTGTCTTCAACATGACCCATCCGCTGTGGGGCGGCATGCGCGACCGCAAGTTCGGCCGCGTCATCACCATCTCCTCGATCAACGGCCAGAAGGGCCAGGCCGGTCAGGTCAATTACTCCGCCGCCAAGGCCGGCGACATCGGCTTCTCGAAGGCGCTCGCCCAGGAAGGCGCCCGCGCGGGCATCACCGTCAACGTCATCTGCCCTGGCTACATCGCCACCGAGATGGTCAAGGCAATCGACGAAAAGGTGCTCAACGAGCGCATCATCCCGCAAATCCCCGTGGGTCGCCTTGGCGAACCGGAAGAGATCGCGCGCTGCGTGGTCTTCCTCGCTTCGCAAGATGCCGGTTTCATCACCGGCTCGACCCTCACCGCCAATGGCGGCCAGTACTTCGTCTGAGACGTCTGCTCGCGCAGTCCAACGCTGCGGATTCATGCGTACCCTGCGATAAGCGGACCGGAAAATCGGTCCGCTTCCAAATGGCGCCTGACTCTTGGAAGACGCCGCTGTGACGCAATGCCCCAATCCGGCACGCAAAGCTTAATGCCGGTAGGCGCGTCTGTGCGAACCCTGTGATCAAGCCTGTGGATTCTCGGTGGATAAGCTGTTCACAACACAAGATATTGGGGGAACAAAAAGAGAAAATACGGCCGGCGCTGCTTTGTCGCCGATTCGTTCCGGCTTTGAGCCCAATGTTAAGATTAATGGCCGCGATAAGCTGCTATTCTTTAACGTCGAGTTTAGAAAGATTAACAGTTTCATAAGTTTAACGGGGCGCGCACCGTATCGCCCTCATCGTTCCCGGCGAAAGTTAACGGAAGGACCCGCCCAGCATAAAACGGGCCAGTTCGGCGATTCAGCATGTGGTGAGACTCGTGGAAACAAAATCCATATCTAGCCGTGAACAAAAGCTGAATCTGACGGAGTCGCCGATTCGTCGCTGATTCGTTCCAGACTCGTTCCAACTGTTAAGCAGGGGCTGATTTGCGGAGTGAGACGGGCGTCTCCGGAACCCTGCCGGAACATTCTGCTTTCGCTTCGCGCCCGAAATCCCTATGTGTCGGCTGTCATACGCGCCGTCCTGGCACGCTCCCGACCACGAGAGGCCAGAAAGCCTTATTTCCGAGCCGATGAACATCCAGCCGAAACACACCGAGCCGCTGATCCTGTCGGGCCGCGACGTGACCGCCGTGCTTGGGCCGACCAACACCGGCAAGACCCATCTCGCCATCGAGCGCATGGTGGCGCACGAAACCGGTGTCATCGGCCTGCCGCTGAGGCTGCTGGCCCGCGAGGTCTACACGCGCGTCTGCGAAAAGGTCGGTGCCAACAAAGTGGCGCTGATCACCGGCGAGGAGAAGATCCAGCCGCCGGGCGCCAGATATTCGGTCTGCACCGTCGAAGCCATGCCGCGTGAAACCGACGCCGCCTTTGTTGCCATCGACGAGGTGCAACTGGCCGGCGACCTCGAGCGCGGCCATATCTTCACCGACCGCATCCTGCATCTGCGCGGCCGCCAGGAGACGCTGCTGCTTGGCGCGGCCACCATGCACGGCATTCTCCAGCGGCTGCTGAAAGGCATCTCCGTGGTGACGCGGCCGCGGCTGTCGCATCTGGCCTATGCCGGCTCCAAGAAACTGACCCGCTTGCCCAGGCGCACCGCGATCGTTGCCTTCTCCGCCGACGAGGTCTATGCCATCGCCGAACTCATCCGCCGCCAGCAGGGTGGTGCGGCCGTCGTGCTCGGGGCGCTGTCGCCCCGCACCCGCAACGCCCAGGTGGCGCTGTTCCAGTCGGGCGATGTCGACTATCTCATTGCCACCGACGCGATCGGCATGGGCCTCAACCTCGACCTCGACCATGTCGCCTTCGCCCAGAACCGCAAGTTCGACGGCTACCACTACCGCAATCTGACGGCGGCGGAGCTCGGCCAGATCGCCGGCCGCGCCGGCCGGCATCTGCGCGATGGCACGTTCGGCGTCACCGGCCAGGTCGATCCGCTGGACGAGGACCTGGTCCAGAAGATCGAGGGCCATGACTTCGACCCGGTGAAGGTGCTGCAGTGGCGCACCGCCCAATTCGATTTCGCCAGCCTCGATGCGCTGAAGCGCTCGATCGAGACCAACGCCCCGGTCGAGGGTCTGACACGCGCGCTGCCGGCCGTCGATGCGCAAGCGCTCGAACATCTCTCCCGCGACGAAGACATCCGCGCGCTCGCCACCAACGCCAAGCGCGTGGCGCTGCTGTGGGAAGCCTGCGCCCTGCCCGACTATCGCAAGATCGCGCCTGCCCAGCATGCCGACCTCATCGCCTCGATCTACATGGATCTCGCCCGGCAGGGCCATGTCGACGAGAACTACATGGCCGAACAGGTGCGCCGCGCCGACACCACCGAGGGCGACATCGACACGCTGTCGCACCGCATCGCCCAGATCCGCACCTGGACATTCGTGTCGAACCGGCCCGGCTGGCTGGCCGATCAGGCACACTGGCAGGAAAAGACGCGCGAAATCGAAGACAGATTGTCGGATGCGCTGCATGAGCGGTTGACGAAACGCTTCGTAGACCGCAGGACTTCCGTCCTCATGCGGCGCCTTAGAGAAAATACCATGCCTGAAGCCGAAATCAGTCCTACCGGAACCGTCCTTGTCGAAGGCCATCATGTCGGCGAGTTGCAAGGGTTCCGCTTCACCGCCGACCAGACCGCCGGCGGCGAAGACGCCAAGGCCGTGCGCACTGCCGCGCAAAAAGCGCTTGCCGCCGAGTTCGAGGCACGCGCGGAGCGCTTCGGCGCCTGCGCCAATGGCGATCTCGCGCTCGGTTCGGACGGCACGCTGCGCTGGATCGGCGCGCCGATAGGCACGCTGGTCTCGGGCGAAGACGCGCTGAAGCCGCGCCTGGTGTTGCTGGCTGACGAACAGCTGACGGGTCCGGCGCGCGACAAGGTCGCGGCGCGAGCCGAACGCTTCGTCAATTTCCAGATCGAGTCGTTGTTGAAGCCGCTGGTCGATCTGAAAAACGCCGAGCAGATTTCCGGCATCGGCCGTGGCATCGCTTTCCAGCTGGTCGAGAATTTCGGCCTCATCAACCGTCGTGACATCGCCGAAGAGATGAAATCCTTGGACCAGGAAGGCCGCGCGGCGCTGCGCCGGCTTGGCGTCCGCTTCGGCGCCTACCACGTGTTCGTGCCGGCGCTGATCAAGCCGGCACCCGCCGGGCTGGTGACGCTGCTGTGGGCGTTGAAGAACGACGGCAAGGACAAGCCAGGCTTCGGCGACGTCGTCCACGCGCTGGCGTCGGGCCGCACCTCTGTTGTCATCGACCCGGCCTTCGACAAGGCCTTCTACAAGCTCGCTGGCTACCGCAATCTCGGCCGCCGCGCCGTGCGCATCGACATTCTGGAGCGGCTGGCCGACCTGATCCGCCCGGCGACCAACTGGAAGCCCGGCCTTGGCCAGCGTCCGGACGGCGCCTATGACGGCCAGTCCTTCATGGTGACGCCGCCGATGATGTCGATCCTTGGCGCCACCGCCGACGACATGGAAGAGATCCTCAAGGGTCTTGGCTATCGCGCCGAGCCGAAGCCGGCCGCGGAAGTCAAGGCACGGCTGGAAGCGCAGGACAATGCCGCGCGGGAAGCCGCCGCGGCCAGGCAGGCAGCCGAAGAAGCAGCCCGCGCGGAACAAGCCAAGGCGGCGGAAGAGTCGGCCGCCGAGGGAGCCGAACTGGTGCCGGATGCGGCAACCGACGTGGAGACGGAGGTTCCAGCAGAAGTCGCCGCCGACGCGCCGGTGGAAGCTGTCGCGCAAGAGCAGGCGGAAGCCACCGCTGAAGTTGCGGAGGAACCTGTAGCCGAAGCCGCTGTTGAAGCCGCCGAGCCGGCGCCGGTTGAGCCGCGGGCCGAACCTGAAACTGCCGAGGTAGACGCGGCACCCACGGAGGAAACCGCAGCGGCGGAGCCCGCCGTCGAAGCCTCCGCGTTGACGGAAGCCGCCGAACCGGCTGCCGTGGCGGAAGCCGCCGGCGAACCCGTGCCGGAAGCCGAAGCTCCAAAGCCGATCCTGCTGTGGCGCCAAGGTCGCTTCGACCAGCGTCCGCGTCATCGCGACGGCCGCAACAACCGGCCGCAAAACGGACAGGCGCGCGGCCGAAGCAACGCGCCGGCCGGCGGCGAACAGGCAGCAGCCGCGCCCGCGGACCGTCCCGCGCACGAAGGGCGCCGCGACGGCGCCGGAAAGCCGCGCTTCGACCGCTCGAAGTTCAAGCCCAAGCCGCAAGCTGAGGGCGCTGAGCGCCGCGACGGCCGCCCGCAGGGCGAGCGTCCCGAGCGCCGAGAAGGGCGGCCAGACTGGAAGGGCGGCAGGCCGGAAGGCAAGGGTGCCGATCGCGGCGGAAAGCCCGCTTTCCAGCCCAAGCCGCGCGAGGAGCGCCCGGTGCGTTTCGATCCGGACTCACCCTTCGCCAAGCTCGCCGCCTTGCGCGACCAATTGAAGAAGTAAACTCGCTTCGATGGTTGCTGAAGGCCGTCAGCGCATCGACAAATGGCTGTTCTTCTCGCGCGCGGTGAAATCGCGCTCGCTGGCGGCCAAATTGGTGGTCGCCGGCCGCGTGCGCATCAATCGCGACAAAGCAGCGCAGGCCTCCGATCTGGTGAAGCCAGGCGACGTGCTGACCATCACGCTCGACCGGCGTATTTTCGTCTGGAAGGTGCTCGGCGCTGGCGCGCGGCGCGGCCCGTCCGAGGAAGCCCGCACCCTTTATCAAGACATGTCGCCCCCGACCGCACCGAAGGGCGACGCCCCGCCCGATGCTATCGCGGCGCTGCGCGAGGCAGGCAGCGGCCGCCCCACCAAAAAAGAGCGTCGCCAGACCGACCGATTGCGCGACGAAGATTGAGCCTGCCGATCGACGCAGATGTGCGCTCCCGCGGCAACGGCAACCAAAAGCGGATTTTGCACCGGCAAACCAACGTCGGTGAGGGATGCGGGACCGTCGCGGCACCGCCGATCTGAAATTCAATTCCCAAACTCTGGCGCCACTGGGAATGGCTACCCTTGCAAGCAGCCGATAAAGGCGTTACCTCACGGAAAAAGCCAACAAAAACGGGACGTCCCGGAGCCGACCGATGACCTATGTCGTGACCGACAACTGCATCAAATGCAAATACATGGACTGCATCGAGGTCTGTCCGGTCGACTGCTTCTACGAAGGCGAGAACATGCTCGTCATCCATCCCGACGAGTGCATCGACTGCGGCGTCTGCGAGCCGGAATGCCCGGCCGACGCGATCAAGCCCGACACCGAGTCCGGCCTCGACAAATGGCTGCAGATCAACACCGAATATGCCGATAAATGGCCCAACATCACCGCCAAGAAGGAGCCGCCGGCCGACGCCAAGAGCTTCGACGGCGAGGCCGGCAAATTCGAGAAATACTTCTCCGCCGAGCCCGGCGAAGGCGATTGACAACACCGCTGTAAAGGCTTGTATGACGCAGCGTAACAGGCACGCCGGATTAACCGCCTTGACAGGCGGCGATTGGTTGTGGCCTTCGCTTACGCAGCAAAACCTTGATTCTTCCGACTTTTTGTGTTACATCAGCGAAACATGCCGGTGACACAACGTCGATTTATGGCGCAGACGCCCCAAATCACTGAAAGGTGAAAATCCCATTCCGGACCAGAGCGATCTGGGCCAGGCGGTCGCAATTCTTGCGGTTTGCCGGTCCCGGCTTTTCCGGTGGGTTCATCTGTTGTGCGGCTAATGATCGGTGACCCCGATCACGTGAGTTCAGCCGGCACCGCCGCCGGCCCACAACAAGGAGTTCAGGGCGTAATGGCAACGATCACCCCGCAGAAGAAGTCCACAGCTGCACGTCACGGTTTCAAGACCGGCGAGTTCATCGTCTATCCGGCGCATGGCGTCGGCCAGATCGTCTCGATCGACGAGCAGGAAGTGGCTGGCCACAAGCTGGAACTGTTCGTCATCGACTTCCAGAAGGACAAGATGCGCCTGAAAGTGCCGGTCGCCAAGGCGACCTCGATCGGCATGCGCAAGCTGTCGGAAGAGGATTATGTCGAGCGCGCGCTGAAGGTCGTGCAGGGCCGCGCCCGCGTCAAGCGCACCATGTGGTCGCGCCGCGCCCAGGAATATGATGCCAAGATCAATTCGGGCGACCTGATCTCGATCTCGGAAGTCGTGCGCGACCTCTATCGCGCCGACAACCAGCCGGAGCAGTCCTATTCCGAACGCCAGCTCTACGAGGCGGCACTCGACCGCATGGCCCGCGAGATCGCGGCCGTCAACCGCATGTCGGAAACCGAAGCCGTGCGCCTGATCGAGGTCAACCTCAACAAAGGCCCCAAGCGTGGCGCCAAGGCCGACAATGAGGAAGCCGAGCAGGAAGAAGCTGCCTGAGCTTTTTCGTATTCAAGTTGACGAAAACCCGGCCTCGCGCCGGGTTTTTGTTTTTGGGGAAGGCCGCGATTGTCGCGCCTATGCGCCTCCCTCTTTCTCCGCCGCCTCCTGCTTCAGCGTGGCGATAAACCGCTTGGTGCGTTCGCGCTCCGGATTGCCGAACAGCTTGGCGGATGGCCCTTGCTCGACGATCACGCCGGCATCGAGGAACACCGCCTCCTGGGCGATCTTGGAGGCCAGGCGCAAATCATGCGTCGCCATCACCATGGTCGTTCCCTCGCTGGCGAGCTGACCCAGCACATCGACCACCTCCTGCGCCAGCTCAGGGTCGAGCGCCGAAGTCGGTTCGTCGCACAGCAGCACCTTCGGCGACGGCGCCAAGGCGCGGGCGATCGCCACGCGCTGCTGCTGGCCGCCCGACAGCGTCGCCGGCCAGGCATCGGCCTTATGCACCATGCCGACCTTCTCCAGCAGCGCGAGTGCCCGCTCATGTGCCTTCTGCGGCGACCATTTGAGCACCGTAACCAAGCCTTCCATGACATTTTCGATGGCGGTGCGATGCGGAAACAACTGGAAATTTTGAAACACCATGCCGGTCTGCAGGCGCAGACGCCTTATGTCCGCCGCCGGCACCTTCCCGCCCGGGCGGAACTCAAGCGTCTCGTCACCGATCCGCACCGTGCCCGAGGTTGGGATCTCCAGCAGGTTGATGCAGCGCAGCAGCGTGCTTTTCCCCCCGCCGGAAGGGCCGACAAGCGCGGTGACGCTGCCTTCGGCGATGGCGACAGTCACCCCCTTCAGCACGAGATTGTCCCCGAAACGCTTTTCGATGTTGGTGAGGCTGATCATGAGCGTGCCTCCAGGAAGCCGCCATAGCGGTTGAGCCGCTCCTCCAGTCGCGTCTGCAAGGCCGACAGTACCGAACTCATCGCCAGATAGAGGATCGCCGCCTCGACATAGAGGATGAGCGGCTCATAGGTGGTGGCGACGATGCGTTGCGCCGCCTGGAACATTTCCGGCACGGTGATGGCGGCGGCCAGCGACGTGTCCTTGACCAGCGAGATGAAGGTGTTGGAGAGCGGCGGTACCGCCACCCGTCCGGCTTGCGGCAGAATGGTGCGCCGCATCGCCTGGCTCCAGGTCATCCCGATCGAATAGGCGGCCTCCCACTGGCCCTTGGGCACCGAGCCGATGGCCGCCCGGATGATTTCCGACGTGTAGGCCCCGATGTTGAGCGTGAAGCCGATCAGCGCCGCAGTGAAGGCGTCAAGCAGGATGCCGACCGACGGCAGGCCGTAGAAGATCAGGAAAAGCTGCACCAGGAGCGGCGTGCCGCGGAAGATCCAGACATAGAAGCGCACGAGCGCAACCAGCGGCTTCGGGCCGAACAGCCTGCCGAGCGCCGCGCCCAGCCCTACCGTCAGGCCGAGCAGGAAGGACAGCAACGTCAGCGGCACGGTAAAGATCAACGCTGCCCACAGCAGCGAGGGCAGCGAGTCCAGCATCAGTTGCAGCCAGTGCGGCACGAAAGATCCTCCGGAATGGACGGGGAGCGTCATCGAAGCGAATGCCCCAGCCATATCACGACAAAAGCGGCGAGCCGTCAAAGACGACTCGCCGCTGGATACGTCACAGGGCGACAGCCGGCCCCGCTTGGTGAATTACTTCGAGACGTCCTGGCCGAAATAGGTGTTGGCGATCTTCTGGTAGGTGCCGTCCGCCTTGATGTCGGCCAGCGCCTTGTTGATGGCCGCGACCAGCTCCGGATCGCCCTTGCGCACGATGACGCCGGAGTAATCGGCATTCTCTTCCTGGGCGGCGATCTTCACATTGGCGTCGGGCTTGTGCTTCTTGAAGTCTAGGAACGACAGGCTGTCATTGATGGTAGCGTCCGCACGGCCGGTCAAAAGCAGCTGGATCGACTGGTCGAAGCCGTCGGTGCCGACCAGTTCGGCGCCATTGGACTCGGCCAGCTTGCCGAAATTGGATGTCAGCGACTGCGCCGACTTCTTGCCCTTGAGGTCGGCGAAGGTTTTGATGTCGGTGTTGTCGCCGCGCACGATCAGCACTGCCTTGGACGCGATATAGGGATCGGAAAAGTCGTACTTGGCCTTGCGGGCGTCGGTGATGCCGACTTCGTTGATGACGGCATCATAACGGTTGACGTCGAGGCCGGCGATCAGCCCGTCCCACTTGCCTTCGAGGAACTCAGCCTTGACGCCGAGCTTATCGGCGATCGCCTTGGCGATCTCGACATCGAAGCCAACCAGCGCGCCGGAAGCGTCATGGTAGGTGAAGGGAGCGTAGGTGCCCTCCGTACCGACCTTGATGATTCCGGCCTGCTTGATCTGGTCGAGATTGGCGCCGGCGTGGCCCGATGCGACGGCCAGGGCCTGCAACGTTCCGGCGATGATGAGTGACTTGAGCCATTTCATTTTTCTGTGATCCCGTCCTTGGCCGGTAACCCGGCATGTTGTGAGGGCTGGAAAATGACAGATGCAGGTCGAAAAAATAAGGAATGAAATTTCAAAGAGAGCGTCTTCCAGAAATCAAATTCTCCGGAAGGAATTCATTCGCAGGCTCGGAAGTTGCAGACAGCTGCGCGGACGCTAGCGCTCGCCCTGCCCGCACCGGCGGAACCTTTCTCGCGCATGACAGTTTTGGCTGTTGTAGGGCACGCCGCCGTCATTTCAAGCCGGTGTCTGCCATTTGCCTCGCCGAGCCACGGAGCGCCTTATGATGGAAGACACGGCAGGACGGATCATGGTCCGCGCGGCAATGAAGGCGCCCTATCTCGAGCGCGAGGAGGAGCATCGGCTGGCATTGCTCTGGAAGGAAGACAACGACCAGAACGCGCTGCACAGCATCACCGTCGCCCACATGCGGCTGGTTATTTCCATGGCCTCGAAATTCCGCCATTACGGACTGCCGCTCGGCGATCTGGTTCAAGAGGGCCATGTCGGACTGCTCGAGGCCGCCGCCCGTTTCGAACCGGAGCGCGAGGTGCGTTTCTCGACCTACGCGACGTGGTGGATCCGCGCCTCGATGCAGGACTACATCCTGCGCAACTGGTCGATCGTGCGTGGTGGCACCAGTTCGGCGCAAAAGGCCCTGTTCTTCAATCTCAGACGCTTGCGTGCGCGTCTCGCGAACGGCGCCGAGCCGCTCTCCAACACAAATCTCTACCGCGAGGTTTCGGTTGCGCTTGGTGTATCCGAGGCTGATGTGGCGATGATGGATTCACGGCTGTCGGCTCCGGATTCTTCGCTGAACGTGCCGCTGGCCGACGATGCGGGCGGCACCGAGCGGATGGATTTCCTGGTCTCGGACGATCCCTTGCCGGACGAAATTGTCGGCGACAAGATCGATGTCGCGCGCCGCTCGCTCTGGCTGAAGGAAGCGCTTCACGCACTCAACGCGCGTGAACTCAGGATCATCGAGGAACGCCGGCTGAATGACGAGGGGGCCACGCTCGAGGCGCT
Source organism: Mesorhizobium sp. CO1-1-11 (assembly GCF_020164995.1). Lineage (NCBI taxonomy): Bacteria > Pseudomonadati > Pseudomonadota > Alphaproteobacteria > Hyphomicrobiales > Phyllobacteriaceae > Mesorhizobium > Mesorhizobium sp. CO1-1-11. Next base: position 98,129 of record NZ_JAIUHE010000020.1, read on the forward strand.
CGGCGAGACGCTCGGCATCTCCAAGGAACGTGTCCGCCAGATCGAGGCGCGCGCCATGGAAAAGCTCAAGGTCGCGCTGGTGAAGCAGAATCCGGAATTCATGGCGACCGCCGCCTGATCTCCCGCTCGGGCTTTTATTTGTCGGTGACGATCTTGACCTTGTCGCCGGCCGAAACCGCGGCCCCCGGCGACAGCGCATTGAGCACGCGGAACAGGTCGAGCTTGCGGTCGACGCCAACCATCTGCGCGGCAAGCGATCCCATGGTCTGTCCCGGCTGCACGGTGAGCACACGAATATGCAGTGGCTTCAGTGCCGCCTTCTCGGCGGGGCTGAGGATACGGAAGGAACCGCTGACCGAGCGCGCCACCGTTTCAAGCGAGGTGCTGGCCGAGGGGGCCGCGGTCAGCAATCGGTAAACCTGGCCGCCGGCGCGGATCACAGCGATATCGAACTGCCAGCCTTCGGCGCCTGCATGGGCGGTCGCCGCCTCATTGCCGTTGATGGTTTCCTGCTTGACGGTGCTGTCGTCGAGCCCGGCCACCCAGCCGCTTCTGATATAGTCGGTCAGGGCGCGGTTCTTGTCGATCGAAACGCCGTCGAAGCGGATCGCTATGTCGCCGGGACCGGTCGCCGTCACGGCCGCCGCCGAATTGTCGATGATGAAACCGTCCGGCACCGTGAACGACACGCCCAAGCCTGGATGCAGGAAGGTTTCGCCGCGCACATAGCCTTCTTCCGGCGTGTCGCCGTAAAGCAGGCCGTCTATGCCGGCGAGGAAGGAATCGCGGTCGCGTGTACCGAAGCCTGGCGCACCGAACTGGCGGGCGTGCCGCTGTGCCAAATCGATGCGTTGCGGCGTGTTGGGGTGCGTTGCCAGGAAGTCGAGGCTGGCGTCGGTGGCGCCGCTGATCGAGCGGAAATCGGTATAGGCCGACATCGATTGCAGGAAGCGGCCGGCGGCATAGGGATCGTAGCCGGCTTCGCCGATCGACTTTATGCCGATGGCGTCAGCCTCAAGCTCCTGGTTGCGCGAGAACTGCGCCAGCCTGAGCTTGCCGCGGATAAGTGCAGCCTTGGCGGTCGGGCTGTCGCCAAGCACATCGGAAACGACCTTGGTCGCCAGACCTTCCTCGGCCTCCAGCTGCTGGCGCTGCAGCCCATGATTGGCGGTGACGTGGCCCATCTCATGCGCGATGACGGCGGCGAGCTCGGACGAATCATTGGCCAGCGCCAAGAGGCCGCGCGTTATGTAGAGATAGCCGCCCGGCAGCGCGAAGGCGTTGACGTTGGGCGAATTGAGGATGGTGATGCGATAGGTCTGGGTTGGGTTCGCCGACACCACGGTCAGATTGCCGACCACCTTGGCGACCATGCGTTCGAGCTTGGGATCGGAATATTCGCCGCCATAGGTCGCCAGGATGCGCGGATGCTGCGCCTTGGCGAGTTCCGCGAGCTTGTTGTTGGCGGCGACATTGTCGACCGTGATCGGCTTGTCGGATGGCTGGAAGCCTGATTCCTGGACTTCCGGAGGCGTGAACATCTGGCAGCTTGCCAGCGCCACGGCAAAGCCGGCCAGCGCCAGAAAGCGCGCCAGCGGGTTCATTCGTAGCCTGTCAACGCCGATCGCCAGAACGGCTTCCTTTCAGGTCCCTGCACATGACCACATGCGCAAAACAAACTGCTACAGTATCCGTCACGCGCCCCTCGGAGCATGCGGCGGAAGCTGTAGGCAAATCACGGCCTGTGCCGGACCGGTATCGAGCGGACCTAGCCACACTACTCCAGTCATGGCAAGCAAGCGCCACATCGCATCGGGCCGGTTTGAGCGTAAATTATGTCCGCTTCCGGGCAATATCTCGTGATAAGGAATCCCCGGCACCGGCTCCGATATAGCGCCGGAATGCCTCCGGACCAGCCCCGGCAAAGAAATCATCCGCCGTGCCGATAGCGGCGACGGCGCCGTTCTCGATAAACACCAGCCTCTGACCGATGCGGCGCGCATCTTGCGGCTGGTGCGTGACGAACAGCACCGTCATGCCACGCTCGGCATGCAGGCCGGCAACCAGGTCGAGCATATCGTCTCGCAAGGCGGGCCCAAGCGAAGCGAAGGGCTCGTCGAGCAGCAGCACCGGGCGGTCACGCACCAGCACGCGAGCCAGGGCAACGCGCTGGCGCTCACCGCCGGAAAGTTCGCGGGGCAGCCGCTTCTCCTTGCCGGCAAGGCCGGTGCGCGCAAGCGCATCGGCGATCGCAGCGCGATCGCCTTCGGCCAGCCGCAACGATGGCGAACGGCCGAGCCCGACATTCTGCTCGACGGAAAGATGCGCGAAAAGGTTGTTTTCCTGAAAAACCATCGACACTGGCCGCGTCGCCGGTGGCGCGGTGCTGACATCGGCCCCGCCGATCAGCACGCGGCCGGATCGCGGCGGCTCGAAGCCGGCCACCAGATTGAGCAGCGTCGACTTTCCGGAGCCGCTCGGTCCCATGATGGCGGTGATTTGCCCCGCCGTGAACTCGGCATCGAAGGTGAACAACGTCTCGCCATAGCTGAACGAAACCTTGTCCAGCCGCACCGAAACCCCTTTGCCGCCAGCCGCCCCGTCAGACATTGCGGGCCGTCTCCTTTCCCAGCCGGTCCGCTGCCAGCACCAGTGCCAGGCAGACAAGGCCGAGCAGCAGCGCCAAGCCGGCGGCGTCCTCGGTTCGGTAGCTGCCCATGCGCGCCAGGAGAAGGTAGGGCAAGGTCTGCACGGAATCACTGCCGAACAGGGCGATGACGCCGAGATCGCCGAGCGACAGTGCCATGGCGAAGGCAAAAGCGGTGGCCAGCGGGCGCCGCAACGTCGGCCAGTCGACCAGCCACAGTCTTGACCAGCCGGAAATTCCAAGCTGCGCGCAAAGCCGCTCGTGACGCTCGCTTGCCGCATCATAGGCGGGACGGATGGCGCGCAGCGCAAAAGGCATCGCCATGACAGCGTTGACGGTGACGACCATGAGCGGGGCGATGGCAAAGACATCGCCGACATGGCGCAGCAACAGGAACCAGCCGGCGCCGACGACGATCGGCGGCACGACCAGGACAAACCCGGCGCCCGTATCGGTGGCATGTTCGAGCAGTGTCCTTGACCCGAAGCGGCGGTTCGACGCCAGCGCCCTGCGCGCCATGGTCAATGCCAGCGAAAGCATCACCGAAAGCAAGGCCGAAAGGAAAGCGAGCACGGCACTGGTCAGCGTCGCCTGACGGACAGTGGCCTCGCCGGCAAGCCGGCCGAGGTCGGCGCCAAGTCCGGCCGCCACGGTCGCCACCATCGGCCCGGCAACGAAGAGCAAGGCCAACACGATGAGCGTCGCGTTCAGCCACGCTTCGGTCCTGTTGACGGAGAGATAGCGGCGCGGCGCGACCGGCAGGTTGATGTCGGCGACGACGTCGGCTCCGAGCCGGGTCAACGCCAGCACCATGATGAAGGTCAAGGCGATCTGCAGCAGTGTCAGCGCGACAGCCCTCGCGGGATCGAAATCGAAGCGCAATGCCTGATAGATGCCGACTTCGAGCGTCGTCGCGGCCGGCCCGCCGCCGAGCGTCAGCACGATGGTGAAGGATGTGATGCACAGCATGAAGACAAGTCCGGCGACACCGGGCAGCGCAGCACGCAGCGTCGGCCATTCGATCAGCCGGAATGCCGGCCGCGCCCCCATGCCGAGCTGGCTCGCCAGCCGCCACTGGTCGGAGGGAATGGTCTGCAGCGCCTCGAGGAGCAGACGTGTGGCCAGCGGCAGGTTGAAGAAGACATGGGCGACGAGAATGCCGGACAGGCCATAGATGCCCGGCCAACCCTGGCCGCCGACGACGCTGAGAAAGCCGGAGAAATAGCCGGCGCGGCCATAGAGCGCCAGGATGCCGAGCGCCGCGACGATCGCCGGCAGCGCCAGCGGCACGGCGAAGAGCTGCAGGATCAAGGCGCGGCCGAAAAACCGTGGATGCCGCGACAGCGCCCGCGCCACGAGCAGGGCCGGCCCGACCGAGAGCAGCGTCGACAGGGCCGCCTGCCAGAGCGTGAAGCGCACGACCCGGAACAGGTAGGGATCGAACGCAGCCCAAGCGCCGGAAAAATCGCGAGCGCCTTCGACAAGCAGCCCCGCAAACGCGCCGCCGATCAAAATGGCGATGGCGGCGAGCCCTATCACGCCAGCTGTGATGCGGGGATCAGAGCGGGTTTGCACACCGCACATCAACGATTGGGTGAAGCTTAGGGAGCGTCGCCGTAGAGCGTTCATCTCACGAGATTAGCCCACAAAACCTACTTGCTCATCACCGCCAGCCATTCATCGACCCATGCCTTGCGGTTGGCCGCCACCTCCTCCGGGCTGAACAGCAAGGTTTTGGTCGGCTTGACCAGTTTGTCGAAGGCGGGGTTGAGCGGCTTGTCGGTCTTGCCGGCCGGGAACATCCAGTTGGTCTCGGGGATGGCGTCCTGGAATTTCGGCCCGGTCATGAAGGCCATGAACTTTTCCGCCAGCGGATTCTTGGCGCCGGCCGTGGTGATGCCCGCGACCTCGATCTGCAGGTATTCGCCTTCCTCGAACGAGGCCGCCTGATAGCGCTCGGTGTTCTCGGCGACCATGTGGTAGGCCGGCGAGGTGGTGTAGGACAGCACCATCGGTGCCTCGCCCTTGGTGAACAGGCCATAGGCCTCGCTCCAGCCCGGCGTCACGGTCAGCACCTTGGTCTTGAGCTTGGCCCAGGCCTCCGGCGCCTTGTCGCCATAGACCGACTTCATCCACAACAGCAGGCCAAGACCGGGCGTCGATGTGCGCGGGTCCTGGATGACGATCTTGTCGTCGGCGCTGCCCTCGACCAAATCCTTCAAGCTCTTGGGCGGGCTCTTCAGCTTTTCAGTGTCGTAGACGACGGCGAAGTAGCCGTAATCGAACGGGACAAAAGTGTCATCGGTCCAGCCGCCCGGCACCTTGACGTCCATTATTGCGCCATGTGGCGCGAACAGGCCCGAGGCCTTGGCATCGGCGGTGAGATTGGTGTCGAGACCGAGCACGATGTCGGCCTTGGTCGAAGCGCCTTCCAGCTTGACGCGGTTGAGCAGCGCCACGCCATCGGCGACCGAGACGAACTCGAGATCGCAGCCGCATTCTGCCTCGAATTCCTTCTTCACCACGGGACCTGGACCCCAGTCGGCGGTGAAGCTCTCATAGGTGTAGACGGTGAGCTTGTCCTTGGCCAAGGCCGGCCCGGACAGGGTCACTGCCGTGGCAGCGATCAGAGAATATAAAAGCGTGCGCATCGGCGCCTCCTTCGTTTGCGTTGAAAGGAATTGAGGCGTCGGAGTGTCCGAAACGTCTAATCCCTCCGCCGGTACAAACCGGATCAGGTTCAGCGGGTTGGCGACACTGCCTCTCAGCCGGCCCGCGAAATTCGCGTCCGGCACCCCGTTAGAGCATTTCGACACATAGGCCGGGCCGATGACCCGCGCAAGTGGGACTTTGCCGCCTTCCGTTTCCCGTGCCGGGCTGGTAAGGCGACGGGATATGAGCACATTCACCATCCTGCTTGGCGGCGACCTCATCCGCACGCCTCGGCTCGACCGCCAGGTCGAAGGCTCGCGCGTCATCGCCGCCGACGCCGGCATCGGCCATGCGCGGATGCTGGGCCTCGTGCCGGAACTGTGGGTGGGTGATTTCGACTCGGTCCCGGCTGATCTGCCCGCCGACCTCGCCGCCGTGCCGCGGCAAACCTTCCCGGCGGAAAAGGACAAGACCGACGGAGAACTGGCGATCGCGGCCGCACTGGAGCGCGGGGCGACCCGCCTTGTGCTGGCGGGCGCCTTCGGCGGCAAGCGCGCCGACCACGCCTTCCTGCATCTGGCGCTTGGCCTGCGGCTGGCCGAAGCCGGAATGGATGTGTTTCTGACCAGCGGCGCCCAGGAAGGTGTTCCCTTGCTGCCCGGCAGGGCCGGCTTCGATTATGCCGACGGCACGCTGTTCTCGATTCTCGGCTTCTCCGAACTCTCCGGCCTGACCGTCACCGGCGCCAAATGGCCGCTCGACAAGGTCGAGGTGGCGTTCGGTTCGTCGCTGACCATTTCCAACGAGGTCAAGTTCGGCAAGACCGGGGGCCGCCTCGACATCGCGCTCGGCCATGGCCGCGCGCTGCTGCTCGCCCATCCCTATCCATTGCCCGAAAGCTGACATGGCCCCGCCTCTTCTCAATCTCGACGGGATAAGACTGACCTTCGGCGGCGCGCCGCTGCTCGACGGCGCCGCCTTGACCGCTTCGGCCGGCGACAAGATCGCGCTGGTCGGCCGCAACGGGTCCGGCAAGTCGACGCTGCTCAAGATCGCCGCCGGCCTGATCGAACCACAGGACGGCGAGGTGTTCCGCCAGCCTTCGGCGACGGTGCGTTATCTGCCGCAAATGCCCGACATGGACGGCTTTGCAACCGTGCGCGCCTATGTGGAGGCCGGGCTCGGGCCCGCCGACGATCCCTACCGCGCCAGCTATCTGATGGAGCATCTCGGCCTGTCGGGCGAAGAACGGCCTGGCGACCTGTCCGGCGGAGAGGCCAGGCGCGCCGCGCTTGCCCGCGTCATGGCGCCGGAGCCCGACATCCTGCTTCTTGATGAGCCGACTAACCATCTTGATTTATCTGTCATCGAATGGCTGGAAGAAGAGCTCGTCCGGACCTCCTCGGCGCTCATCGTCATCTCGCATGACCGCCGCTTCCTCGAGCGCGTGTCGCGCGCCACAGTCTGGCTCGATCGCGGCCAGACGCGCAGGCTGGACAAGGGCTTTGGCCATTTCGAGGAATGGCGCGACCTGGTGCTGGAAGAGGAAGAGCGCGAACAGCACAAGCTCGGCCGCCAGATCGTGCGCGAGGAGCACTGGCTGCGCTACGGGGTGACGGCGCGGCGCAAGCGCAACATGCGGCGCCTAGGCGAGTTGCAGACCATGCGCCAGCGTTTTCGCGGCCATCGCGGCGCCGAAGGCACCGCGATAATGGTGGCAAGCGACGCCGCCGAATCCGGCAAGCTGGTGATCGAGGCCAAGAACATCGAGAAGAGCTTTGGCGACCTCACCGTCGTCAAGGGGTTCTCGACCCGCATCCAGCGCGGCGACCGCGTCGGCCTTGTCGGGCCGAACGGCGCCGGCAAGACGACACTTCTGAAGATGCTGACCGGCGAATTGGCGCCGGACGCGGGTTCGATACGGCTTGGCACCAATCTGGAGATCGCCACGCTCGACCAGAAGCGCGAGGCGGTCGACCCGCAAGAGACGCTGGCGCAATATCTGACCGACGGGCGCGGCGAGAACCTCGTCATCAATGGCGAGCAGCGCCATGTCGTGTCCTATATGAAGGATTTCCTGTTCAAGCCGGAACAGGCCCGCACGCCGGTGCGCGAGCTGTCCGGCGGCGAACGGGCGCGGCTGATCCTGGCGCGCGTGCTGGCACGGCCAGCAAACCTCCTGGTTCTCGATGAGCCGACCAATGATCTCGACATGGAGACGCTGGAACTGCTGCAGGAACTGGTCGCCGGTTTTGCCGGCACCGTCATCCTGGTCAGCCACGACCGCGATTTCCTCGACCGCACAGTCACCAGCATCATCGCGCCGGACGGCGGCGGCCGCTGGGTCGAATATGCCGGCGGCTATTCCGACATGCTGGCGCAGCGCGGCGGCACCAAGCTTGACGACCGCAAGGCGCGCGCCAAGGCGGAAGCCGGCGATGCGCCGGCACCGGGCAAGAGCGATCCGGCGGCGCCAAAAGGGCCGGCGAAGAAATTGTCGTTCAAGCAGAAGTTCGCGCTGGAGTCCCTACCCAAGAAGATCGAGGCAGTGACCGCGTCGATCTCGCGGCTGGAGAACAACATCGCCGACCCGGCCTATTACGAACGCGACCCGGCCTCGTTCCAGAAGACGATCGCCGCCCTCGACAAGGAGCGTGCGACGCTGGCCGCGCTCGAGGAAGAATGGCTGGAACTGGAGATGCTGCGCGAGGAGATGGAAGGGTGAAGAGCGGTCGGCCGTAGGCCGATCGATTGACAACGATTTGTCGACTGAAGCGACGAGCGCCCGGAGCCATAGTGGGGCGCTCCTTGCTGCGCCTGAGCATTGCCTCCACATCGGAATGCGCATACATTATGCGCATGTTGCGGAGGCCATTATGCGTAAGATTGCCTTGAATGCGATCCGTCAGCCAGCAAATCTGTCGATCGACTCGAACCTCATGCGGGAAGCCAAGGGGCTTAACGTGAATGTCTCGCGCGCTGCGGAAGCCGGCATCGCGGAGGCGGTGGCAGCTGAAAAGGGGCGGCTGTGGAAGCTTGAGAACCGTACCACGATGGATGCGTGGAACGACTACATCGACAAGAACGGCATCCCATTGGAAGAGTATCGGCAGTTCTGATGCCCCGCTATGATGTCTTCGCCGGTCGCGTTGAAGACAACTATTTGCTCGACGTCCAATCCGACCTGCTCGACAATTTCAAGACGCGGGTTGTCGTTCCGCTTCTGCCGGTCGCAACGGTGCCGCCGCCAATGCGAAAGCTTCATCCGATCTTCGAGATCAATGGACGGAAGCTGGTCATGGCGACACACCTGATCGCCACCGTTCCCGCAAGCGAATTGGTTGAAAGTCGGCTGAACCTGGCGAAGCATCACGATGACATCGTTGCCGCGCTCGACATGCTGTTCCAAGGATTCTGAACGGAGGCGACCGTCACGCCGCCCGTCTCAACCCGCCGTCTCAGCCCGCCGTCTTGGCCTGCCAGGCCTTGATCGCCTCGTCGAACACCTTCTCGCCGGGAATGCCCTTTTCCATGGTCAGCAGTGCCCGCCGTCCGGTCTTGTAGACGACCGGCACGTCGATCCAGTCCTGGCCGCGCAACAGGGTCATGTTGGCGTCTTCGTCGGCCTTGGTGTCGTTGAGCGCGACGAGGAAGAAGCCGTCGGCGATCTTGGCCGGGATGCCGATCAGCGGGCTGCCGGCGTCCTGTTCCGAACTCTTCATGGCAACGCGCAATATATTGTCGACGCCGCCGCCCTCGAACCCGTCTGGGGTCAGGAAGATCATCTCGATGATATGGCTGGCCGGCAGGGTCTGGTCGGTGTTGCGACGGATGGTCATGCGCAACTGGATGTCCTTGCCGGGAATGGTCGCCTCGGCACGGATCGCAGGCTCTGGCGGCAGGTCGCCGCCGGGCGATTCCTGCACCAGCGACCAAACGATGCTGCCGGGCTCGGCTGAACCCTGCGCGGTGCTGGTGCGCTCCTCATAGAAGATCGCCTTCTGGCCGACCGGAACCGAGGTTGGCGCCACGGCCGGAGCCGGTGCCGCCGGCGGCGTTGCGGCTGCCGGTGCGGGCGGCGGCGTGGCGGCGGCATCGGCCGGGGCCGCGGGCACGGTTCCGTTGGTGGGCGGTGTCGCGGGCGGGGTGCCCGCCGCGGGCGTGGTCGCGGCTGGCGCGCCTGCCGCGGGCGTACCGGCAGCAGGCGTATTGGCAGCCGGCGTATTGGCAGCCGGCGCGGGAACCGCCGGCGCTGCCGTGGCCGGCGCATTCGTTGCCGTTGGCGGTGTCGTCAGCGCGGCGACGGATTCGCCCTCGCCTACGCCGCTTTGCCCGCCGGCTGGGCCGGGGTCGGTCTCGCCGCCTTCAGGCGTCAGCCGCTGCGTGAACTTCGTGCCTTCCGCGCCGGTCGCGGGCGCCGGCGGCGTGGCCGCGGCATCGGTCGCCGGCTTGGCCGGCGTCGTTTTCACCGGCTCGGTTTTGGCAACAACCTTGCTGCTCTCCAGGCCCAGCATCTTGCCGAAGGCATCCTTGTTCAGCCAGATGCCGTAGCCGCCGCCGGCAACGACCAGCAGTGCGACGACGGCGGCGATCAGCCCGCCATAGCTGCGCTTGCGTTCGGCCGGCCGCAAACGCTCGAAAGTGTCGGTGGCGGCAGGCGCTTCGTCATCGGCAAAGACGTCGTCCTGGTCGTCGTCCCGATCCGCGTCCATCCCCGGCAAGGTCTTCTCGGAAAAGTCCGGAGCGGGCTGCACCGGCGCCGGCCTTTGCCAGCCAGGCTCGACCTTGGCGGCTGGAGCGGGCCGGTAGGGTTCGGGGTTCGCCGCCGGCTGTGCCGGCTTGTACGGCTCCGGCCTGACCGTGGCCGGGGCGGGCCGATACGGAGACGGAGCAGGAATTGCGGCAGCCTCCGCCTTGGCCGGCTGCTTGACGTGGTTCGACTGGTTCTTGTTGCGGTCGATGGAGGAAAAGATGTGTTCCAGTTCCGCGAGCGGATCCGGCTCGGGCACACTCTTGACATAGTCCCGCTCGACGCCGGCAATGGCGTCGTCCAGCGCGCGTTTCTGTTTGTCTATGGCCTCGGAAGCCAGCGGCGGCGAATATTCCGCCAGCTTCTTCGCCAGCATGGCGCGCACGCTGTTATAGATGCGCGTACGCTTCTCGGGCGTCTCGTCGCCGTGCTTCTCGAACGCGTTTTTCAGAACAGCAACGAAATCTGCCATGCTTCAGTCGACCTGTATTTTTTGCCTCCGCGCCGGCCCCCGCAAATCAGCCGCGATGCCCGGAAAGGCTTCAGAAACTAGTCTTGAAACGGATCGGTCACAAGTATCGTGTCGTCCCGTTCCGGGCTGGTGGAAAGGAGTGCGACCGGCGCGCCGATCAACTCCTCTATGTATCGGACATATTTGACGGCCTGGGCCGGAAGATCATTCCAGCTGCGTGCGCCGGCGGTGGTGCCCTTCCAACCCTCCAACGTCTCGTAAATGGGTTCCACGCGAGCCTGGGCGCCCTGGCTTGCCGGCAGATAGTCGATCGTCTCGCCGTCCAGCCTGTAGCCGGTGCAGACCTTGATCTCATCCAACCCGTCGAGCACGTCGAGCTTGGTCAGCGCGATGCCTTTGATGCCGTTGACGGCAACCGCCTGGCGCACCAGCACCGCGTCAAACCAGCCGCAGCGGCGCTTGCGCCCGGTGACGACACCGAATTCATGGCCGCGCGTGCCGAGGAATTCGCCGATCTCGTTCTTCTGCTCGGTCGGGAACGGACCTTCGCCGACACGCGTCGTGTAGGCCTTTGTGATGCCGAGAACATAGCCGATGGCGCCCGGGCCGACGCCGGAGCCGGCGGCGGCCTGGCCGGCGACCGTGTTGGACGAGGTGACGAAGGGATAGGTGCCGTGGTCGATGTCGAGCAGCGTGCCTTGCGCGCCCTCGAACAGGATGCGCTCGCCGGCGCGGCGCTTGTCGTCGAGCACCTTCCAGACGCGGTCCATGTAGGGCAGGATGTCGTTCGCGACCGAGGTCAATTCCTGCATGATCGCATCATGCGTGACTTCGTCATGGCCGAGCCCGCGACGCAGCGCATTGTGGTGCGTCAGCAGCCTGTCGACCTTCAAGGGCAAAGTTTCCAAATCCGCCAGATCCATCACCCGCACCGCGCGCCGCCCCACCTTGTCCTCGTAGGCGGGGCCGATCCCGCGTCGGGTCGTGCCAATCTTTGTTCCGGAATTTGAAGCGGCATCCTCGCGAAACCCGTCCAGCTCCCGGTGTACGGACAGGATAAGCGCCGTGTTTTCGGCTATTTTCAGGCGATCCGGCGTCACGTCCACGCCCTGGCCTTTCAGTTTCTGCACCTCGGCGACGAAAGCATGCGGATCGAAGACGACGCCATTGCCGATGATGGACAGCTTGCCTTCCCGCACGACGCCCGAAGGCAGCAGCGACAGCTTGTAGACCTTGCCGTCGACGACCAGCGTGTGGCCGGCATTGTGGCCGCCCTGGAAACGCACCACGACATCGGCGCGCTCCGACAGCCAGTCGACGATCTTGCCCTTGCCTTCGTCGCCCCATTGCGAGCCGACGACCACCACATTGGCCATGTTTCTTTTCCCTTGAGACGCCGCCGCGCGGCTTGGATATGGTTCGAAACGACAGGCCTCTATAACGTCAAGACCTCGCGAGTGCGACCTTTCTTTGCCGCCGAAAATGCCCTGAGGCACAACAATTTTCGGCTTTGACATCATTTACTTGGGCTGACCGGGGCAATAGGCCGGCAAACACCGCGGCCCATCCCGCGGCCGGAAGCCCGCGATGCATCGAAACGCCTACATGTTCCTGCTGCTCACCACCTTGCTGTGGGGCGGCAATTCGGTGGCCGGCAAGCTGGCGGTCGGCCACGTCTCGCCGATGACGCTGGTCTTCCTGCGCTGGATGCTGGCCGTGGCGATCCTGCTGCCGATCGGCTGGCGCACGATCCAGGAGGATTGGCCCGTCGTGCGCCGTCACTGGCTCGTGCTGGCGGCGCTTGGCGCCAGCGGCTTCACCCTGTTCAACACCATCTTCTACACCGCCCTCAACTACACCACAGCGATCAATGTCTCGATCGAACAGGCGGCGATGCCGATCCTGATCATGACAGCCAATTTCGTTTTCTTCCGCCTGCGCGTGAACTGGGCGCAGATCGCCGGCGTGGTGCTGACCGTCTTCGGCGTCATCCTGACCGCCTGCCATGGCGATCCGCGCCGGCTGCTGACGCTGGAGCTCAATTTCGGCGACGCCATCATGCTGGTCGCGGTCGTTCTCTACAGCAGCTATTCGGTCGGGTTGCGGCTGAAGCCGGCGATGCGCTGGCAAAGCCTGATGCTGGCCATGTCGTTCGCCGCGCTCATCACCTCACTGCCCTTCTTCCTGTGGGAAGCCGCCGCCAACAAGGTGATCGTGCCCGACGCCCGCGGCTGGGCGGTCATCGTCTACACCGCGATCGGCGCTTCGGTCATCTCGCAGATAACCTATATCAGGGGCAACGAACTGATCGGCGCCAACCGCGCCGGCCTGTTCATCAATCTGGTGCCGATCTTCGGCACGCTGCTTTCGGTGCTGATCGTCGGCGAGACCTTCCAGCTCTATCAGGCGCTGGCGCTGATCCTCGTTCTGGGCGGCATCGGGCTCGCCGAATACAGCGGGCGCAAGATGGCGTCTGGCTTCTGACGTCGCGCCGGGATTACTGCACCAATTCCTTGCGCACCACCGCGATATCGTCCGACGAGACCGCCGGAGCGGAATTGCCCCAGCTGCCGCGCACATAGGTCAGCACGTCGGCGATTTCCTGGTCCTTCAGCCGCCATGCCAGCGAGGGCATCGAAGGCGTCGTCGGCGCACCGGCCGTGTGCACCGCCTGGCTTCCGGCGAGAACGACGCGGGCCAGGGTCTCGGGATTGCCCTGCGCGACGATCGAGTTGCCGACAAGCGCTGGGAAAAGCGCTCCGGCCCCGGCGCCATCGCCGCCATGGCAGGCCGAGCAATTGTCACGATAGATCGCCGCGCCCGCCACCATCCGCGCCTCGTCGGGCTTGGGCGCCTGCGCATTGCCGGTGTCCGGCCCCAGGCTCTTGAGATAGACGGCCACGGCCTTGATGTCGGGATCCGTCATTTTGGAAGTCGAGTTCTCGATCGCCTCGGCCATCGGACCGGATGCGATCGAATGCGCGTTGACGCCGGTCCTGAGGTAGGCGACCACATCGTCTTGCGACCATTTGCCCAAGCCGGATTGGGCATTGTTGGTGATGTCGGGGGCAAACCAGCCTTGCAGCGAGGCGCCTTGCAGGAAGCCGCTGTCTTGGTCCGCTCCAAGGAACGATTTGGGCGTGTGGCAGGTGCCGCAGTGCCCGGCGCCCTGGACGATATAGGCGCCGCGGTTCCATTCCGCCGATTTGGAGGGGTCGGCCTGGAAGCTTGCCTCGCTGAAGTTGAGGAGGTTCCACCCCCACATCGCCAGCCGGATGTTCAGCGGGAACGGCAGCTTGTTGGCTTCGACCTTGTTCGAGACCGGGTCGACCGTGGTCATGTAGGCCCACAGGTCGGAAATGTCCTGCTCGTTCATCCTGGTATAGGCGGGGTAAGGCATGGCGGGATAGAGCCGCACGCCATTGTGGCCGACGCCGGTCTTCATCATGTTGCGGAAATCGGCCTCCGACCAATTGCCGATGCCCGTCTCGTGGTCGGGTGTGATGTTGGGCGGCACCAGTGCGCCGAAAGGCGTTTCGAGCGGCAGGCCGCCGGCCAGCGGCTTGCCGCCCGGCCTGGTATGACAGCCCGCGCAATCGCCGAGCACGGCCTGATACTGGCCACGGATGATCTGGTCGGCCTGGTCGGCGGCGAGCGCCGGCGTGATCGCCAGCATAGCGGCGCCGGCGGCGGCGGCGAGCGTCCTCATGCCTGCACCAAGGGCGCGCCGGGATTGCGCAAATAGTGATTGCGGATGCCGTCAGCGGCGCGGTAGGCGAGCGCGCCGACCGTTCCCGTCGGATTCTTGCCGGCATTCTGCGGAAAGGCCGAGGCGCCGATAACGAAGACGTTGGGCACATCCCAGCTTTGCAGGAAACTGTTGACCGCACTCTTCCTAGGGTCCGTTCCCATGATGGCGCCGCCCGTATTATGGGTGCTTTGATAAGGGACGCTGTCCCAGCCCTTCTTGCGGCGGCCGACATTGTACTGCTTGCCCCCAAGCGTCTTGGCGATCTCCTCCATCCGGTCGCAGAGATAATTCGACATCCGGATATCATTGTCGGGAAAATCGAAGGTCATGCGCATGAGCGGCCGGCCGAAGCGATCCTTGTAGGTCGGATCGAGGTCGAGGTAGTTGGTGCGCGTCGCGTAGCTGCTGCCCTGCGAGGAGAAGCCGAGCGTGCTTTTGTAGCCCGCGACGGTCGCCTTCTTCCAGGCGCTACCCCACTTCGGCGTGCCGGGCAGCGTCGGCCTCGTCCCGATCGGACGTCCATTGGTGGGAATGCAGTTGATGCCCGCGCCGCCGACGAAATCGAGGCCGCCATGGTCGAAGGCGTCGCCATTATAGTCGTCGATCGTCTGTCCGAGCGCGCCCGCGGCAATGAACGGATTGAAGTTCTTATCGTCGAAGAACACCTGCACGCCGGCATTGGTCTGGTAGCAATAATTGCGCCCGACGGTGCCCTCGCCGGTAGCGGGATCGTAGATCTTGCCGATGCCCGACAGCATCATCAGCCGGGCATTGTGCAGGCCGTAGGCGCACAGAAGCACGAGATCGGCCGGCTGGAAGAATTCCTGCCCCGACGTATCGACGTAGGTGACACCTCGCGCGGACTTGCCGCCGGCGGCGAGATCGACATGCAGCACCTCGCTGTCGGTGCGCACCTCGAAATTGGCCTTCTTCATCAGCACGGGAAGGATGGTGGTCTGGGCGCTGGATTTGGAATAGTTGGCGCAGCCGAACCGCTCGCAGAATCCGCAGTAGGTGCACTGCCCCATGGTGATGCCGAGCGGATTGACATAGGGCCGCGACATGTTGGCGGACGGTGTCGGGAACGGGTGCAGTCCCATGGACCTGCCGGCATTGGCGAACAGGGTCGGCGCGTAGGTCATCTCCATTGGCGGATTTGGGTAATCCCGGGACCTCGGATCCTCGAACGGGTTGCCGCCTTCCTGTATCTGCCCCTTGATATTGCCGGCCTTGCCCGAGATTCCCGCCAGATATTCGAACTGGTCGTAATACGGCTCCATCTCGGCGCCGGTCACGCCCCAGTCCTCGACCTGGAGATCGGCGATCCGCGCCGCGCCATACTTCTTGGTCAGGTTGGTCTTGATCTGGAAGTCGGAGTCCCAGAACCGCCAGGTGTGGCCGTTCCAATGGACGCCTGCGCCGCCGACGCCGTTGCCGGGTAGGAACGAGCCGAAATCGCGCATCGGCAGCGCCGTCTGCGAAGGGTCGTTGCGCATCGTCATGGTTTCGACGGCTGGCTGCAGGAACAGGTCGCGCCGCACGCTGTAGCGCAACTCGTCCTGCGCATAGCCGATGTTGAAATCGGTCGCCGTGTCGCGCCAGGGACCACGCTCGATGGCCAGCACGTCCAGGCCCTGATCGGTCAGTTCATGCGCAAGGATGGACCCCGTCCAGCCGAGGCCGACGATCACGACGTCCTTGCGGGGCAGTATCGTCGTCATGGTCAGCTCCTTTTTACGAGCCATTCCGGGCTGCCCTCGATCGAGACGGGCGGCCGCGGATAGGGCTGATTGTGCTTGCTGACGTGATCCCGGTAGTCATAGCGCGCGCCGGGGAAACCAAGCATGCGCCACGACACCATGTCCTTGTTGCCGCCATACACCGGATCGGCAAAGAACCCTTCCATCGTGTTCTGCAGCAGAAGTCCGAAGAAGCCGGCAGCCTTGACTCCATTGGGCAAGTCGACCTTTCCAGCTTCCATCGCGGCCAGGAACGTATCCTGATCGGCCGGCTGGAGTTCGGCGAATGTCTTGCCATCGCGCTGCTTCAGGAAAGCGTCGATGGCGGCGAGGCCGGAGCGGTAGCGCTGGGCGGGGTTTGCCTCGCCCTGGTAGCCCTGCGTGGGCAATCCCGGCAGAAACGGTCCTTTTGTGTAGAGCCGGCTCGACGTTCCGAACGCGCCCGTCAACTGACGGTCTATATAGACGGCGCAGCCGGCCTCCTTGCCGCCCATCGACAGATCGTCGGCGGGGATGATGCGGTCGACGATAGCCTCGACCAGCGCGGCTTCCTGCGGCGTGAAGAACTGCCAGCCGCCGGACACCACCTGCACCGGAGGATCGGAAGACAGCGGCGCCCAGGGCAGCGAGCCAGACAAGGATCGGGCAAAACCTGCCGATGTTGCCGTCACTGTAAACATCGCAGCCGAAGACAGAAAAAGACGCCGGCTCAGTCGGACAGTATTGCGATGATCCATCGAAGGCACCCCGACAGCAACAGAGGCGCGCCGGATGTTACGCGCAAAATCATGACCAACTCAGTTAAGTTTAGATCGCATCCATCAATTGACCGCAGCGTGCGGAAAGAAACCGGGATCGTCAAGCAGATCACAAAATCGTTAGATTGGGCCAGACCTTATGCTTATCTACATCCGCTAATGTACTGACGGCTAAAAAGGATATCTTGCAGCAGCTTGACGCAAGGACGCCGTTGGCGCGACGCCTGCGGCGGCGCCCGCAACGACGCAAGCCCTCGGGCGGCTCCAGCGGTCGTGGAGACGCCCCGCATGCATGCCGGCAAACGGGGCGTCTGATGTATGGCTTGTCACCTCAGAGGGCGTGGGGGAGCTAGATCCCGCCCACATCGAACCGCAGCCGCTTTGCCGAATCGATCGACTTGTGGCCGCGCACCTGCTCCAGCACCTTCTCGGGGAACGGGGCGTCGAGATAGAGCAGTGCGATAGCGTCGCCCCCCGGCCGGTTGCGGCCAAGCTGGAAGTTGGCGATGTTGACGCCGTTCTCGCCGCAGACAGTGCCGAGCAGGCCGATAATGCCGGGCGCATCGGCATTGGTCGTATACAGCATGTGCTGGCCGACCTCGGCGTCGAGATTGATGCCCTTGATCTGAATGAAGCGCGGCTTGCCGTCCGAAAAGCAGGTACCGGCGATCGAGCGCGTCATGTGCTCGGTCTTGACGGTCAGCTTGATGTAACCGTCGAAGACGCCCGATTTGTCGCGCTTGACTTCGGCGACGATGATGCCGCGCTCCTTCACCATGATCGGCGCCGACACCATGTTGACGTCGGCGACCTGCGGCCGAATCAGTCCGGCCAGGGCGGCACTGATCAGCGCCCGCGTGTTCATCGTCGCGGTCGAGCCGTCGAACAGGATCTCGACCTCGCTGATCGGATCCTCGGTGACCTGGCCGACAAAGGCGCCCAACACTTCGGCGAGCTTGACGAACGGCTTCAGCCGCGGCGCCTCTTCCGCCGTGATCGAGGGCATGTTGATGGCGTTGGAGACCGCGCCCTTGATCAGGTAGTCGGCCATCTGCTCGGCGACCTGCAGCGCGACATTCTCCTGCGCTTCCGCCGTCGAGGCGCCAAGGTGTGGTGTCGCCACCACGTTCTCCATGCCGAACAGCGCATTCTGCTCCGCCGGTTCGACCTCGAACACATCGATGCCGGCGCCTGCCACCTTGCCGCTCTTCAACGCCGCGACCAGGTCGGCCTCGACCACCAGCCCGCCACGCGCGCAGTTGATGATGCGCACGCCACTCTTCATCTTGGCGATCGCCGCCGCATCGATGATGTTGCGGGTCTTGTCGGTCAACGGCGTGTGCAGCGTGATGAAGTCGGCGCGGGCGAAGAGTTCGTCCAGTTCCACCTTGTCGACGCCGAGCTCCTCGGCGCGCTTGTCCGACAGGAACGGATCAAAGGCGACGACGTGCATCTTCAGCCCGACGCCGCGTGTGGCGACGATCGAACCGATATTGCCGCAGCCGATGACGCCCAGCGTCTTGCCGGTGATCTCGACGCCCATGAAGCGGTTCTTCTCCCATTTGCCGGCATGGGTCGAAGCGTTGGCTTCCGGGATCTGGCGGGCGAGCGCGAAGATCATCGCCACGGCGTGTTCGGCCGTCGTGATCGAATTGCCGAAGGGCGTGTTCATCACGATGATACCCTTGCGGCTTGCCGCCGGGATATCGACATTGTCGACGCCGATGCCGGCGCGACCGACGACCTTGAGATTGGTGGCCGCGTTGATCAGCTTCTCGGTGACCTTGGTCGCCGAACGGATGGCGAGACCGTCATACTTGCCGATCACTTCGAGCAGCTTTTCCTTGTCCTTGCCGAGGTCGGGCAGATAGTCGACCTCGACGCCGCGATCCTTGAATATCTGCACGGCGGTGGGAGAGAGTTTGTCAGAGACGAGAACGCGGGGCGCCATGGCGGCCTCCTTGAAAATGAAATTGATCCGGGAACGGACGGCCCTCGGGCCGCCACGGAAACTCTCAGGCGGCCGCTTTGAGCGACGCCTTCTGGCTGGCAAAGGCCCAGTCGAGCCAAGGCAGCAGCGCTTCGAGATCGGAGGTCTCGACGGTTGCGCCGCACCAGATGCGCAATCCCGGCGGGGCATCGCGATAAGAACCGATGTCGTAGGCGACGCCTTCCTTGTCGAGCGTCGAGACCAGGCCCTTGGCAAACGCCGCCTGTCCATCAGCGTCGAGCGCCGCGATATCGGGGTCGGTGAAGGACAGACAGACCGACGTGTTCGAGCGTGTCGCCGGGGCCACCGCAAGATGGCCGAGCCAGGATGATCTTTCCACGAACCGATCGAGCACGGCGGCATTGGCATCCGCCCTGGCAATCAGCGCATCGAGGCCGCCGACCGACTTAGCCCAGTTCGACGCGTCGAGATAATCCTCGACGCAAAGCATCGACGGCGTGTTGATGGTTTCGCCCTTGAAAATGCCCTCGATCAGCTTGCCGCCCGAGGTCAGGCGGAAGATTTTCGGCAGCGGCCATGAAGGCTTGTAGCTCTCCAGCCGCGCTACGGCACGCGGCGACAGGATCAGCATGCCATGCGCACCCTCGCCGCCCAGCACCTTCTGCCAGGAGAAGGTCACGACATCGAGCTTCTCGAAGTCGAGCCTTTGCGCGAAGGCCGCTGAAGTAGCGTCGCAAATGGTCAGGCCCTTGCGATCGGCGGGAATGAAGTCACCGTCCGGCACGCGCACGCCCGAGGTCGTGCCGTTCCAAGTGAAGACCACGTCGCGATCGAAATCGATCTTGGTCAGATCAGGCAGCGCGCCATAACCGGCCTCGATCTTTCTGATATCGGCGAGTTTCAGCTGCTTGACCACGTCGGTGACCCAGCCGGAGCCGAAGCTTTCCCAGGCGACCATGTCGACGCCGCGCTCGCCGAGAAGAGACCACAGCGCCATCTCGACGGCACCTGTGTCGGAAGCCGGCACGATGCCGATGCGGTAATCGGCAGGAACCTGGAGGATTTCGCGGGTCAGCGCGATCGCCTGTTCGAGCTTGGTCTTGCCGATCTTGGCGCGGTGGGAACGGCCGAGCGCGGCAGCTTTCAGCGCCTCGACCGACCAGCCGGGACGTTTTGCGCAGGGACCAGAGGAAAAATTGGGATTTGCCGGACGGAGTCCGGGCTTCGTAAGCGTCGTCATCGTGGTCTATCCTTCCAGATAGTGGCCCCTCGTTGGGGAGGGGTGGCCCACGGACGGCGATATGCGTTCAGGCTTCGGGCGTCAAGAGGAAAGTTTTTGTCGCTGCCGGGATACCGGATGCATGTCGCCCAAAAGTGCGCGGCGGTTTTGGGGCTACGACATGCATCAAACAGGAAAGCGCCGCGATCAGGATCGCGTGACTTCAAATGCAAACGGCGGACCCGAGAGATCCGCCGTCAAGAGCTGGTGTGCCCAGTCTACCAGAGATCGTAGCGCAGCCCGAGCTTGATCTGGTGATTGCTGATCCCTTTCTCGACCGGAAAGGAAGTCAGGCTCGCGGCGGTCGCGTATTCGACGCTAGGCGCGGAAAAATACTGATAGCCGAGATCTACGGAAACATTCTTGGACACTTGATACGCAAGACCGGCATTCAACGTATAGGCGAGGGAATACTGCGTCTTGCTGTCATCAAGCGTGAAATCGTTGGCGGGGGTGGCCTCGTCGGCATAGCTGGCGGAGAGGCTGCGTTTGCTCACGACGACGCCGACACCCGCACCGACATACGGTGTGATTCCAACATAGGTGCCAAGGTCAACATAGCCATTGAGTATGCCTGAGAACGCATAGTTCTTCAGGTTTCCCGATCCCACGATCGACGTTCCAGCCGGTGCGGCAGCAGTATCGTCATAGCCGAAGCTTGCCTTGTTACCCGGCAAATAGCCGAAGTTGAGATCGGCGCGGAGGTAATCGTTGAAATGATATCCGAAGCCGACGCTCGCAAAAATTGCATCTTCGCTCTCGCTAAAGTTTTCGTTGTTGATCGCCGACGGGAAGGTGAAGTCCCCATTCTTGAAACTCTTCTGCGCCAGGTAGGAAACATCGCCGCGCAGGTACCAGCCGGAGCCGACCTCGACCGGCACATAATCCGGCGCCTGGTCGACATAGATCGGCGGATCGTAGTCGGCGGCGATTGCAGGCGCCAGCGGCAACAGCAGTGCGGCAAGCGCCAGCGCCATACGCGATATTGGTATCATGGTCCCCGGCTCCCGAATTCGGCGCCGTCAAACAAGCAACGGCGGCCAACGTTTCATGAGCCATTGTTAACCATAGTGGTTAAGTGCCGGTTAAGGCTAACAGAGGGTTAGCGAATTGATTTCGAACGGGCTGACCTCGGCTCATCTCAAACGAAAACCGCCCGGCTGATGCCGGGCGGTCGACGAATTCCTGGAAACTTCGAAGCGATTACTTGGTGTAGATCGGCTCGGGCTCCGGCTGATAGGCCACCACCGGCGCGGCGCAACCGTTGTTGCCGCCGAACTGGTAACGCAGACCGCCGCGCACCTCGTGGGTGTTGAAGCCGTGATCGAAGCCCGGCCCGGCGCCCGGCGTGGCGCCGGCTGGACCATACTCGAACATGCGACCGCCTTGAATATGGGAGAAACGGTAACCAGCATCGAGGATGACTTTGTCGGTCAAGCAGTAGGAGGCGCCGGCCATTACCGCGTACGCGAAGCGCCAGCTGGATGTTCCGGGGTTGGACTCGGTTGCGCCCGGGGTCGGGTCGTAGACAGTATCCCATTTGACGCGCGCTCCGCCGATACCGGCGCCGACATAGGGCGTGATGCCGTGCCAGGTGCCGATATCGACATAGGCATTTGCCAGAAGCAGCAAGGCGCTCATCTTCGACGACTCGACCGAGACCGTGGTGAGATCCGAGGTGCCGCCGTTGAAGTTCGACTTGAACCAGTAGTCGGCGGTCAGGTCGGTGCGGAAGTGTTCATTGATCTTGTAGCCGACGCCGCCGCCAAGCGAGAAGCCGCCCTTGAGCTTGCCATAGTCGAAGGACTTGCTCCCGGCGACCCCGACAGGAGGCCCGCACGGGCAAGGCGCGGCGCCGTAGGTGATGTAGTCGATGTCACCGACCTTCGACTTGTGATAGTCGAGGTCGCCACGGATATACCAGCCGCCGACATCGACCGGTTGCTCATAGACCGGCGGCGGCGCTTCTTCGACTTGCGGCTCGGGCAGGTCAGCTGCGAACACCGGCCAGGCCAAGCCCGCGAACAGCAGCGCGAACAGGGCCTTTCTTGCTGTATTGAACATGCTTGTCACCCCTAGAAACCTCGGAACGGCGATCGCGTCCGAATAAGATTGGCTTTCAGGCGTGGATAATGAATTGCAAAAGTTAAAAGGCGTTTAACCCTGTCGATTAACCACGAATCTCCAGAATCCCGGAGATCTGGCAAGGATTTCGACAGAAAGAGACCGATCCTTTGCCAACAAAAAAGCCCGCCGGAGGGGCGGGCTTCGATGCAATGAAGGCGGCGGCGTGACGCCTTCGAGGCTGGCGGGGATCAGGCGGCGCTGCTGCGGGTTTCCGAGATGACCCCGACGATGTCGTTGACGACGGCCTCGACCAGTTGCGGATCGTCGCCCTCGGCCATCACACGGATCAGCGGCTCGGTGCCGGATGGACGGATGACCAGCCGCCCGGCCTTGCCGAGACGATGGCGGGCGTCCTCGATCGCGGCCTTGACCGGGGCTTCCTCCAACGGTTTTCCGCCGGCGATGCGAACGTTCTTCAGCAGTTGCGGCACCGGCTCGAACTTCTTCGACAGTTCGCTGACCGGGCGGCCTTGCCGCTTGATGCAGGCCAGCACCTGCAGTGCCGAGACCAGCCCGTCGCCGGTGGTCGAGAAGTCGGACAGCACGATGTGGCCCGACTGCTCACCACCGACATTGAGCCCATGCGCGCGCATATGCTCCACGACATAGCGGTCACCGACCTTGGTGCGATGCAATTGCAGCTTCATGTCGCCGAGAAAGCGCTCGAGGCCGAGATTGGACATGACCGTCGAAACGACGCCACCGCCAGCCAGCCGCCCGCTCTGGTGCCAGGACTCGGCAATCAGCGCCATGATCTGGTCGCCGTCGACGATGGCGCCGTTCTCGTCGACGATGACGACCCGGTCCGCATCGCCATCAAGCGCGATGCCGATGTCGGCGCGCACTTCGTGCACCTTTTTCTGCAGATCGGCGGGATGGGTCGAGCCGCATTCCTTGTTGATGTTGAAGCCATTGGGTTCGACATTGATGGCCACGACTTCGGCGCCCAGTTCCCACAGCGCCTCGGGCGCCACCTTGTAGGCCGCGCCATTGGCACAGTCGACGACGATCCGCAGACCCGAAAGCGACATCGAGCGCGGCAAGGTGCGCTTGGCGAATTCGATGTAACGGTCATGCACGCCGTCGACGCGCTTGGCGCGGCCAAGCCCGTCGGAATCGGCGAGCGCCAGTTCGATATCCTTGTCGAGCATGCTCTCGATGCGCTCTTCGATCTCGTCGGACAGCTTGTAGCCGTCTGGGCCGAACAGCTTGATGCCGTTGTCGTAGTAGGGATTGTGAGAGGCCGAGATCATGACGCCAATGTCGGCGCGCAGCGAGCGCACCAGCATGGCAACCGCCGGGGTCGGGATCGGGCCGAGCAGAAACACGTCCATGCCGGCGGCGCAAAGGCCGGCCACCATCGCGTTTTCGATCATATAGCCGGACAGCCGGGTGTCCTTGCCGAGCACGACACGATGGCGATGGCTGCCGCGCTGGAACGAAAGGCCGGCGGCCATGCCGACCCGCATGGCGATTTCCGCGGTCATCGGAAACTTGTTGGCGCGCCCGCGAATGCCGTCCGTGCCGAAGTAATTCCCTGCCATGCCAGTCAGTTTCCTTGGTTGTCCTTAGCCGGCACGTCATGCCACAATTGGCCGTCGTGCCTCGATCACATTGTGTGATTATATGTTACCAATCCTTAGAAAATCATTGTTGTGCGTTGCACACAACATGGCCGCAGCCTAGCACGGAGACGCTGTGGCGTCACATATACCAGTTTTGCCAGCCATTCGGCGCGGATACATCCCGAGAATTCTTGCCTCGGCGGCAGTCAGGCCGAATGATTTCATCACCTTGTCGTTAGAAAGCGATTTCGGCGATATATAAGCCGCTTGGCATCTGGCGCAACCGACCGTTGAGCGTTATTGATTCGCTGGGACGTATAATGGGCTGCAGCCACGGAGAAACGCTATGCTCATCCACCGAATTGCTACTCTGACCGGCCTTGCGGTCGCGACGTTGTTCCTGGCCGCGCCAGCCAACGCGCTGACGATGGCCGAGTGCAGCACGAAGTACAACGCCGCCAAGGACGCTGGGACACTTGCCGGGGCGACCTGGAACCAGTTCCGCAAGGCACAGTGCGGCACCGACGCCGCCGCCACCACCGACACCAAGGCGGCCACGACCAAGGCTGCTGAAAGCAAGCCGGCCGAAGCCAAACCGGCCAAGACCACCAAGGCCGCCGCAGCGGCCAGCGACAGCACGGCCAAGGGCCTGACCGCCAAGGAATGCAGCACCAAGTACCAGGCGGCCAAGGCCGCCGGCACATTGAACGGCATGAAGTGGAACGACTTCCGCAAGGCCGAATGCGCCGCTGGCGCATCCGCCGCCGCCGACACCGTCAAGCCGGCGACCACCAAGGCTGCGACCACGACGGCCGCAGCTTCCGGCAAGGGCCTGAGCATGGCCGAATGCAGCACCAAGTACCAGGCTGCCAAGACGGCGAACACGCTGAAGGGCATGAAGTGGAACGACTTCCGCAAGGCCGAATGCGGCGCCAGTGCCTCGGATGACGACAGCGTGCCCGCTCCAAGCGAGGCGAGCTACACCAAGGAACCCGCAAAGCCGACGACGGTTGCCCCCAAGGGCGTCACCTTCCCGTCCGCGATCTCGGCGAAATATGCCAGCGAGACCCCCGGAAAAGGCCGCATGCATACCTGCCTTGACCAGTACTATGTCCTCAAGGACGCCAACGCACTCGGCGGTCTGAAGTGGATCCAGAAGGGCGGCGGCTTCTACAGCCTCTGCAATGCCAAGCTGAAGGGCTGAGCCGCGCATAGCATCCCCCCCCCCGGGATCGATGGGGCATGACGGTGAATTGAATTAGATGAAATCTGGCAAGGCCAGGCAAAGGCCCGCGATGCATCTGCTTCGCGGGCCTTTTGTTGCGCACGAAGACGCCAGGGTCTTGCTCGCGTCTGCATATCGCGGAAGCTGCCTGCATCATCAATTCGCTTACACTCTCGCCGCGAGGCTGATTGGTAACTCATGAAAATTCTGATTGAACATATCAGGAACAAACAGTATACAAAAGACGTCTGAACTTGTCATCAACCAGGAGGATCTTATGCCCAGTTTAAAATTGGCGGTATTGGCTGTGACGGCATTGGTTGCTTGCGGCGTCGCCCCTGCAAGCGCATTGACGATGAAGGAATGTGGCGAGACCTATCGGACAGCCAAGGAGAGCGGCACTCTGAATGGCATGGACTGGGCCGCTTTCCGCAAGGAGAAATGCGCGACGTCGGCTGCGGAGAGTGTCAGCGCGGATAAGGTCGAAACCGCACCGCAGCCGAAAAAGGAAACCAGCGCGGCACTTGCCCCCACCGTAGCGCCAGCGGGCGTAACATTCCCGACCACCCTCGCCGCCGAGTTCGAGACCGAAAAGCCCGCGAAGGCACGGATGAAGACCTGCCTGCAGGGTTACCATGGCAACAAGGAGGCAGGTACGTTGAACGGCCTTCGCTGGATCCAGAAGGGCGGTGGTTATTACAGCCTGTGCAATGCGCGGCTGAAAGCTGAATCATAAAAAGCGATAACGGCGGAAAGCGGTTCACCGTTTTTCCCGCAGACGTGGCCGTTATCCTCAGGCTGTCCCGAGGATCTGCTGTCGGGCGACATCTGGACCTCGGGCTAGCCCGAGGTTGACGTTCCAAATGTACGTCCGGCCAGCCTCCTGATGCGATGTCGCCCAAAGGTGGTTTGGGGGCGACGACATACTTAGAAGCAAAGACTTAAAGCGCGTCGGGGATAGCGTCAAAGAACAGAGCGGTTCTGCGTTCCGTGAAACGGTGAACCGCTCTGGTCTAGCTTGACGGCTGTGGCTCCATGCCGCCTTCGGGCTCGGGACCCTTCTTGCGGCGGCCGCCGGACTTCGGCACGGCCGAGCCACGGCTCGGCGGCGTGTCGTCGCCGAGGTCGCGCGAGGGCTTGTTGCCCGCGATCAGCTGCTTGATCTCCTCGCCCGACAGCGTCTCGTATTCGAGCAGGCCCTGCGCCAGCGCGATCCATTCCTTCTTCTTCTTGGTCAGCACCGACTTCGCCGTCGAATAGGCCTCGTCGATCAGGCGGCGCACTTCGCCGTCGATGATCTGCGCGGTCTCTTCCGAGATGTTCTGCGTGCGCGCCACCGAATGGCCGAGGAACACTTCCTCCTGGTTGTCGCCATAGGCGACATGGCCGAGCTTGTCGGAGAAGCCCCAGCGCGTGACCATGGCGCGCGCCAGCTTGGTCGCCTGCTCGATGTCGGAGGAAGCACCGGACGTGATGTTCTCCTTGCCGAACTTGAACTCCTCGGCAACGCGGCCGCCCATCATGATGGCGAGGCGCGAGACCATGTATTTGTAGCTCATGGAATAGCGGTCGCCTTCCGGCAACTGCATGACCATGCCAAGCGCGCGGCCGCGCGGGATGATGGTCGCCTTGTGCAGCGGATCGGCCGACGGCACGTTGAGCGCCAGGATGGCGTGTCCGGCCTCGTGATAGGCGGTCAGTTCCTTCTCTGCCTGGGTCATGGCCGACGAGCGGCGCTCGGCGCCCATCATGATCTTGTCCTTGGCGTCCTCGAACTCGGCCATGGTGACGAGGCGCTTGTTGCGCCGCGCCGCCATCAGCGCGGATTCGTTGACCAGGTTCATCAGGTCGGCGCCGGAGAAGCCGGGCGTACCACGGGCGACGACCTTGAGGTCGACATTGGGCGCCAGCGGCACGTTACGCACATGCACCTTGAGGATCTTCTCGCGGCCGACGATGTCTGGGTTCGGCACCACCACCTGGCGGTCGAAACGGCCTGGACGCAGCAACGCCGGATCGAGCACGTCGGGCCGGTTGGTGGCGGCGATCAGGATGATGCTTTCGTTGGACTCGAAGCCGTCCATCTCGACGAGCAGTTGGTTCAGCGTCTGCTCGCGCTCGTCATTGCCACCGCCGAGGCCGGCACCGCGATGGCGGCCAACGGCGTCGATTTCGTCGATGAAGATGATGCAGGGCGCATTCTTCTTGGCCTGGTCGAACATGTCGCGGACACGGGACGCGCCGACGCCGACGAACATCTCAACGAAATCCGAACCCGAAATGGTAAAGAACGGCACGTTGGCTTCACCGGCGACCGAACGGGCAAGCAGCGTCTTGCCGGTGCCGGGAGGGCCGACCAGCAGCACGCCGCGCGGAATCTTGCCGCCGAGGCGCTGGAACTTCTGCGGATCGCGCAGGAATTCGACGATCTCTTCGAGGTCTTCCTTGGCCTCGTCGACGCCGGCGACATCCTGGAAGGTGACGCGGCCATGCGCCTCGGTAAGCAGCTTGGCCTTCGACTTGCCGAAGCCCATGGCGCGCCCGGAGCCGGACTGCATCTGGCGCATGAAGAATATCCACACGCCGAGGATCAGGATCATCGGCAGCCACGAGATCAGATAGCCGAACAGCGAATTGGAGCCGTCGGTCTCGGGCCGCGCATTGATCGTGACGTTCTTGTCCTGCAGCCGCGAGACCAGCTGGGGATCGCCGGGCGAATAGGTCTGGAAGCCGCTGGAATTGTCGGTGTAGTTGCCGGTGATGCGGGCGCCCGCGATGGTCACCGTCTTGACCCGGCCGGCCGCGACGTCCTGCAGGAACTGCGAATAAGGCACATCGCTCGAAGCCCCGCGCGTCTGCGGCGTCTGGAACAGATTGAAGAGGGCGATGAGCAGGACCGCTATGATCGCCCAGAGCGCGAGGTTGCGATAGTTCGGATTCATCAATTGTCCCGTTGGCGTCCGCGAGCGGACAGCATCATGAGAGGAAACTTGGGCCTAACATAGGGAGAGCGTACCCCCTTGCCAAGCAGAACAGCATGTCTGGGTTAAGCTTTCGCCCAGCATCAACCGGCACTAGGGCCACGCAATGGCAGGGCGGGAAGCGGCGCCGCGCCGATCAACCCGGCGACGGCCCGCGCCGGGGCCAGGTCGAAGGACGGCAGGAAGCGGGCAAAGGGAGCAACGACCGGCGAGGCCGCGAACCCTTGCGATGTCGGCCTATCAGGCTCCGGACCCACCTTCTCGACGGCTTGCAGCCAGCCTGGTTCCGCCGCCAATGCCGCACGCAGCAGGCTTGGCGGGGTTTCGTCCCGGCCTACAGCCAGCCGCTTCGCCGCCATTGTCCCGAATGGCGCGATCAACAATGCGCCGCCGGCGTCGTTCAATGTGATTTGGCGGCGCCCATCCCAGATGGCGCCGTCGATCGTTGCCGCCGCCGCCGGCAAATCGCGCATCTCCCGACGCAGGAAGATGCCGGCGCGCCGGAAGTCGACCACTGTCCGCGACAATGTGGCGCAAAGAAATCCGGCTTTCAGCCGGGCGAACAACGCCTCGCCGCGGGCTTGGTCCGGCAGGAAGGCAATCCCGCCTGACGTCGCCAGGAGAACGCGCAGTGCGTATATCGCCGCCCGATCGGCGCCGGCGCCGAGCAGGGCCGGATCGAGCCGGATGAGGCCCGCCGCCGGCTGGCTGGCAAAGCGCTCGATCAGACGGGCGGCCTCACCGCCAAGCCGCGTCCGGTCGCCGGCCTGCCGCGCGGCCAACGCCAGCGCGTCGTTCATGCGCTGCGCGCCGGCCTCCCCGGCAAGGGCTGCGCGCATGCGCGGCCGCTCGAAGGCTTCATCGGCATTGGTCGGGTCCTCGGCCCAGCCGACCTGTTGGCGCCGCAGGAAATCGCGCAGCGCATGGCGCCGCACGCCAAGAAGCGGTCGCACGATCCAGTCGCGCCAGTCATGCAGGGTGGCGGGCGCCATGCCGGCGAGGCCCCGTCCCTCGTCGCGGGTCGCATCGTTGCGATCGCGCCGCATCAGCACCGTCTCGGCCTGGTCGTCCGCTGTATGTCCGGTCACGATCAGGCCGATGCCTTCCGCCCGGGCGGCGCTGGCCAGCAGCCGGTAGCGCGCCTCGCGCGCCGCCGCCGGCAGGCCGGTCGACGGCTTGGCGCCGGACCAGGCCAGAATGCGGTGCGCCATGCCGCGATCCGCGCAAAGCTTCGCCACGGTCCGCGCCTCATCGGCCGAACCTTGCCGCAAGCCGTGGTCGATTGTGACCGCGAGCAGCTTCGCGGACGGTGCGGTTTTGTCGAGATGCTGTTTGAGAAGGAGAAGGAGCGCAGTCGAGTCGCTGCCCCCGGATACGGCCGCTACGGCGCCGTTGGAAAAATCGATATGCGAAAAGAGTCCGGTCGAAAGATCAGGCCCGGTATCGAGCATCAATCCATGTCGCCAAAAAGCGGTCCCGGTTTTGGGACTGCGAGACCCCCAGAAAAAATCAGCACGCAGCCAGGGCCTTCTCCTGCTTGACGCGTTCCTTGAGTGTGCTGGAAATATCGGGATAGCGCTTGCCGACCTCGCTGAAGGTGGCGCAGGCAACATCGTGCTGCTTGAGACCGACCAGCGACACGCCCAGCTTCAACAGCATGTCGGGCGCCTTCTTGGCTTTGGGATAATCCTTGCTGGCGGCGAGGAACACTTCCGCCGCATCGCGGTATTTCTGCTGGCCAAGCAGCGATTCCCCCAGCCAGTAATGCGCGTCCGCCGCCTTCGCGTCCTTGGGGAAGCGCGAGATATGATCGCGGAAACCCTGTTCGGCGGTGCCGTAGTCACCCGACAGGATGAACTGGTAGGAGTTGCGATAAAGCTCTTCGGGATTGTTGGTCGCGGGCAGCGCGGCGACCACCGTGCCGCCGGACTTGCCGGCTTTGGCCGGCGCGCTGGCGGCTGGTGCCGTGTCCTGTGCCGGCGCGGTTGCCTGCGTGCTGCCGCCGGCATCGATCACATTGCCGTTCTTGTCGACAGTGATGGACCCAAAGGTCTTTTCGGGCGCTCCCTTGCCGGGGATCACCTTGCCGGGGTCACCGTCGGGTGATTCGACGATGACGTCCTCGACCGTCTTGCCGCCTGTGGATTGATCGCCGCCGGGCGCGGCGCCGGCATCGGCCGGCGCCTGGGTTGCCGGGGCCGAGGCCACGTCGGTGTTGGTCCCGGTGGTGGCATCTGATTTCTTCTGCGCCGGCGGTTGTCCACCTTGCGAGCCGCCTTCAAGCTGCTGGAAGCGGAACTCGTTGTCTTCCTGCTGTTTGCGGATCTGCTCCTGCATCTGCAGGATCTGGAAATTGAGTTCCTCGACCTTGCCGGTCAGCTGCCGCATTTGGTCCTCGAGCCCGGTCACGCCGGCGCCGCTCGACTGGGCGAGCTGGACCTGATCTTGCTTTTTCTTCTCGCCGAAAAGGCTGGGCAACTCGAGTGTCGGCAGATGGAAGGAAAAGCCGGTCTCGGCTGATTGCCCTGTACCGCTCGCCGAAGCGGTTACGCCTGATAGGAGCAGCAGCGCCAGCGTGCCGCTCAGAACCGATCTCAAATGCATGTGTCTCTCGCCGTCCAATCGTTAGCTTGTTCGCGCCTTCCAATCGATGTGAGACCAGCCAAGCGCCCTCGGCTCATAGCAGGGCGCGAGACTTCGGCCAAATTTTGTTTCGGGTGTCAGGATATGAAAAAGGCGGCCCGAGGACCGCCTTTCGCAAAGATGTGTTGTATTTTTGCCATCTGTGCCGTGGGGGGCGGGGGGG
>NZ_JAIUHE010000021.1:0-127083 GCF_020164995.1 Mesorhizobium sp. CO1-1-11
CCCCGGCACCAGCGCCCGCCCCGGCACCAGCGCCGGCCCAGTAAGGGGCTCGATATCAAAGACCAACGGCCTGCTGAAAGGCGGGCCGTTTTGTTTTGGGTGATGACCGTTGGGGGGGCCTTGGCGCCAAGCCACTCCGCCCGTTCGTCATCCTCGGGCTTGACCCGAGGATCCATGCCGCGACCTCGGCCGAGGAATGCAGCGGAGCAGAATTCCGCATCGCAGGAGCGCTCTGAAGTCACGGCAGGGGTCCCTTGGGCTGCGGAGCAGCTCCAGGGATCTACGCCGCGTCGCTTCGCTCCTTGCTCCGCCATAGGACGACGAAGCGTTGGGCACCCTTAGATGTGGATCGGCTTGAAGAAGGTGGCCAGCGCCGCTTCCTTCACCGCTTCCGACATCGTCGGATGGGCGTGGCAGGTGCGGGCCAGATCTTCCGACGAGCCGCCGAACTCCATCAGTACCGCCGCCTCATGGATCATCTCGCCGGCGCCGAAGCCGACGATATGGACGCCGAGCACGCGGTCGCTCTGCTTGTCGGCCAGGATCTTCACGAAACCGTCGGTATGCAGCATGGCGCGCGCGCGGCCGTTGGCCGTGAAGGGGAATTTGCCGACCTTGTAGTCGATGCCGGCCTTCTTCAGCTCTTCCTCGGTCCTGCCGACCGAGGCGATCTCCGGACTGGTGTAGACGACGCTCGGAATGACGTCATAGTTCACATGGCCGGCCTGGCCGGCGATGGTCTCGGCCACCGCCACGCCCTCGTCCTCGGCCTTGTGCGCCAGCATCGGACCGGCGATGACGTCGCCGATGGCGTAGATCCCGGGCACATTGGTCCTGAGATGCCCGTCGGCCTTGACCCGGCCGCGCTCGTCGACCTCGACGCCGGCTTCCTTCAGCCCGAGGCTGTCCGAAAAGGCGCGGCGTCCCGTCGAGATCAGCACGGCATCGGCCTCAATGGTTTCGGCAGCACCCCCCTTGACCGGCTCGAAGGTAACGGTCGCGCCCTTCTTGGCCGTGGCGACGCCGGTCACCTTGGCGCCGAGCTTGAATTCGAAGCCCTGCTTGGAGAGCAGCCGCTGGAACTGTTTCGACACCTCGCCGTCCATGCCGCCCAGAATGGTGTCGAGGAACTCGACCACAGTGACCTTAGCGCCAAGCCGTGCCCAGACCGAGCCAAGTTCGAGACCGATGACACCGCCGCCCACCACCACCAAATGGCCAGGCACCTTCTCCAGCGACAGCGCGCCGGTCGAGGACACGATGATTTTTTCGTCGAAATCGACCTTGACGCCGGGAATGCCGGCGACGTCGGACCCGGTGGCGATGACGATGTTCTTGGTCTCGATCTCGTCGACCTTGCCATCCTCGCCGGTCACCGAGACCTTGCCTGCGGCAACCACCTTGCCGGTGCCGCGGAAGGCATCGATCTTGTTCTTCTTGAACAGGAAGGCGACGCCATTGACGTTGGACGACACCGTCGCGTCCTTGTGCGCCATCATTTTCTTCAGGTTCAGCCTGGGTGCCGGAATTTCGACGCCGAGCGTGTCGAAGGAATGGCCGGCCTCGGCGAACATTTCCGAGGCATAAAGCAGCGCCTTGGACGGGATGCAGCCGATGTTGAGGCAGGTGCCGCCGAAGGTCGCGTTCTTCTCGACCACCGCCACCTTCAGCCCAAGCTGTGCTGCCTTGATGGCGCAGACATAGCCGCCCGGTCCCGAGCCGATGATAACCACGTCATAAGCCATGTTTGTTTCCCTTTTGCTTGGGGCTCAGCGGCCGCCGCTGACATTCAGGATCGCGCCCGTCGTATAGGACGCGGCATCGGATAAAAGATAGAGGACCGCACCGGCGACTTCATCCGCGGTGCCCGCCCTTTTCATCGGCAGAAGATCGCGGAACCGTTCTATCCGGTCCGGCTGGCCGCCGGAGGCGTGGATGTCGGTGTCGATGATGCCCGGCCGCACCGCATTGACGCGAATGCCTTCCAGAGCCACCTCGCGGGCGAGGCCGATGGTGAAGGTGTCGATGGCGCCCTTGGATGCGGCATAGTCGACATATTCGCCCGGCGAGCCCAGCGTCGCCGCCGCCGACGAGATGTTGACGATCGCACCGCCCGACCCGCCATGCCGCGTCGACATGCGCTTCACCGCCTCGCGGGCGCACAGGAACGAGCCGACGACGTTGATGCGCATCATGCGTTCCAGCCGCGCGACATCCATTTCGTCGACACGCGCCTTGACGTCGACGATGCCGGCATTGTTGACGAAGGCGTCGAGGCGGCCAAAGGCACGGTCGACGGCGCCGAACATGGCCACGATATCGGTTTCCTTGCCGACATCGCCCCTGACGGCAACGGCTTCGCCGCCGCCGTCCTTGATTTCGGCGACCAGCGCATCGGCGGCGGCCTTGTTGGAGGCGTAATTGACCGCGACGCGATAGCCCCCCTCCGACCCCAGCCGGCAGATGGCGGCGCCGATGCCGCGGCTGCCGCCGGTGACCAGCAGCACTTTTTGCGTCGCGCTCATTCCTGGCATCCCTTCATCGCGAACACATCGGACGGCACTTTCGAAAATCCGCCACCGCCATACGCCCGGGATTGCCTAAGCACCGGCCCGAGATCGGGCAGGATCAGCGTCTTCGGCGCCTCCACTCCCTCGGCCGGCAAAAGCCCGATGCTGCCCTTGTCGTCCGACGTGTAGATGACGCCGTTCCACAGCGTACAGGTGGCGAGCTCGGCGCCGGTGATGTCGCCCTCAGGGCATTTGTACATCAAGGAACCGTTCGACCGTGCGACGCCTTCGTTCCACATGACGATGCCGTTCAGCACCACATCGTTGTCGAGGATCAGCCGGAACGTATTGGTGACAACAGCCGATGTGCCGGTCGGGGTAAAATCGATCTCGCTGCCGCTCTGGCTATCCCCATAGACGGCGAGTTCGATCGGGCAGGCGGCCTGGGCGGCTGCGGTGGCCATCACGACACCGATCATCAGCACAACCGGTTTGGTGGCTCCGAGCAAACGCGCCATCATTGGCCGCTCTTTGCCGCAAGCCGCCATCCGACCGCCTCACAGATCGAGCACCAGCCGTTCCGGATCCTCCAGGCTTTCCTTGACCCGCACCAGGAAGGTCACAGCTTCCTTGCCGTCGACGATGCGGTGGTCGTAGCTGAGCGCCAGGTACATCATCGGCCGGATCACGATCTGGCCGCCGACCACGACCGGCCGGTCCTGGATCTTGTGCATGCCGAGAATGCCCGACTGCGGCGCATTGAGGATCGGCGTCGACATCAGCGACCCGTAGACGCCACCATTGGAGATGGTGAAGGTGCCGCCCTGCATGTCGGCGACCGACAGCTTGCCGTCGCGCGCGGCGATGCCCAGCCGGCCGATGTCCTTCTCGATCTCGGCGATCGACATCTGGTCGGCATCGCGCACGACCGGGACCACGAGGCCCTTTTCGGTGCCGACCGCGACACCAATATGGGCATAGTTCTTGAAGATGATGTCGGTGCCGTCGATCTCGGCATTGACCGAGGGGATTTCCTTCAGCGCGTGGGTGACGGCCTTGGTGAAGAAGCCCATGAAGCCGAGCTTCACGCCGTGCTTCTTCTCGAAAACGTCCTTGTACTTGGTCCTGAGCGCCATCACCGCCGACATGTCGACTTCGTTGAAGGTGGTCAGCATGGCGGCGGTCGACTGCGCCTCCTTCAGGCGGCGCGCGATGGTCTGGCGCAGCTTGGTCATGCGCACGCGCTCCTCGCGCGATGCATCCTCGCCAGACGACGGCGCCCGAACCGCGATCGGTGCCGGCGCTGCCTTTGGCGTCTCAGCCGGCTGCGACGGCGCACCTTTGGAGATGGCATCCAGCACGTCGCCCTTCAGCACTTGGCCGCGCTTGCCCGAGCCGGAGAGCTGGTCGACCGACAGATTGTTCTCGGCGATCAATTTTGCCGCCGCCGGCGCCGGCGGCATGGTGCGCGGCTCGACCGGTCCGGCATCGCCGGCAACCTTGGCGGTCTCGGCCGCGGCCTGCTTGGTGGTGGATGCCGCGTCGGGGCTGGACGCCTGCGCGACCGCTTGCGGCTTGGTCGCGGGAGCAGCCGCGCCACCGGCCGAAATCGACCCGAGCAGGGCGCCGACGCCGACCGTCTCGCCTTCCCCAACCGTGATTTCACCGAGCGTCCCGGCGGCGGCGGCGGGCACCTCTATCGTCACCTTGTCGGTCTCGAGCTCGACCAGCGGTTCGTCGGCGGCAATGGCATCGCCGACCTTCTTGAACCATTTGCCGACGGTCGCTTCGGTGACGGATTCGCCGAGTGTGGGAACGCGGATTTCGGTAGCCATTGTGCCTGTCCGTTCTTTCGGTTCTGTTCTGCTTATTCGCCGAGCGCGTCTTCGAGCAAGGCGGCGAGCTGGGCGAGATGCTTCGACATCAGCCCGGTCGCCGGCGACGCGGCCGCCGGACGGCCGGTGTAGCGCACCCGCTGATGCTTGGCGTCGATATGCGCCAGCACCCATTCCAGATACGGATCGATGAACGACCAGGCACCCATGTTCTTGGGCTCCTCCTGGCACCACACCATCTCGGCGTTGCGGAAGCGTGACAGCTCGGTGATAAGCGCCTTGGCCGGGAACGGATAGAGCTGTTCGACGCGCAGCAAGTAGATGTCGTTGATGCCGCGCTTCTCGCGCTCTTCATAGAGGTCGTAATAGACCTTGCCCGAGCACAGCACGACGCGGCGGATCTTGGAATCCTTGGTCAGCTTGATCGCCTGGTTGGGCAACAGCTGGGCATCATCCCACAGCAGCCGGTGGAACGAGCTTTCGCCCGAGATTTCCGGCAGCGTCGACACCGCCCGCTTGTGGCGCAGCAGCGACTTCGGCGTCATCAGGATCAGCGGCTTGCGGAAGTCGCGCTTCAGCTGCCGGCGCAAGATGTGGAAGTAGTTGGCCGGCGTCGTGCAGTTGGCGACTTGCATATTGTCTTCGGCGCAAAGCTGCAGGAAGCGCTCCAGCCGGGCGGAAGAATGTTCCGGGCCCTGGCCTTCATAGCCATGTGGCAGCAGGCAGACGAGGCCCGACATTCTGAGCCACTTGCGTTCGCCCGACGAGATGAACTGGTCGAACACCACCTGGGCGCCGTTGGCGAAGTCGCCGAACTGCGCCTCCCACAGCGTCAGCGCCTTCGGCTCGGCCAGGCTGTAGCCATATTCGAAGCCCAGCACCGCTTCTTCCGACAGCATCGAGTTGATGACTTCGTAACCGGCCTGCGCCGCCGACAGATTGTTGAGCGGGATGTAGCGGGTCTCGTCGCGCTGGTCGTAAAGCACGGAATGGCGCTGCGAGAAGGTGCCGCGCTCGGAATCCTGTCCGGACAGCCGGATCGGATTGCCGTCGAGCAGGATCGCGCCGAAGGCCAGCGCCTCGGCCGTCGACCAGTCGATGCCTTCGCCGGACTCGATCGCCTGACGCCGGTTTTC
Source organism: Mesorhizobium sp. CO1-1-11 (assembly GCF_020164995.1). Classification (NCBI taxonomy): domain Bacteria; kingdom Pseudomonadati; phylum Pseudomonadota; class Alphaproteobacteria; order Hyphomicrobiales; family Phyllobacteriaceae; genus Mesorhizobium; species Mesorhizobium sp. CO1-1-11. Next base: position 5,482 of record NZ_JAIUHE010000021.1, read on the forward strand.
GAGGAAGCGGATGATCGTCTTGTGCGCTTCGAAGCCCTTCGGCACCTCGGTCAGCTTCTTGCCGATTTCCTTCAGCGTCTTGACCGGTACCGCGGTCTTGCCGCGCCTTGTCTCGTCCTGGTTGTCGGCCGTGCGCAGGCCTGACCAGGCGCCGTCGAGCCAGTCGGCCTTGTTGGGCTTGTAGTGCTGGCCGACTTCCCATTCGGCTTCCAGATGCGCGCGCCAGTCGGCCTTCATCTGATCGAGCTCGGCCTGGGTGATGTGCCCTTCGGCGATCAGGCGATCGCCATAGATCTGCACCGTCGTCTTGTGGGCGCGGATGTTGCTGTACATGAGCGGCTGCGTGAAGGCCGGTTCGTCGCCCTCATTGTGGCCGAAGCGGCGGTAGCAGAACATGTCCACGACCACCGGCTTATGGAACTTCATGCGGAATTCGATCGCCACCTTGGTGGCGTGCACCACAGCCTCCGGATCGTCGCCATTGACGTGAAAGATCGGTGCCTCGATCATCTTGGCGACATCGGACGGATAGGGCGATGAGCGCGAGAAGCGCGGATTGGTGGTGAAGCCGATCTGGTTGTTGATGATGAAGTGCAGCGTGCCGGCGACGCGGTGGCCACGCAGGCCCGACAGGCCGAGGATCTCGGCGATCACGCCCTGGCCGGCGAAGGCGGCGTCGCCATGCAGCAAGAGGGGCAGCACCTTGGCCCGCTCTTCCAGCGGAACGATCTCTTCGCGGCCGCGGCCGAACAGGGAATCCTGCTTGGCGCGCGCCTTGCCCATCACCACGGGATCGACGATCTCCAGATGCGAAGGGTTCGCCGTCAGCGAAAGGTGAACCTTGTTGCCGTCGAACTCGCGGTCCGACGAGGCACCGAGATGGTACTTCACGTCGCCCGAGCCCTCGACCTCGTCGGGGGCCGCCGAGCCGCCCTTGAATTCGTGGAAGATGGCGCGGTGCGGCTTGGCCATCACCTGGGAAAGCACATTGAGGCGGCCGCGATGGGCCATGCCGAGCACGATCTCCTTCATGCCGAGCTGGCCGCCGCGCTTGACGATCTGCTCCAGCGCCGGGATCAGCGATTCACCGCCGTCGAGACCGAAGCGCTTGGTGCCCTTGTACTTGACGTCGATGAACTGCTCGAAGCCTTCCGCCTCGACCAGCTTCTGCAGGATCGCCTTCTTGCCGGTGGCGGTGAACGAGATCTCCTTGTCGGCGCCCTCGATGCGCGCCTGGATCCAGGCCTTTTCCTCGGGATCGGAAATATGCATGAACTCGACGCCGAGCGTCGAACAATAGGTGCGGGTGAGGATCTCCAGCATCTGCCGGATGCTGCCGAATTCGAGCCCCAGCACATTGTCGAGGAAGATCGGCCGGTCGTAGTCGGCTTCGGTGAAGCCGTAATTTTCCGGCGACAGTTCGTTGTAATCCTCGAGCGTGTTGATGCCGAGCGGATCGAGATTGGCGTGCAGATGGCCGCGCATGCGGAAGGCGCGGATCATCATGATGGCGCGCACGGAATCACGTGTCGCCTGGTGCACATCGGCGTCGGACAGCACGACACCGTTGGTGACGGCCTTGTCCTTGACCTTCTTTTCCAGGTGCTTTTCGACGATGCCCCAATTGCCGTCCAGCGCCGACACCAGCTCGCCATTGGCCTGCAGCGGCCAGGATGGTTTCGCCCACGAAGCGCCCTTGGCGTTCCTGCGCACATCGCCGGCATCGTCCTTCAGTCCGGCGAAGAACTCCTGCCACTCGGGATTGACCGAGGCGGGATCGTCCTCATACGCCGCGTAGAGAGCGTCGATGTAATCGGCATTGCCGCCATAGAGGAAAGAGGTGAGCGAAAATTGGTCGTTGGCCTGATCTTGTCTTGCCATGTCGTTTCAGCGGAGCCTGGCTCCGTCTCCTTTCGAGGGAACGGTGAGTAGCCGGTAGTGAGTGGAAAATGGAATTTTCCACTCAGTTGCTACTCACCCGTTCTTCCCTTCTTCACTACTGACTACCTGCTACTCACTACTGGCTTAACCCTTGATCGCCTCGACCAGCGTCGTGCCCAGCCGCGCCGGCGACGGCGAAACTTTTATCCCGGCCGATTCCATCGCCGCGATCTTGTCTTCCGCCCCGCCCTTGCCGCCGGAGATGACCGCGCCCGCATGGCCCATGGTGCGTCCGGCCGGCGCCGTGCGCCCGGCGATGAAGCCGGCCATCGGCTTCTTGCGACCACGCTTGGCTTCGTCCTTGAGAAACTGCGCGGCGTCTTCCTCGGCCGAACCGCCGATCTCGCCGATCATGATGATCGACTTGGTCTCATCATCGGCCAGGAACATCTCGAGCATGTCGATGAACTCGGTGCCCTTGACGGGGTCGCCGCCGATGCCGACGGCGGTGGTCTGGCCGAGGCCGACATTGGTGGTCTGGAACACAGCCTCATAGGTAAGTGTTCCCGAGCGCGAAACAACGCCGACCGAGCCCTTGCGGAAGATGTTCCCGGGCATGATGCCGATCTTGCATTCGTCGGGGGTAAGCACGCCCGGGCAGTTCGGTCCGATCAGCCGCGAGGCCGAGCGATCGAGCCGCGCCTTGACCTTGATCATGTCCATCACCGGAATGCCTTCCGTGATGCAGACGATCAGCGGGATCTCCGCCTCGATCGCCTCGATGATGGCTTCCGCGGCGCCCGCCGGCGGCACGTAGATGACGGAGGCGTTGGCGCCTGTTTTTTCCTTGCCTTCGGCGACAGTGGCGAAGATCGGCAGGCTCTCGCCTTTCGAGCCCGTCCAGGTCTCGCCGCCCTTCTTGGGATGGATGCCGCCGACCATCTTTGTCCCGTGATAGGCCAGCGCCTGCTCGGTGTGGAACGTACCGGTCTTGCCGGTCAGGCCCTGCACCAGCACCTTGGTATTCTTGTCGACGAGAATGGACATGGTCGCCCTTTTTAAAAACCGTTGATCGAGGAAGGCGAGACGCGCCGGTAGACGCCGCTCACCATGTCTTGCCAGCCATCGCTGCCGGCGGGTTTGAAATGCAATCGCATGCGGTAGGTGTCGGCGTCGTCGAAAACATACGTCACCCTCGCAAGGCCGCGCGGCGACGACCGCTCCAGCACCAGCTCGCTGCCGTTCCATGTGCCCGTGGCGGGCGAGGACGGAACAAAGCCCATCGAATCGAACTGGTGCATGGTGACGACGCTGTTCTGCTGGTCGAAGCCGAATACGCTGTGCGAACCGAACGAAATCGTGCCGTCGCGGCGCTGGCGATAACGCTGCACCACGAACTGGCCGCCGAACTCCGCTTCCGCCAGCACTTCGCTCGTCGCCATGCCGCCATCGGCCCACTGCGTGTCCGCCACCTCTTCCTCGCCGCGCCACGCGCCGACCAACGCCTGCAGGCGTTGGTGATCGGCCGAGAGCGAAGAGAAGGACGAGGCGTTCATCGGTCAGAGCCGCTTCAGATCGGCGACCGTCAGATCGCTCTTGGCATTGCCGGTGTTGAGTGTCGTCGCCGGTTCGAACATCAGCACCACCGGCTCTGATGTCAGCGAACGCGGCCGATGCTCGACGCCGCGCGGTACGACGATGAAGTCGCCCTCGCCGAGCTCGATCGGCCCGTCGCGGAAATCGATGGCGATCCTGCCGCGCAGCACGAGGAAGGCTTCGTCTTCATTGTCATGCGCATGCCAGTCGAAGACCTCGCCGAACTTGGCGACCTTGGCCTGGCTGTCGTTGACGTCGCCGGCGATATGCGGATCGAAGACCTCAGTGATGGTCCGATCCGCTGCCTCGACCAGGTTTATCTTGCGTGGGGGCACCGGATCAGCCCTTCACCGCCGCCACGATCTTCTTGGCCGCGTCGTCGAGATCGTCGGCCGAGACGACGTTCAGGCCGCTGTCGTTGATGATCTTCTTGCCAAGCTCGGCATTGGTGCCTTCCAGGCGCACGACCAGCGGCACCTTGAGCCCGACTTCCTTGACCGCGGCAATCACACCCTCGGCGATGATGTCGCACTTCATGATGCCGCCGAAGATATTGATCAGGATGCCCTTGACCGCCGGATCCCTGGTGATGATCTTGAACGCGGCCGTCACCTTCTCCTTGGAAGCGCCGCCGCCGACATCGAGGAAGTTGGCGGGTTCGGCGCCGTAGAGCTTGATGATGTCCATCGTCGCCATGGCAAGGCCGGCGCCGTTGACCATGCAGCCGATATTGCCGTCGAGCGCGACATAGGCGAGGTCGTATTTGGACGCCTCGATCTCCTTCTCGTCCTCTTCTGACGTGTCGCGCAGTTCCAGCACATCGGGGTGGCGAAACAGCGCGTTGTTGTCGAACGACACCTTCGCGTCGAGCACGCGCAGATGCCCGTCCTTCATGACGATCAGCGGGTTGACCTCGAGCAGGCTCATATCCTTCTCGACGAAGGCCTCGTAGAGGATCGGGAACAGCGTGCCGCCATCCCTGGCCGCGTCGCCGTCGAGCTTAAGCGCGTCGTTGAGCGCCTTGACGTCCTCAGCCGTAACGCCCTTTTCCGGATCGATGGCGACGGTGATGATCTTTTCCGGCGTGTCGTGCGCGACGCCCTCGATGTCCATGCCGCCCTCGGTCGAGACGACAAAGGCGATGCGGCCGACCGAGCGGTCGACCAGGATGGAGAGATAGAGCTCGCGCTCGATGTCGGCGCCTTCCTCGATATAGAGGCGGTTGACCTGCTTGCCGGCCGGGCCGGTCTGCTTGGTCACCAGCGTATGGCCGAGCATCTCGTTGGCGTTGGCGACCACCTCGGCGACGGACTTCGCCAGCCGCACGCCGCCCTTGGCGTCGGCGCCGAGTTCCTTGAATTTGCCTTTGCCGCGGCCGCCGGCATGGATCTGGCTCTTCACCACATAGAGTGGGCCGGGCAGCGCCTGTGCAGCGGCTTCCGCCTCGCTTGCCTTGAAAACCGGCACGCCTTCGGCCACCGGCGCGCCAAAGCTCTTCAGCAGCGCCTTGCCTTGATATTCATGGATGTTCATCGGGAACTATCTCCAGGTCGTTTGCCGGGGTGACGTTTGGGCGGGTTATTTCGAGGCGAGCTGCGGCGCGATCTTGACGCAGGCCTCGGTCAGGCCCTGCACGGTCGCCACCGATGCCTCGAACATCTTCTGCTCGGCCTTGTTAAGGTCGATCTCGATGACGCGCTCGACACCGCCTGCGCCGATCACCACCGGCACGCCGACATAGGTACCCTTGACGCCATACTGACCGGAGAGGTGTGCCGCGCAAGGCAGCACGCGCTTCTTGTCCTTGAGGTAGGATTCAGCCATCTGGATCGCCGAGGCCGCCGGCGCGTAATAGGCCGAGCCGGTCTTCAGGAGGCCGACGATCTCGGCGCCGCCGTCACGGGTGCGCTGCACGATCTGGTCGAGCTTTTCCTTCGAGGTCCAGCCCATCTTGATCAGGTCGGGAAGCGGAATGCCCGACACCGTGGAATAGCGGATCATCGGCACCATGGAATCGCCGTGGCCGCCGAGCACGAAGGCGGTGACGTCCTCGACCGAAACCTTGAATTCCTCGGCCAGGAAGTAGCGGAAGCGCGCGCTGTCGAGCACGCCGGCCATGCCGACGACATGGGTCTTGGGCAAGCCCGAAAACTTCTGCAGCGCCCACACCATGGCGTCGAGCGGATTGGTAATGCAGATGACGAAGGCCTTCGGCGCGTACTTCTTCAGTCCTGCGCCGACCTGCTCCATGACCTTCAGGTTGATGCCCAGCAGGTCGTCGCGGCTCATGCCCGGCTTGCGCGGCACGCCGGCGGTGACGATGCAGACATCGGCGCCCTCGATGCCGGCATAGTCGTTGACGCCGGTCAGCCGGGAATCGAAACCATCGACCGGCGACGACTGCGCGATATCGAGCCCCTTGCCTTGCGGGATACCCTCGGCGATATCGAACAGGACCACGTCGCCGAGATCCTTGAGGCCGATCATGTGGGCGAGCGTGCCGCCGATCATGCCAGAGCCGATAAGCGCTATCTTGTTGCGTGCCATGTGAGGATGATTTCCCTTTGTCTGTGACGCGCCAACACGGCGTCGAGGAAGAGGCCGGACTGCTGCGGGGAACCGCGAATTTCCCGCACCCAATAACTCTGGTGCGGAATAAATTCAAACGATTATTTCGACCCCTGCATTTTCAATCGGTTAGTGTCTTCGGGATTTACGTAAACGTCAAAGTTTGCAAGCCGACTTGGGAGAATTTACACAATGGCGATTGAGATCAGAAGGCTTTATCCCGGAGATGACGCCCTTGTGATGCGGATTGCCGACGACGTGTTCGACGAGCCGGTGCGGCCCGATCGCCTGGCAAGCTATCTCGCGCAATCGGGCCATTTCATGATCGTGGCCCTGGCTGAGGACGTTGTCGTCGGCCAATGCGCGGCGGTCATGCACCGCCATCCGGACAAGGCGACCGAACTCTATGTCGACGAGGTCGGCGTCTCGCCAGCCTTCCAGCGCCAAGGCATCGCGCGCGGAATGCTCGACGCCATGTTCGCGCTCGGCCGCGAGCATGGCTGCGAAGAGGCCTGGGTCGGCACCGATCCGGACAATCTGCCCGCCCGCGCACTTTATGAGGGGCGCAAGGAGGCGCATGGCGAGGCGGAGACCTTTGTGATGTACGTCTATCGGCTGTAGCGATTGGCCGACGCCTCCGGTCCTTCCAGGACGACGACACGATGGCGACCGCTCAATTTGGCGCGAGTCCGCTCAAATTTGGCGCGAGCGGATGAAGGCCGCGAAGGCTGACAGGCCATCGCGAATTGCCCGCACGTTTGCCGGCTCTCGCAGGATCCTTTCAACCTCCGCCGGCTTCTTGCCGAGGAGCGAAACCTCGAGCATGGCTTCTTCGCAAAGCGCGAACGACATGGTGCGCATGATCTCCGCCAGCGCCGTGCGGGCGTAGAGCGAGCGTGGCGAGGCGTGCGCCAGCATCGCCGGCTTGCCGACGGCGGCGTCACGCGAGACCAGCCAGTCGAGCGCGTTCTTAAGGCCGCCAGGCACGCCATGGGCATATTCGGGACAGGAGACGACGACACCGTCCGCGCCGGTGACGGCCTCGATCAGATCGGAGGCCTCGCGCGGCGTCCGCTCGCCCTCGTCGTCGGGATTGAAGATCGGCAGCCGGCCAAGCCCGTCATAGACGGTGACACGACAGCCCGCTGGCGTGTTCAGCGCCAGTGCCGCGACCAGGGCCGAATTGGTGGAGGCCGCCCGCAGGCTGCCGGATATCGCAATGAGGTTGAGCAAGGCGGACCAGTCCAGACGAATCGGGGGCCGACAACCCTACCACATCGTCTGTTTGTACTCGCCGTCGAGCCAGCGGTCGGTCGCCTCGGCCGAATCGGCCAGTGCCAACTGGTCGCGCAGGATCTGGCCGAGCGTCGGCAGCGTGGCGCGATCATGCCAGCTGTCGGGCTTCCACAAATCGGAGCGCATGAAAGCCTTGGCGCAATGCATGTAAGCGGCCTTGACTACGATCACGATAACGCTTTGCGGCTCCTTGCCGTCGACCGCAAGGCGCTCGCGCAAGGTGGCATCGACGGTGATGCGGGCATCGCCATTGACGCGCAGCGTCTCGTTCATGCCTGGTATGAGGAAGAGCAGCCCGACCGAGGGATTGCGGATGATGTTTTCCAGCGTATCCAGCCGGTTGTTGCCGGGCCGGTCGGGAATGGCGATGGTGTTCTCGTCGAGAATGGCGGCGAAGCCGGGCTTGTCGCCTTTCGGGGTGACGTCGGCATTGCCTTCGCCATCGGACGAGCCGATCAGCACGAATGGGCTCTTGCCGATGAAGGAGCGGCAATGGGCGTCCAGCGCCTTCAATTCCTTGCGGATCGAGCCATCGGTCGGGCGCGGCGTCTTGTAGATCGTCCGCAGCTCCTCCTGGGTGGTGACGAATTCCATGGCTCTCCCCTTTACAGCCCTATTTGCCGACTTTCTCTTCGCCGCCGGCCTTGTCGTCCAGCGAGTGGCGCAGGATCAGCGGCATCTGGCTGAAGGTGAAAAGAAGCGTGATCGGCATGATGCCCCAGACCTTGAACGTAACCCAGGCGTCGGTGGAAAAATTCCGCCAGACGACTTCGTTGACGAGAGCCAGGAACAGGAAGAACAGGCCCCAGCGGAAGGTGAGCTTGCGCCAGCCTTCGGCATCGAGCTTGAATGCGGACTCGAAGACATAGCCGAGCAGCGAGCGGCCGAAATACAGGCCGCCAAGCAGCACGCCGCCGAACAGCGTGTTGACGATGGTCGGCTTCATCTTGATGAAGATATCGTCCTGCAGATAAAGCGTCAGCGCGCCGAAGATGAAAACGACGACCCCCGACACCATCGGCATGATCGGCAAGGTGCGGGTGAGCAGCCATGAGGCGATCAGCGCGATGGCGGTCGCGGCCATGAACAGGCCTGTGGCGACGAAGATCGGGCCGCCGAATTCAGCCAGCACGGGCAATTTCTGCGTCAGCCACTCGCCGCGCGCATTGGCGAAGAAGAAGACGAGCAGCGGCCCGAGCTCCAGCGCCAGCTTGAGCACGGGATTGATGCCTTCCTTCTTGTCTTTCTGCGGGTCGGACGGATCGCGTTCGAGAATGGGTGGGTTCATGGTTTCCTTCTAACGCACGATCCAGTCCGAAAGCCTCACTTCCGGCATCGTGCCTGTTCAAGCCACTCCAGCGATCGCCCTGGCGAATTCGCTTGCGGAAAACGGTTCGAGGTCGTCGACCTGTTCGCCGACGCCGATGAAATAGACCGGCAATTTATGCTTTGCCGCGATCGCCACCAGAATACCGCCCCGCGCCGTGCCGTCCAGCTTGGTCATGACCAGGCCGTTGACGCCGGCGATATTGCGGAAGATCTCGACCTGGTTGAGCGCGTTCTGGCCGGTCGTGGCGTCGACCGTCTGCAGCACGGTGTGCGGCGCTTCGGGATCGAGCTTGCCCAGAACGCGGACGATCTTTTCCAACTCCGCCATCAGTTCGGTCTTGTTCTGCAGCCGGCCGGCGGTGTCGATGATCAGCACGTCGGAGCCGGCTTCTTTTGCCCGTTCGAAGGCATCGTAGGCGAGACCGGCGGCGTCGGCGCCGAGCTTCGAGGCAATGACGGGCGATTTCGTGCGCTCGCCCCAGATCTTCAGCTGCTCGATCGCGGCGGCGCGGAACGTGTCGCCGGCGGCCAGCATCACCGACAGGCCGCCATCGGTCAGCTTGGCGGCGAGCTTGCCGATGGTCGTGGTCTTGCCGGTGCCGTTGACGCCGACCACCAGAATGACATGCGGCTTGTGCGAGAGGTCAAGCTCGAGTGGTTTCGCGACCGGGGCGAGCACCTTCTCCACCTCGGCTGCCATGACGGCGCGCACTTCGGTATCGGAAACATCCTTGCCGTAGCGGCTGGCGGCCAGTGAATCGGTGACGCGCAGCGCCGTTTCGACGCCCAGATCGGCGCGGATCAGCACGTCCTCCAGGTCCTGCAGCGTCTCCTCGTCCAGCTTGCGCTTGGTGAAGACGCCGGCGATGTTGCCGGTCAGTTCGCGCGAGGACCGGGCTAGCCCGTCCCGCATGCGCTGGAACCAGGATTGCCTCGGCGCCGGTTCCGGCGCCTTCTGTGGCTCGGCCTTCTGCTCGACCTTCCTGGCGACCGTCACCTTGCCGGGAACGGGTCTTGGCTCCGGGGTGGGCCGCGGGACCGATTGAGTCTCGGGCGCGACCTCGGCAACGACCGGCTGCGTCTCGACCGGTGCAGGCTGGCGAATGGGAGGGGCGATTTCAGCTGGTGGCGCTTCGAGCCCCGCTTCGACGGCAGGTCCGCGCTTTCCTTCATGCTCTCCCCGCAAACCGGGCAAGGACGGTGCTGACGCCCCTTCCTTCGCCCCGTCCCTATACCGGGAGGTGCCGGCAGGCGGATGAGGGGCAGCGCCGGCCCTTGAAGGCTGCTCGACGGCGGCCGCCGACGGAGGCACTTCAGCCGGCGACGCCGATGGCACCTCGACCGGTGCGGGTATCTCGGCCGGCACTTCGACTGGCGGCGTCGGCACTTCGACGGGCGCGGGTTCCGGTCGCCTCTCCGGAGGCGAGGGAACGATCTCCGGCTCCGATGGCGCCGGCGGGATCTCCTGCGGCTGGGGTTCGGGCGTGGGCTCGGGAGCAACCGGCGGCGGCGGGACCTCTTCGGGCGCAGGCGGTTCAGGCGTCTCGGGCGCGGGTGCCGGTTTCTCTTCCGGCGCAGGCTCCGGCTGCCGCTCCGGTTCTGACGGAACAGTTGGCTCCGGCGCGGGCGGAATGGTCGGCGCAGGCTCGGGTGTGGGTTCCTCGGGTGTGGGTTCCTCGGGCTGCGGTCCGGGCGCGGCCTCGACCGGAGCAGGCACGGTCGCCGGCGCGGCTTCCGCCACAGGCTCCTCGCGCTTCAAAAACTCCGGCAAGGCCTGCTCGGCCGCCGGCTTCAGCGCGTCGAGCTGGTCCCATTTGATCGGCGGCAGCGGGGCGGTCTCGTCGATGCGCTCCTCGACCACCTCCTTCTTGCCGAACGAAAATATCTTCTTGAAAAAACCAGCCATGCTTTTGTGTTCTCAGGCGGCGCGGGCGGCAAGGGGGGTGGCTATCAGCCTGATCCCGTCGTGGCCGGTTATATCAGCCTCAACTATCTCTCCCGGCGCGCCGGTGCCGAGTGCGGCAAGCGTGAACCCTTCGGTGCGGCCAAGGCCGTCGCGCTCGATCAGGACCGACTGACGGCTGCCGGCGAGCGAGGACAGATGGCGCTGGTAGGCCGCTTCGCCGGCGGCGCGCAGCCGGGCGGCGCGCTGCTTGACCAACTCGCGGCGGACCTGCGGCATGCGCGCGGCGGGTGTGCCCTCGCGCGGCGAAAACGGGAAGACGTGGAGATGGGTCAGGCCGCACTCCTCGACGATCTCCAGCGAATTCTCGAACATGGCTTCTGTCTCGGTCGGGAAACCCGCGATAATGTCGGCGCCGAAGACAATGCCGGGCCGCAGCTTGCGCACATCCTCGCAAAAGCGGATCGACTGATCGCGCAGATGGCGGCGCTTCATGCGCTTCAGGATCATGTCGTCGCCCGACTGCAGCGACAGATGCAGATGCGGCATCAGCCTGGGTTCCGTGGCGAGCGCATCGAGCAAGTCGTCGTCGGCCTCGATCGAATCGATGGAGGACAGCCTGAGCCGCTTTACGTCGGACACCTGCCTGAGAATGGTCTTCACCAGCTTGCCGAGCTTCGGCGCGCCTGGCAGGTCGACTCCGAAAGACGTCATGTCGACGCCCGTCAACACGATCTCGGCATAGCCGTTGCCCGCCAGCCGCTTGACCTGCTCGACCACGGCGCCCATCGGCACCGAGCGCGAATTGCCGCGGCCATAGGGGATGATGCAGAAGGTGCAGCGATGGTCGCAGCCATTCTGCACCTGCACGAACGCACGGGCCCGGCCCTCGATGGCGTCGACCATGTGGCCGGCGGTCTCGCGCACCGAAAAGATGTCGTTGACGCGCGCCTTCTCGGTGTCGTTGACGCCGAAATCCGGTAACGCGCGATAGGAATTGGCCTTCAGCTTCTCTTCATTGCCAAGCACGAGATCGACTTCGTCCATGGCGGCGAATTTTTCGGGCTCGGTCTGCGCGGCGCAGCCGGTGACGATGATGCGCGCGGCCGGGTTGTCGCGGCGCGCCTTGCGGATTGCCTGCCTGGCCTGGCGCACCGCTTCGCCGGTGACGGCGCAGGTGTTGAAGATGACGGCGCCGCCATCCAGCGCGCCGAGGCCGGCATTTTCGGCCTCGCGCCGCATCACTTCGGACTCATAGGTGTTGAGACGGCAGCCGAAAGTCACCACGTCGATGCGGCCGGCCTCCTTCGCCACGTCGACGTCCTTGGCAAGGGCGGACATCACGCCGCGCTTTCGGTGTCGCGGGCCCATTGTCCGGTCGACGGATCGAAGCTGCCGGAAAATTCCCACTCGGCCGCGCCGGTCAGGATGACGTGGTCGTCCTCGCGCCACTCGACATGCAGCGTACCGCCGCCGGGGGTCAAAAGGTTGACGCTGCGGCCCGTGCGCCTGGTGCGCGCGGCGGCAACGACAGCCGCGCACGAGGCGGAGCCGCAGGCCTTCGTCAGGCCGGCGCCACGCTCCCAGGTGCGGATGATCATCGAGTCGGGCGAGGTCACCTGCGCGATGGTTATGTTGGCGCGCTCGGGAAAGATCGGATGGTTTTCGAGCAGCGGGCCGAAACGATCGAGTTCATAAGTCCAGACATCGGCGTCGACCCAGAAGATGGCGTGCGGGTTGCCCATCGAGACCGCCGAAGGCGAATGCAGCACCGGCGCGTCGATCGGGCCGACCTGCAATTCGATCATGCGGGTGTCGCGGAACTCCTCGGCCAGCGGGATGTCGCGCCAGCCGAAGCGCGGCGTGCCCATGTCGACCGAGATCGAGCCGTCCGCGTGTTCGCGGGCGTTCAAGATCCCGGCCACGGTTTCGAAGGTGAAGGTCTTCTCGCCGGTCTCGGCGGCCAGCGCCTGGACGACACAGCGCATGCCGTTGCCGCAGGCCTGCGCGCCCGACCCGTCGGAATTCAGGATGTCGACGAAATAAGCGGTGCCCGGCGTCCTGGCGTCGTGGATCGCCATGATCTGGTCGAACCGCGTCGAGGCATCGGCGTTGAGCGCGATGGCAGCCGCGGCCGTCACCCGATCCGCACGGCCACGCATGTCGGCAACGATGATCTCGTTGCCGATGCCGTTCATCTTGGCGAAAGGGGCCGTGCCTGCCATTGCTCCGAAATTTCCATGTCCGTTCGGCGCTATATGGCGGAAACGGGCAGGAATTACCAGTGCGCAGCCGCTTTCACGGCGAAGGTGCGGGACTTACGTTACCGCAAAGACCCCAAGCAAGATCAACAGGAAGATGATGAGCACGATGCCGATGAGAATGCGCGCGCCAGTGGCGGCCGCGCCCGCCAGCGCCGGCATGCCGAGCAGGCTCGCCGCGGCGGCGATGATCAGGAGAATGATGATCCATTTGAGCATGGGAACGCCTCGCAAGCCGGACACATTGAAACCGGTTGAAAAACGCGGCTGTCGTGCTTGGGTTCCCGAGGCCGGGAGATAGCGTCGGCGATGTCGAGGCAGCCGAGGTCGTAGAAAGTGCAGTTCTGATTGATGAAGACATTGCGCCCGACGCGGATTTCGTCCCCGCCGGTGCCGTCTCCATCGGACATCGGTGGTTTTCCCGGCATCGCCTCAGCCGGCGATCTCGATATCCGTGCTGAAGGGGGCCGTCTTGCTCGAATTCTCGTCATGCATGACGAAGTTGCACCGGTATTTGCCGGCCGGCAGGCCGTCGAGGGAGAGGTCGAGTTTGAAGAACAGTTCGCGATTGTGCGAGCGAGAGGCGATCTGAACACGGCCGACCTTCTCCATTGTGCCGAGCGTTTCGCCGGCTGCGGACACGATGGTGATGTCGACAGAGAGCGCGATCATGCTGTTGCCGAGGCCGTCCTTGCCGTAGCCATAGCCGACCGGCTCCATGTACAGCACGATTTTCTCGCCGGGCTTGTAGATGTGGTTGGCGCGCTCGCTGTAGATACCGAAGCCGGAGGCCGTGTCGACTTGCTTGACGTTCAGGACGCCAAGCGGCATCGCTTGCCAGAGCGCTTCCTGGGCGCTGCTGAATTTCTCCAGCGCACCGGCGCCATCACCCGACTGGAGCAGCTTCTCGGCCTCGGCCGCCCGATCGCTGATCTCGCCCGCGAAAGCCGCCGGCACAGAGACCGCCAGCGCCAAAAGACCTGCCATGATTGACTTCATCTGATTCCCCCTATCCTGTCCGCGGATGACCATCAGCGAAAACCATGGCAGCGTAAACGGTCATTCCAGCCATCGAGGCGATCATATCCGGGGCACTTCCCAGATCTCGCCGGGTCGCAAGGCGCGAAAGCGCTCCTGTGGGATGCCTCGGCCGTCCAGCGCCTCGGCCAGCTTCCGCACCGGTTCGTCGAACGGCTCGTCGGTGAGCTGGAACGTGCCCCAATGGCAGCCGGCGGCGAAGGCTGCGTTGCACAACGACATGCCCTGGACCGCTTCCTCGGGGTTCTGGTGCTGCGGCGCCATGAACCAGCGCGGCTCGTAGGCGCCGATCGGCAGGATGGCGAAGCGGAAGCCGCCATGCCTCTCCGCCATCAGCCGGTAGTTGATGCCGCCGTGGAAGCCGGTATCACCGGCGAAATAGATTTTTCCGCCCGGCGTCTCGATGACGAAGCCGGCCCACAGCGCCATGCGCCGGTCGCGCGCCCCGCGCGCCGACCAGTGATGCGCGGGCTCGACGTGGGTAGCGGTGCCGTCGGAGACATCGACCCTGTCGCCCCAGTCATGCGCGGAAAGCCGCATCCCGGGCACCGCGGCGGCGATGATGGCATCGTTGCCGAGCGGCGTCACCACCAGCGGATCGTGCTTCTCCTGCAACTGCCTCAGCGTGGCAAGGTCGAGATGGTCATAGTGGTTGTGGCTGACCAGCACGAGGTCGATCGCCGGCAGATCGCCAAGGGCGATACCCGGCGGATTGACGCGCCTGGGTCCGGCAAAGGAGAACGGCGATGTGCGCTCCGACCAGACCGGATCGGTAAGGATGTTCAGCCCGGCTGTCTGGATCAGCAAGGTCGAATGGCCGACCATGGTCACGATCAGATCGGCGCCTTCGACCGCCGCCGCCGGCTTTGCCTGCGCAAAGGGGCTCGGGCTGGCAGCCGGCCATTTCGAGCGCTGGCCGCTGAACTGCCATTTCAGCAGATCCTTGAAGGGGCCGGGCATCCGGCCGCCGGGATTGAAGAACAGGCTGCCGTCGAAATGGTCGCTGGGCGGGCCGCTGTAGTAGCGGTTGGCGGCTTTCTTTCTGGCGGCCAAGGTCTGCGCTCCGGCGGGTTTCGGTGAACTCTTTGTTTTCACTCAATTCCCAGGGGGAAAGTGCTGTGCGTTTTCCCGGGGAAATCGCCACACACCTTTCCTGGAATTGGCCATAGACATAAGCCCTGACGCGGCTGGCGCAAGTGTTTGCCGGCCGAAGGCCAAGGGCGGCAAGGCGGTCTCGGCTAGGATCGCGGCATCAGGAGGAAGACGCCATGGCGATGAAGCGGACCAAGACACCCTGGATGAAGGCCGAGGATTTCGGCCGCTCGCTGCCGCGCGGCATCGGCGTCAATCTGCTGGTATCGGACATGGCGGCGATGGAAGCCTTCTGCGGTGACGTGCTTGGCGCCCGCATCGTCTATGCCGACGAGGATTTCGCCGCGCTCGAGCTTCTGGGATCGGTGTTCATGCTGCATGCGGACCATTCTTATCTCGACAATCCCATGACGGGCTCCATCGCGGGTACGGAGACGCGCGGTGCCGGCATCGAACTGCGTCTCTATGGCGCGGAGCCCGACGCGATCGAGGCGGCGGCGCTGGAGCATGGCCACATCGTGCTGGCCGGCGCGATCGACAAGCCGCATGGTCTGCGCGAGTGCTATATCGTCGGACCGGACGGATATGTGTTCGTGCCGAGTGCGCCGCTCGCCGGGTGAGTGCGATAAATTTGCAACAATTCATGTCACAAACCCTATTTTAACCATATCGGGTTGAAATTTCGCCACCTTCTCCATCTTGGTGGAGGTGAGATTGCGCGGACGGTTTCCCCCCAGCCGGATCCGACGGAGGTTGTAATGAATTTTTCGAAAGGCGGCCTGGTGGCCGTATCCCTGGCGGCACTCGTTGCGAGCGGCTGCTCAACCTCACGCTTCTCGTCGATGGACGACCAGCAACCGGCGCCGCTGCAGCCAGCCCCCGCCGGCCAGGTGAGTTCCAACCAGCTGCCGCCGCCGGCCTCGCCCGGCACCACCGACCCGTCGCGGTTCCCGACCGCGCCGGCCAACACGCAGGTTGCTTCGCTGCCGCCGGACGGCGCGGCGCCCGCGGGTGCCGCCGATCTCAGCGCGGCGGCCGTCGCCGGTGTCTGGAACGTCAGCGTCTCCGGCCAGAGCTGCAAGGTGGCGACGCCGCAGACCAAGTTCGGCGCCGGTTTCCGCGCCGGGCCGCTGCATTGCCCGGCGCCGATCGACGGCATCAAGTCGTGGAACGTCGCCGGCAAGCAGCTGACGCTTTATGACGAGAATGGCGGTTCGCTGGCGCGGCTCTATTCGTCGGGCGGCTCGAAATTCGACGGCCAGACTTCCAACGGGCAACCGATCTCGCTTACGAGGTAGGAGATGCCGACATTCAGGTGATGCCGGCGGCGTGACCTCAATCTCGGCGCACCCTTTCTCTGGGCATCCTGCTCTGAACAATGACGTGATCGATGCATCTGCGTGACGGCCTTCAGACCCATCCGACCGTCCGGCAGCGCTACGACCATCTGGTGGTATCAGGCGCGATCGAGCGCGATGCTGCGCAGGAAGCGATCGCCGCCGCGCTCGACCGGCTGACCGTCGAGATCTCGGCCAAGCGGCTGGCGCACAAGTCCAGTGCACTGGGCTGGCTGTTTGCGCGCAAGCGCGAGACGCATGAAGCTGTCAAGGGCCTCTACATCCATGGCGGCGTCGGCCGCGGCAAGACCATGCTGATGGACATGTTCTTCGAGCTCCTGCCGGTCAGGCGCAAGCGCCGTGTGCATTTCAACGACTTCATGGCCGATGTGCAGGACCGTATCCAGAAACACCGGCAGGCGCGCAAGGAAGGCACGGTCAGGGAAGACGATCCGATCCCGCCGGTGGCCAAGGCGCTCGCCGAGCAGGCCTGGGTGCTGTGTTTCGACGAGTTCTCGGTCACCGACATCGCCGACGCCATGATCCTGTCCAGGCTGTTCTCGGCACTGTTTGCCAACGGGGTCGTACTGGTGGCCACCTCGAACGTGGCGCCGCAAGACCTTTACCGTGACGGGTTGAACCGCCAGCTTTTCCTACCGTTCATCGCCATACTGGAACGCCACGCGCAGGTGCTGTCGCTGGACAGCGACAAGGATTACCGGCTGGAAAAGCTCGCCCGTACGCCGGTCTATGTCACGCCGGCCGATGCGGCGGCCGACCAGGCGCTCGACGAGGCCTGGCAGGCGATGACGCGCGGTGCGCCGACGGCCGAGACCTCGCTGACGCTGAAGGGACGCAAGGTGGTGGTGCCGGCCGCCGCTGGTGACGCGGCGCGTTTCACCTTCGCCGACCTTTGCGAAAAGCCGCTCGGCGCGCGCGATTACCTGGCGATCGCCGGGCGGTTTTCGACTGTTTTCATCGACCGTGTGCCGGTACTGGGCGAAGGCAAGCGCAACGAGGCCAAACGCTTCATCCTGTTGATCGACACGCTTTACGACCATCATACGCGGCTGGTGGTGAGCGCCGAGGCGCCACCGCACGCGCTTTATGTGGCCAAGCGCGGCGTCGAGGTGTTCGAATTCGAGCGAACCGCATCGCGGCTGATCGAGATGCAAAGCCGCGACTGGCTGGAGAGCTGGGCGAAGCGCCGGCCGGGTGAAGGTACGGTCGGCCGACGCACGGCAGGCGCGGACACGGACGCCGCACCTTCACCTTCCTGAGCAGAGCCCAGGATTTACGGCGCTCATCGCGCCTTGGGATTATTTCTTGCCTCTCAACGTCTCCACGTCGGTCTTGCCGACATACCAGTCGCGGGCGTTGACTTCCTCGAAGACCACCCAGACATCGTCGTTGCTAAGCCCGGTGGCGTCCATGATGGCCGCCGTGACTTTCCTGGCGATGTCAGCCTTCTTGCCGGCCGGATCGGCGGCGATCACTTCCTTGACGATGCGGATGTTGACGAATGGCATGACGCCCTCCCCTTGAATTGTGTCTGATACCGCCGACATGCGGCTTCGACTCCGCCCCGGCGAACCGCAGGATGGTGGCTCCGGAAGCCGCGGCGAAGCGGGCGCTGTGGCTACCCGCAAAACGGCCAATAAGGGACGCCAGAGAAGCGTTTCCAGCAGACTCAATAGGTCTTGGCCCCATTCACCATCAGCCGCACCGAATAAAGCGAGGTGGTGCCGGCGATGTAGAGACAGTTCAGCTTGGCGCCGCCGAAAACGCAATTGGCGGTCACCTCCGGCACCTTGACCTTGCCGATCAGCGTGCCGTCGGGATCGTAGCAATGGATGCCGTCGGCGGCACTCGTCCAGATGCGCCCATCGGCGTCGAGCCGGAAGCCGTCGAACAGTCCGGCCGTGCAGTCGGCGAACACCTTGCCTCCGGAAACCTTCTTGCCGTGCTTGCCGACGTTGAACACCCGCATATGCGCCGGGTTCTCGGCGCCATGCGTGCGGCCGGTGTCGACGACATAGAGCAGGCTTTCGTCGAGCGAGAAGGCAAGGCCGTTCGGCCTGACCATGTCGGTGATGACAGCCTCGATATCGCCCGTGTCGGGATCGACCCGGTAGACATGGCAGGCGCCGATTTCACTCTCGGCTTTGTCGCCCTCATAGTCGGTGTCGATGCCGTAGGTCGGATCGGTGAACCAGATCGAGCCGTCGGACTTCACCACCGCGTCGTTGGGCGAGTTCAGCGGCTTGCCCTTCCATTTGGCGGCGATGGTGGTGATCGAGCCGTCATGCTCGGTGCGGCTGACGCGCCGGCCCGAATGCTCGCAGGTGACCAGCCGGCCTTGCCGGTCGACGGTGTTGCCGTTGGAATTGCCGGAGGGCTGACGGAAGACACTGACGCTGCCGTCCGTCTCGTCGTAGCGCATCATGCGGTTGTTCGGAATGTCCGACCAGACGACATAGCGGCCGGCGGCGAACCAGGCCGGCCCTTCCGCCCACCGGCAGCCGGTGAACAGCTTCTCCACCTGCGCGTTGCCGTTGAACAGGCGCCCGAAACGCGGATCGAGAACTTCATAATAATCTGCGGCCGCCATGTTTCCTCCAGGCATCAGGTGACATTGGATCAAGCCAGCCCGCAATCGATCTGGCAAGACGGGGTAACGCTAATTTGTAAGACAAAATGGAAGGCGGCTCGCCTGCCGGCCCGGCCCGCGCGTCGTGCGGGAGCTTGGAAGCCATTAACCGGCTATGCGCTGGCTGCAATGGTGCATTGCAACATCTTCTTTTTGCAACGCATCATTCCTATGTCATGATCCGTACCGATCAAGGGAGGAAGAAACGGCCGCGCCGAATGCGGCACAGAAGGAACCTTGCTATGATCTTCAACGACCTCGTGACCCGCGCTCGCACCAGCATCGCCAAGCGCAAGCACTACAATCGCCTCATCGCCGAAATCGACAGCTTCTCCAGCCGCGATCTGGCCGACATGCGCGCCGACCGTTCGGAAATGCTCTACCAGATCCACAAGCAGATCTACGGCTGAGCAACTCGTCACGTTTGTCGTCCTCGGGTGGCCGCGACGGAGCTTCGCTCCTGCTCGCCCGTGGATGACGAAGGTGGGGCGGGCCTACTGAAAATTACGCCCTTTGGGCATGACCCTCTCCGCCTCTTCCGACAGCGTTGCGAGATCCCGTCCGTCTTTCAGCATCGCGGGCCGAATTGCGGGTTGGCCGGAGCGGTCCGAGGGATCGGCGGCCGGCAGTGCGGCCGCACCAACCTTCTCCAGCAGCACGGTCAGCCAGGGCGTCAGGTCCTCGATCTTCTCGGCGACGATATGGACGACACCTGATTCCGACTGCAGTTTCCCGGTGACCTTCACAAACCGGGCACCCATGACGATGGGCCGGAAACGGGTGAAGGTCCTTTCCCAAAAGATGACGTTGGCGACGGCCTTGTCGTCTTCCAGCGTGAGAAAGATCGCGTTGCCCTTGCCGGGGCGCTGGCGCACCAGCACCAGCCCGGCAACGGAGACCCGCCTGCCGTCGCGCACGGAAGGCAGGCTGGCATTGGGAGTGATGCCGGCGCGGTCGAGCCGCTCGCGCAGGAAGGCGACCGGATGCGCCTTCAGCGACAGGCCGAGCGAGCGGTAGTCATGGATGACATGCTCGCCGAGCGGCATTTTCGGCAGCTTCGTTTCGGGCTCCAGCTCGCGCAGGCTGAGCGCCGGCTGGTCGAACAGCGGCAGCTTCTCGGCGGCACTCTTCCCGTCGAGCGCGCGGACCTCCCATAGTGCCGCGCGGCGGTCGAGGCCGATGGAACGAAAGGCGTCGGCCTGCGCCAATTTCTCGATCTCGTCGACATTGAGGCCGGAGCGCAGCCAGACATCCCGGACCGTCGAGTAGCCGGCGCCGCGCCGCTCGACGAAAACCTCCATGCGTTCCTTGGAAAGTCCCTTGATCTGCCGGAAGCCGAGCCGCACCGCATGCTGAGTCTCGATGACACCGCGCATTTCGGCATGACGCGGCAGGATGCGGGCCGGGTCGAAAAGCGCCTTTTCCAAAGTGCAGTCCCAGACGGAGAAATTGACGTCGACCTCGCGGATGTCGACGCCATGGTCGCGGGCGTCGCGCACCAGCTGCGCCGGCTGATAGAAGCCCATCGGCTGCGAATTCAGGATCGCGGCGCAGAACACGTCCGGGTAGAAGGTCTTGAACCAGCAGGAGGCATAGACGAGCAGGGCGAAGGAGGCGGCGTGGCTTTCGGGAAAGCCATACTCGCCAAAGCCCTCGATCTGCTTGAAACAGCGCTCGGCGAAGTCCTTCGTGTAGCCCTTGCTGACCATGCCGTCGATCATGCGCTGGCGGTAATTGCCGATCGTGCCTGTGCGCTTGAAGGTGGCCATGGCGCGGCGCAGTTCATCCGCCTCGCCCGGCTTGAAGCCACCGGCGACGATGGCGATCTTCATCGCCTGCTCCTGGAACAGCGGCACGCCCAGCGTCCTGCTGAGGATCGCTTCTAGTTCAGGTTTTTGATACTCGGCCGCCTCTTTGCCCTGTCGCCGACGCAGGTAAGGGTGGACCATGTCACCCTGGATCGGACCAGGTCGAACAATCGCCACCTCTATGACAAGGTCATAAAAATCTTTTGGTTCGAGCCTTGGCAGCATCGACATCTGGGCGCGCGATTCGATCTGGAAGACCCCAAGCGTATCGGCTCGGCAGATCATTTTGTAGACCTGCCTATCCTCGGGGGGCAGGGTGGCGAGCACATAGGGCTGCCCATACGCATCCCGTGCCTTTGGATAGTGATCCGTGAGCAAGGTGAAAGCGCGCTGGAGGCAGGTCAGCATGCCGAGCGCCAGGATATCCACCTTGAGGATTTTCACCGAATCGAGATCGTCCTTGTCCCATTCGACCATCTTGCGCTCGTCCATCGCCGTCTTGACGATGGGGACGATCTCGTCGAGCCGGTCCCTGGTGATGACGAAGCCGCCGACATGCTGGGAGAGGTGGCGGGGAAAGCCCATGATCTCGTTGGCGCGTTCCATCACATGCCGTGACACCGGATCCCTGCGGTCGAGGCCGCCGGCCCTGGCTTCCTTCTCGCCGAGTTCCGAGGTCGACCAACCCCAGATCGAGCCGGAGAGAGACGCCCTGACATCCTCCGAAAGGCCCATCGCTTTCGACACTTCGCGCAGCGCCGAACGGCCGCGATAGCTGATGACGGCGGCGGCGAGTGCCGTGCGTTTGGAGCTGTATTTCGTATAGATGTACTGCATCACCTCTTCGCGCCGTTCATGCTCGAAGTCGACGTCGATATCCGGCGGCTCGTTGCGTTCCTCGGAAATGA
Source organism: Mesorhizobium sp. CO1-1-11 (assembly GCF_020164995.1). Taxonomy (NCBI): domain Bacteria; kingdom Pseudomonadati; phylum Pseudomonadota; class Alphaproteobacteria; order Hyphomicrobiales; family Phyllobacteriaceae; genus Mesorhizobium; species Mesorhizobium sp. CO1-1-11. Next base: position 27,149 of record NZ_JAIUHE010000021.1, read on the forward strand.
AACGCTCGAAGAGCGTGTCGATCTTGTCCGGCCCGACCTCGGTAATGCCAATGCAGAAGCAGATAATCGAATTGGCCGCGGAGCCGCGGCCCTGGCAGAGAATGCCTTCGCCTCGGGCGAATTTGATGATGTCATGGACGGTCAGGAAATAACGGGCGTAATTCAGCCGCTCGATCAGGGCGAGCTCTTCCTGGATTCGTTTTATCACGCTGGCGGGGATACCGCCGGGAAAGCGCCGGGCCGCACCTTCCCGAGCCAGTCGCTCCAGCTCCGCCTGCGGTCCGAGACCCGATTCCGTCGGCTCGTCGGGATAATTGTACTGAAGGTCGCCGAGCGAGAAGGTCAGCTCTTGCGCAAACCGCAGCGTCTCCGCCAGCGCTTGCGGATACCGGCGGAACAGGCGCGCCATTTCCAGCGGCGGCTTCAGATGGCGTTCGGCATTGGCGGTCAGTTCCAGCCCCACCTCGGCGACCGGAACATTGAGGCGGATCGCGGTCAGCACGTCCTGCAGCGGGCGCCGTTCGGCCGTGTGGTAGAGCACATCGTTGGTCGCCATCAGCGGGATGCCGGTGCTCTCGGCGAACGCCGCCGCCTGCTCGATCCGGAAGCGATCATGGCCGGCATAACAGGGTGAGACGCCGAGCCGCAGGATCCTGCCGAAGCGACCCCTGAGTTCACGGAGCAAAGCCAGACTGTCTTGCGCGCCGGCCGCCAGATCGGGCAGGACCGCCAGCGACATCCGGTCCCCCCATTCGAGCAGGTCGTCGCGCCGGAGCAGGGTGGCGCCCTTTTCGGTCTCGTCACGCAGATTGGCCTGGGTGAGCATGCGGCACAGATGGCCCCAGCCCGCACGGTCCCTGGGATAGGCGAGAATGTCCGGCGTGCCGTCGCCAAAAACCAGCCGGCAGCCGGGATGGTAGGCAAGCTTTTCGACCTTGGCCTGCTGCCAGGCGCGCACCACGCCGGCGACGCTGTTGCGGTCGGCGAGCCCGATCGCGGAGAAGCCCATGAGCTTGGCCGCGACCACCAGCTCCTCGGGTTTGGAGGCGCCGCGCAGGAAGGAGAAATTCGACTGGATGCCGAACTCCGCATAAGGAATGACGGTCAGCGCGTTCATGCGAAGACCCCATGCATGAACCAGCGCGGCGGGGTTTGCGAGACGCCGCCGTAAAGGCCTTGCCGGTAGAGCCAGTAGCGGCGGCCACCGGCATCCTCGATGCGGAAATAATCGCGTGTCGACGCCGCCGCGTCGCCCGGCGCCTCGCGCCACCATTCGGCGGCGATGCGCTCCGGCCCTTCGGCGCGCGTCACACGGTAAAGCGCGCGGCGCCAACGAAAATGCAGCGGCGGTCCCTCCGGCATTTCGGTGGCCGGCACCTCGATGGGCTCGGGCGAACGGAACAGCCGGATCGGTCGTTCCGGCGGGAAGATGGTCATCGGCGCCTGCATCCTGTCCGGCTTCTTGGGTGGTGTGGTCCGGCGCGGGGCTTCGGTGAAGGGAATGACGGCGACGGCGCGTTCCGGCAGGTGGCTTTCCACGGGAACCGGCTGCAGAACCGCGCCCTCGCCGAGGCGGACGCGGATACGGTCGGCGAACAGGGCGATGTCGGCGCCGTCATCGGCCGCTTCGCCGGTCAGATCGGTCTGCTGCATGTCGAAAGCGGCGACGGCCAGCACCGAGAGGCGCACCAGGTCGAAGCCAAAGCCGGCATCGATATGCTGCTCGAGTGCCGCCAGCCTTTCATGGAACAATTTCCGGATCAGCAAGGGTTCGCGCATCGGCCGCGAGGTGCCGAGCGCGATGCGGCTGACGGCGCCGTCGACGCGAAAAAGCAGTAGCGCCAGGCTCCTTGCGCCTTCGCCGCGGCGTTCGAGGTCGGTCTTCAAGGTCGTCGCCAGCATGCCCACCAGCCGCTCTATCTCCTCCGTCAGCGTGACGGGCTCGGCGAGATGACGCTCGACCGAAAGCGGCGCGACGGGAAGACGCGGTGAGATCGCCTCGTCGAGACGGCCAAGCGCCTGGTCGAGGCGCTGGAGCAGCAAAGCGCCGAAGCGGCGGGCGAGCGGCGCGCGCGGTGCCGCCATGACGGCACCCGCCGTGCGCAGCCCCACGCTTTCCAGGCTGGTACGGGTTTCCGGCGCTATGCGAAGGGCGGCCAGCGGCAAGGGCGCGAGCAGGGCTTCCTCCTCGCCTGATGGAACGATGCGGTCGCCGCAAAAGCGGGCCGCCGCCCAGGCCGCCCCGGGCGTGCCGGCAAGCCCGGCGCGGACGTCGAAACCCTGCTGGAAGAAGCGCGACAGGATTTCGTCCAGCATGGCGCGTTCGCCGCCGAACAGATGGGTGCAGCCGGTGACGTCGAGGAACAGGCCGTCGATGCCGTCCAGCGCCACCAGCGGCGTGTAGCGGTCGCACCAGTCGGCAAGGCCCTCGAGCAGGCGCCGGTCGGCCTCCGGATCGGCTTCGACGATGTCGATCGACGGATGCATGGCGCGCGCGTCGGCAATCCCCATGTCGCGCTTCAGGTGCAGCGCCTCAGCCCGCGCGTCGAGGGCCGAGATGCGCTGCGCGTTGCCCTGGCGATGGCTGATCACGAGCGGTGGATGAGATGGCTGCGGATGATCCGGCGGCCGGGAACGCCAGGATTTCCCCAGACGCTGCCGCAGGATCCTTTCGGTCGCGAGATAGGGAAACCACAGGGACAGGATTCTCTGCCCATTCGTTGCTTGCCCTGCTTCTTTCCTCGCCCCTTCTTTCATCGAATCTGCGTTCATCGGGGTTCCACTCCAGTGTGAATTGTCCAGGCAGGGCCGTGCGGCTCTTGCCGATGCTGATGGTGAAGGCCGGGTGGCCGATCGAGCCGGCGAGCGGCCCGGCGACTGTTTCGCGCGGCACGGCCGGCGCCGAAGCGACAATCAGACGAACAGGCGCCGCCGTCGGTTCGGGCTCGGCCGCTTGTCGCAGCAGGAACACCGGCCGGCCGGCACCTTGCGCCCGCGCATGCAGGCGGCGTGTCGCGGTCAGGTCCAGCCGCTGCGGATTGCCGCGGATCTCCAGGATGACGGCTGCAAGCGCGGTCATGCGGGCCGCCTCCTCGGCGATCCACAGCGCATCGACAAGCCTGGGCGCCTCGGAAAACAGCAATTGCTGGGGCTCGATGCCGAACGAGGCATGCAGCCCCCTGGCATAGGGAAAGCCGGCCTCATGGAAAATTTCCGATGTCCCGATCCACAGGATGGGCAGCCCCTGCGCCTGGTTGAGGATCAGGCTGACGATCGACAGAGCGAAACCGGCGACGGCGCCCGCATCGCGGGTTTCCAGGCCATGGATTTCGGTCAGGGCGGCTTTCGGCAGGCCGCCGCTGAGCGCGGCATCGAGCCGCTCGATGCCGATGGGCAGGAAAGCATCCGGCAAGGCCGCGGCAAGCCCGCGCCGGACGATCGTCAGATCGCTGCCGGCGTCAGCAAGGGGCGCGCCAGCCGGCGCCTGCAGGCGCTCGGGCAGTGTTCCCTCGATCTTCGCGATCTGGCGGCGCAGGGCAAAAACAGTCTCCCGCGCCACGGCGGTCATCGCCATGACGGTCAGCTTTCACTCACGATTGTTCCTGTTATGTTCCTATAGATTCCAGAGGGGATCGGAAGAGTCAAGCAGAGTCATCAAGGAATTTATTCCGCATATTATACTTGACGTACCCACGTTTCGGGATTAGAAAGGAGACACAAGGAGTTGCCCCGATGTCCGTCCTTTCCGATCCCCACTTCCACGACGAAGCCGAAGCCTACAAGTTTGTGGAGGCCAGGATTTGGCCGAACGGCCCGGTTTGCCCGCATTGCGGCGGCTTCGAGCGCATCTCCAAGATGGAAGGCAAGAGCACCCGGATTGGCACCTACAAGTGCTACCAGTGCCGCAAGCCCTTTACCGTGAAGATCGGCACCATCTTCGAAGCCAGCCACGTCAAGTTGAACCACTGGCTACAGGCGATCTTCCTTATCGCGTCGTCCAAGAAAGGCATTTCGAGCAACCAGCTTCACCGCACCCTTGGCGTGACCCTGAAAACCGCTTGGTTCATCTCGCACCGCATTCGCGAGGCCATGCGCGACGGCAAGCTTGGTCCGCTCGGCGGGAACGGGATGATCGTTGAGGCGGACGAAACCTACTTTGGCAAGACCGCCGAAAAGCCGGCGCTGCGCACCGATGGCAAGACCCCGTTCAAGTTCAAGAGCCGTGGCGGCCCCTCCGGCAAGCGCGCCGTGCTTGGCCTTATCGAGCGTGGCGGCAACGTGCGCACCTTCCATGTTGCGCAGGCCACCAAGGTCAACGTTGCCGAGCTGGTGACTGATAACGTCCACCACGAAAGCACTCTCTACACCGACGAAAGCCGCCTCTACACCACCATGGGCGATCACTTCGCCGCTCACGATAGCGTCAAGCATTCGGCTGGCGAATACGTGCGCGGTGTGGTGCATTCGAACACCATCGAAAGCTATTTCAGTATCTTCAAGCGCGGTATGCGCGGGACCTACCAGCATTGCGCAGAGAAGCACCTTCACCGCTACCTTGCGGAATTTGACTTCCGCCACAATTCACGCGTAGCCCTTGGCGTGAATGACGTAGCGCGCGCCGATCGCATCCTTGATGGTGTCGTCGGAAAGCGCCTGACCTATCGAACGACTAGTGCGAGGTGAGGCACCCTATGGCGTCTGGCGACCGTCCAAATACCGCCCCAAAGCCAAGCGGAAAAAAGGCAAAGCCACTTAGTCAGAAAGAGCAATCCGAGCGGTTCAAGGAAGCCGCTCGGGAGCTTGAGGCTGATGAAAGTGGGGAAGCCTTCGAGTCGGCAGTCGACGCGATCATCCGCCGAGCAGCGGCGGACCGAGAGCGATAGAAAGTGGATCCAAAGGAAGCGGATTCAGCCTTCTGAGTACGTTTTTGACCTCGCGTACGTCTGTAGCGTAGTGCTGACGTTCAATCATGCTGATGTCGGCGACATAGGGAGCGGGAACGCGGTTCTGCGCAATCAATGAGAATTGATCGTCAAGCTTGCCTTTGTAGGACTCTCCATCAGGAACCACAAAATGGAAGGTCTTGGCATTGACGTCTATGCCGACCAGAGTTCCCGCAACCGATATTGGAATGGTTTTCTCATCCGAAGTTCTATCAATGATTTCGGCGATCTTTTCCAACTTAGAACGGGCAATCACCTGCCCTCGCTCTACCCCGTCAGACCGCTTCCATCGAATATCCGCAGCGAACCCACCTTTGACGGTGGCCTTCGACCAGTCGTGGACGCGCTTAACGACCGCGCGACCAAGATTGTTGGCAATGTCCTTGACGTTATCAACGTCAGACACATCCATGATCTGATAGAGTGCGTCGATTGGCTTGTCCAAGTTCCCTTCGATGAAATCGCGCTCGCTTTTGGCAAGTAGAACAATGCCTAGCGAGCCGCTGTAGGAAAACGCAAAGTCGAGAGTGCTGGCGGCCTTAGCTTCCGCCCCGATAACAGCATTCGACTTCGGCCCATTGGCGAATGCGTCGTAAATCTGGCTGAAGAGCAACTGATATTCCAAGAACGAACTTGCCACGTGCTCCAAGGCATAGCCGTCGCCAAATTCAGGGGAAAGTCGGTAGTTACAAACCTCGATATGATTGATCGCAGCTAGCCTGTTCAAGTCCGACCGGGCCTGCTCGGCCAGCCGACGCATCGACGCAAGATTGATTTGAAGCCCCCGATCCTGCGGCGCGCGCTGAAGCGCCGCCTCTAGACGAGAGACGGACGCATGGGCCTTCTTTGCTCTATCCGCGACGTAGGAATAGTCCGACATCTGTCTCATATAGCGTCAGGACGACATAGCCCTTTAGCCACTCCTTGCTGTGTTCCGCTCCGTACACTTCATTCCAAGAACTCAGTTCATCCAGCTCCGTTCCAAAGATTGGGTGGTCTCTTGGCCACCTGGTAAGCACGAAACTGTCGATGTTCTCACCATAACCTGCCACGGTTAGTTTATCAATCAATTTAAACTGATTTTCATCAACAGATTCAACGACTTCATTACTATCACTATCGTGATGTCAAGGTCGTCGGGGTCTGGTTTCGTCGTCAAAAAGCTTCCGTCAAGCCACAAATCACAGGGGATTTTTGCCGAAAGAAGGTCTTGGACGACCTGCTCCAAGTTCCAAAAAATCATGGTTCGAGAAGGAGGTTCGCCAAAGGGGACAACAAAGCGATCCCAAACATCGCTTAGGGTCATCTGGTGGCGACCGGGCGGCAGCAACGGTTCGTAATCGTGCTTTTGCCCGACAGCCACTCAGTTCCCCCCAATGCCGTGGGGACCATACTGGCGTTCCGCTCAAAATGCCAGTGGGTACGCGAAGTACAATATGCGGAATTTATTCCTCTTCCTGCGCGACACCGACGTACAGGCGTCATTTGCCTCGACCAGCGCGAACGCCTATATGCCGGGATCAAAGGACAAAGCATGGCCCGCATCTATAAGACCCGCACCTGGCATGGTGAACTTGCGCCCTCGATGGAGGAATTGGAGTTCCTGGCCCTGGAGGCCTACGCCCACCTGCCGGAGGATTTTCGCAAGCTGACCGGCGAGATCGTCATCCAGATCGCTGAATTCCCGACCGACGAGATCATGGACGACCTGTCGCTGGAAACACCGTTCGACCTGCTCGGCCTGTTCGAGGGGCGCGGCATCGCCGAACGCTGGAACCCGCAGACAGGCGAAGGCCCGAACCGCATCACGCTCTACCGCCGCGCCATGCTCGACTACTGGGCCGAAAACGAGGAAACGCTGGGCGACATCGTCACCCACGTACTGGTCCACGAGATCGGCCACCATTTCGGCCTGTCGGACGATGATATGGAGAAGATCGAAGAGGCGGCTGAATAGCCCGTACCTTCGTCTTCCTGCTCTATGCCGCTTCGCTTCTTGCTTCGCCCTAGGTGACGAAGAGAGAGGTTACCGCGCTTCCCTTCTCAGTCGATATCCCTAACCATGTTGGTCTCAGCATGGTCGGTGAGCCGCCGCTATGGTCATCGATTGGCCGGATCACCGCCTTGCGCAATATACAAGTTTTGATATAAATCCACCAATGCCAGTAACAAAGCGCTTAGAGTTTCTCGGAGATTCTCTTGCCCAGCTCCGGGATTTTCCAGAGGCGGCACGCAAGGAAACGGGCGTTCAGCTGCATAAGGTGCAGCTCGGACTAGAGCCAAGCGACTGGAAGCCGATGACGACGGTCGGCCCAGGTGTGCGGGAATCCGCGTCCGCGACGCCACCGGCGCGTTCCGGGTGCTTTACGTCGCGAGCATAGGCGACGCTGTCTATGTGCTGCACGCCTTCCAGAAGAAGACGCAACAGACAGTGAAACGAAACTTGGATCTTGCCGCATCCCGGTTCAGACAAATCTAGTGGAGGTAAGGACGATGGACCGTCAGAGTTTTGAAAACGTGTGGGACGCACTGGAGGAGACTCCGGCCGAGTCCGCCAACATGACCATGCGCTCCAACTTGCTGATCGCTATCGAACAGCGGGTGCGGAGTTGGGACGTTACCCAGGCCGAAGCAGCCAACCGGCTTGGGATTACCCAGCCACGCCTTAGCGACCTCCTGCGGGGCAGGATCACGAATTTCAGTCTGGACACGTTGATCAATCTTGCCGCGCTGGCCGGACTTACCGTGCGTCTTGATATTGTCGAGGCCGCCTGATGCTCTCCTTGCCAGCGGCTACCAGTCGCTGAGCTTCGTATCCGGCCCGTATTCCTGGCCATCGACATCCTTCACCACGGCCTGGCCGCAGCGCATGGTCTTGGTCTTCTTGTCGTAGGCGTAGGTCGGCGAGCCGAACAGGTGCCAGCCCCTGTTCAGCGCCGCCGTCACCTTATGGCAAAAGCTGGCGTCGTCCGGGGCGGTGAGAAAGCGGTAGAGTTTCATCGTCCAACTCCTGTCGTGTATCCCCAAATCGGCGAATATCATGCGCCGATGGCGGCCGCTTTCGCCAGAAGTTTTTCGGCCTGCGCCAAGTGCAACCGCTCGACCATCCTGCCATTCAGCGCGATGACCCCCTTGCCACTGTTTTGCGCAAGCGCGAAGGCATCCTTCACCGCGCGCGCCTCGGCCAGCGCCTGCGCCGACGGGGCGAAGGCACGGTTGGCCGCCTCGACCTGCGATGGATGGATCAGCGTCTTGCCGTCGAAGCCCATGGCGGCGGCCTGCGTGCACTCACGCGCGAACGCATCCGGGTCGCGGAAATCGTTGAACACCCCATCGAGCATGTCGATCCCGCCGGCGCGTGCCGCCAGCAGCATCTGCATCAGCCATGGCAGCAGATAGGCGCGATCCGGCGTCGCCAGCACGCCGGTATCCTTGATCAGGTCATTCGTTCCGGCGATGAAACAATCCAGGCGCGAGGCGGGGTCGCGGCCGAGTTCGGCGATGGCGCCGATGTTGAGCATGGCCTTGGGCGTCTCGATCATCGCCCATAGTTTCACGCTGTCCGGGGCAAAACTATCGTCCAGCACATCGCCGACTTCGAGCACGTCACGCGGCGTGTCGACCTTCGGCAGCAGGATGCCGTCCGGCTCCGCCTTGGCCACGGCCGCAAGATCGTCAGTGCCCCATTCGCTGGACAGCGCATTGACGCGTACCACCATCTCGCGGCGCCGGCCATTGGGATCAGGGCGGTTGGCGAAAATGCCGGCCAGTTTTTCGCGCGCGGCGATCTTGTCGGCGGGGGCGACGGCGTCCTCGAGGTCGATGATGACGGCGTCGCAGGCAAGCTGCGCGATCTTGGCCAGCGCCTTGTCGTTGGAGGCCGGGACATAGAGCACGGAGCGGCGCGGGCGGTAGATTTCGGTCATGCCAGATCTATGCCGTGTGTGATTGGTCGAGGCAAGCCGCCAGCCCTGCACGAAAACTGCACGCGCCTGCCGAAAACCTCCTCCGATCCGCCGCATCGCTTTCCTGCAGGCCTGCGACACAGGCGGCATGCACAAGCGAGCAAAACCCCGTCTGCCTTACCGGCTGCGCAGCGAAGGCTGGTGGCTGGTCGACCCGCAACGCGCCAACCCCGCTGCAATTCCCATCCCATTTGTCCGCAAGAGCCCATCGCCATGGCGATGGGACGCCATCAGGAAGATCAGGCCATGACCTCTTTCTTCCGCGCCGCGCCAAGCTATTGCAGCCGCTTCGGCGTCGCCGTGCTGCTGGTCGCGCTCGCCGATTTCCTGTTCTACGGCCAGCCCGCCGGGATCACGGTTCTGCTGTTCGCCACGCTGCTTGCCGCCGCGGTGATTGCCGTGCATCCCGCCGCCTTCAGCGACGGCAAGATGTGGCTCAAGTCGGCCGCCTTGCTTGTCGCGCTGTTGCCGCTCGCCGAGACTGTCAGTCCCTTGTCCGTCTCGGTCGCGCTTGCCGCGCTGGTGGCGTTCGCGCTTTCGCTGAGCGGCCGCCCGTGGCACGGCATGGCGCGAATTGCCGGCCAGATCGTGCTGTTCGGACTGGCGGCGCCGTTCCGGTTCCTCGGCGATTTTCTCCAGTGGCGAAGAGCGGCGCGGCGGTTCGGCGGACATCGCATAAGGCTGGCGGCAATCGCGGTCTGGGTAATGCCGCTGACGCTGGGCGCGGTCTTCGTCGCCCTTTTCGGTGCAGCCAATCCGGTCATCGAAGACTGGCTGTCGCTGATCGACGTCTTCAAGCTGCTCGACCTGATCCAGCTGACGCGGATTGCCTTCTGGCTATTCGTGCTTGCCGGCGTCTGGGCCTTTCTGCGGCCACGCCTGCCGCGCTTTCAGCGCCGCATCGCCAGGCCAAATCACCCTCCTGCCGATGCCCAGCCAGCGGCCGACAGGCACGCCGTCGAGGATATCGTCTTCGGCAAGGCCGCCATCCTGCGCGCGTTGATCGTCTTCAACATTCTGTTTGCGCTGCAGAGCGGACTCGACGCCACCTATCTGTGGGGCGGGGTCGCGCTTCCCGATGGTTTGAGCTACGCCGCCTACGCGCATCGCGGCGCCTATCTCTTGATCGCCACCGCGCTGCTGGCCGCCGGTTTTGTCCTTGCGGCGCTGAGGCCCGGCAGCGAAACATCGGCCGACCCGCTCATCCGTCGGCTGGTCTATGCCTGGGTGGCGCAGAACATCATGCTGGTCGTCTCGTCGATCCTGCGGCTCGACCTCTATGTCGGCATCTATGCGCTGACCTACTGGCGCGTCGCCACCTTCGTCTGGATGGGACTGGTGGCGGCCGGCCTTGCGCTGATCATCGCCCGTATCGCGCTCGGAAAATCCAGTGAATGGCTGCTCTCCGCCAATCTTCTGACGTTATCCCTGACGCTTTATGTCTGCTGTTTCATCAACTTCGCAGCCATGATCGCCACCTACAATGTCGACCATTCCCTCGAAATGAGCGGCCAGGGCATCCCGCTCGACGCTTGGTATCTCCGCTCGCCGGGCCGGACGCGTTTCCGGCGCTCGATCGCTTCTTCGATCGTCAGCGCGGGACGGCCAATGCCGGTGCCGTCGCCGAACTGGCAAGGTTGCGCGGTGTCGATGAAGGCTGGTATCGCAGCCTGCAGGAAAACTGGCGAAGCTGGAGCTTCCGCGACTGGCGCCTGCTTCGCTATCTCGACAACAGGCGGCCTATTGTTCCCAGCGCCGCGGAACCCGTGCCGGATCGCTAATCCATGCCGCATCACATCCTCGTCGCCGACGACGACCCGCATATCCGCGAAGTGATCTGCTTCGCGCTGGAAAAGGCCGGCATGAAAACGGCTGCCGTCTCCGATGGCGCCGCCGCCCTGCAGGCAATCGAACGAAGCACACCCGACCTTGTCGTGCTCGACATCGGCATGCCGGAGATGGACGGGCTGGAGGTCTGCCGGCGGCTGCGTCACACATCAGACGTGCCGGTGTTGTTCCTGTCCGCGCGCGACGAGGAGATCGACCGCATCCTCGGGCTCGAAATGGGTGGCGACGACTATGTCACCAAACCGTTCAGCCCGCGCGAACTCGTCGCCCGTGTCAACGTCATCCTGCGCCGCGCCCGTCCGGCGGCGCCGGAACTGGCCGACGACAGGCAGTTCGCGCAGGGAAAGCTCACCCTGGCGCCGGCCAGCCACGCGGCCGCCTTCGACGGCAAGCCGCTCGCCCTGACGGCGATCGAGTTCTCGATCCTGAAAGGGTTTCTGGCGCGGCCCACCCATGTGCTCGACCGCGACGCGGTGATGGCCAACGCCTATGCCGGCAAGATCCATGTCGCCGACCGCACCGTCGACAGCCATATCCGCAACATCCGGGCCAAGCTGGCGGCCGTGGGGTGCCCGGAGGTCATCGAGACCGTGCATGGCGTCGGCTTCCGGCTCGGCCGATGCGGCTGACGACATCAAGCAAATCGATTGGCAGCAAGTGGATCGGCCGCAAATGGCGGCCTCGCCTCGCCACCGTCGTCGTCGCCATCCTGATCCTGGTAATGTCCCTGCCGCTGGTCGGCCTGTTCTTCTTCCGCCTCTATGAGAACCAGCTGATCCGCCAGACCGAGGCAGAACTGATCGCACAGGGCGCGGCCGTCGCCGCCATCTATGCGCAGGAGGTCCGCGACGCCGGCATTTCACCGGAAAAGCTTGGCGTGGCGATGCCGCCGGCCAATGGCTATGCGAGCCGAGGCGCCAATCTCGATTCGCCCTATCGGCCGATCGAGCCGCGGCTCGATCTCGCCTCGGACTACGTGCTTGCGACCCGGCCGGCGGGGATCCCCGCCACGGTCGATCCCGCTTTCGCCACGATCGGCGCGCGGCTGGCGGGCATTCTCGACGCGACGCAGAAGACCACGCTGGCCGGCTTCCGGCTGCTCGATCCCCGGGGTGTCGTGATTGCCGGGCGCGACGAGACCGGGCAGTCGCTCGCCGGGGTCGAGGAGGTGCGTGAGGCGCTCGCCGGGCGCTATGCCAGCGCGCTCCGGCTGCGCATCCCCAACCAGCCGGCGCCGCCGCTCTATTCGGTCAGCCGCGGCACCAGGGTGCGCGTCTTCGTCGCTTTGCCGGTGGCCGTCGACGGCAAGGTCGCCGGCGCGGTCTATGTGTCGCGGACGCCCAACAACATCATAAAACATCTCTATGGCGAACGCGGCAAGGTGACGGCGGCGGCGATCGCCATCCTAGGTGGCACGCTGCTCATCGGCCTCGTCTTCCTGCGCACCGTCAGCCGGCCGATCTACGCGCTGATCGACCGCACCCAGCGCATCGCCGCCGGCGAGCGCGACGCGATCCGGCCTCTCGACCACCATGGCACGCGAGAAATGGCGGAGCTTTCCGCCGCCTTTCTCGACATGGCCGAAAAACTGCAGGCGCGCTCGGACGCCATCCAGACCTTCGCCACCCATGTCTCGCATGAACTCAAATCGCCGCTGACGGCGATCCAGGGCGCGGCCGAACTGCTGCGCGATTCAGGCTCGGCGATGGACGATGACGAGCGGCGGCGCTTCTCCGACAATATCGTCACCGATGCAGGGCGGCTCAACCTTTTGGTCCGGCGGCTGCTCGACCTGGCGCGGGCCGAAAACCTCGCACCCAGCGGCGAAAGCACCTCGGTCGGCGCGGCGCTGGCCCTGCTTCCCGTCGACACCAGGCTGGCGGTTGAAGTCAAGGCCGGTGGCGACCTGGCCTTGCGCATCTCGGCCGAGAACGCGGCGATCGTGCTTGCCAACCTCATCGACAATTCCGCCGGGCACGGCGCGACGCTGGTTTCGATCACCGCCGCAAGCGCAGGCGGCAAGGCGACCGTGCTGGTCGGCGACGACGGCGCCGGCATCTCGCCAAGCAACCAAGCGCGCATCTTCGAGCCGTTCTTCACCACGCGACGCGATACGGGCGGCACCGGCATGGGGCTTGGCATCGTGCTGGCCCTCCTGAAAGCGCATGATGGTACGATCCGGCTGGTTGACTCCGAGCGCGGCACGCGCTTCGAGATCACTTTGCCGGTCGCGTAGATTGCGGACGGCGGATCGGAGAAAAAAGTGCGCTACGACATCGTCATCATCGGCGGGGCCATCGTCGGGTCCTCGATCGCCTACTATCTGCGCGAGGAAGGGTTTTCCGGCTCGATCGCGCTGATCGAGCGCGACCCGCAATTCGCCCATGCGGCGACGACGCTGTCCATGGCCTCGATCCGCCAGCAATTCTCCATTCCGCAAAACATCCGCCTGTCGCAGTTCACGCTAAAACTGTTCCGGCGGCTGAAGGAAGAATTCGGCACCGACGCCGATATCGGTTTTCGCGAGGGCGGCTATCTCATCCTTGCTGGCGAGGCCGGGCTGCCGATCCTGAAAGCCAACCACGAAGCGCAGGTCGCCGAGGGAGCCGACATCCTGCTCGAGGACGCCGACCAGCTGACGCGCCGCTTCCCCTGGCTGTCGGCCGAAGGCATCACCGCCGGCGCCTATGGCCGGACCGGCGAGGGCTGGTTCGACGCGCATGCGATGCTGATGCTGTTTCGCAAGGCGCTGCGGCAGAAGAAGATCGACTTCATCAGCGCGTCGGTCACCGGCGTCGAGCGGCAGGGTGACCGCGTCACCGGCGTCAGCCTCGACAATGGCGATCGGCTCGAGGCCGGCACCGTCATCAATGCCGCCGGGCCGAATGCCGGCAAGGTCGCCGCCCTTGCCCAGCTTTCGCTGCCGGTCGAGCCGCGCAAGCGCAACGTCTTCGTGTTCGACGCGCGGGACAAATTCACTGACATGCCATTATTGGTCGATCCCTCCGGCATCTATGTCAGGCCGGAAGGCTCGGTCTACCTCACCGGCGGCGCTGAGCCGGAAGAGGGCGACGGTCCGGCCGACCCCGGGGACTTCGACGTCGACTGGCCGCTGTTCGAAGAGGTAATCTGGCCGGTGCTGGCAACCCGCATCCCGGCCTTCGAGGCGATCAAGGCGACGCGCGCCTGGGCCGGGCACTACGACTACAACACGCTGGACCAGAACGCCGTGATCGGCCCGCACCCGCAAGTGACGAATTTCCTGTTCGCCAACGGTTTCTCCGGCCATGGCCTGCAACAGGCGCCGGCGGTCGGCAAGGCGCTGGCCGAACTGATCGTGCATGGCGGCTACCGGACGATCGACTGCTCGGCATTTGGCTACGCGCGCGTCGCCGAAGGGCGGGCCTTCCGGGAATTGAACGTGATTTGAGGTCAGGGGCTGCCTCGCGGGTTTGCCAGGCGCTCAGTTTCTTCGTCATTCCAGGGCGGAGCAGGAGCGAAGCGACGTCGCGGAGACCCTGGAATCCATGCCGTTACCGTTGTCGTAGTGTTCTAACGGCGCAGAACGAAGGGGGTGCCGATTGGCGCGTATTGTCGCGATAAGTCGACGTCGCGGCATGGATTCTAGGGTCTGCGCCGCGTCGCTGCGCTCCTTGCTTCGCCCTAGAATGACGAAGTCTGGGCGTCAACCTTGAGCGCGTTGCCCAGCGCATTGCCTCCGGCCGTATTGTCGAAGATTCCCCAGACCTCGGCACCCGAAGCGGCGGCGGCCTCGACTTGCCGGCTGAACCGGTCGAGGCTGTCGGCATCGTAGTCGGAATAGTAGACGCGCGGCGCGCCATGCCAGCGGAAATAGGCGAGGCCGGGCCAGCCGCCCGGCATCGCCGCAGGTGGCACCGGAGCGGGATCGGCGGCAACGCGCGCGATCCGGCGATCGGCCAGAAGCGCTTCAGCCTCTGCTTCGAACCAGCTGGGATGGCGCGGCTCGCAGACCAGCCTAGTTTCGGTTCGGGTGCCCACCATGTCGAAGAAATCGCTCGCGACATCGGGCTCGAAGGACAGGCTCGGCGGCAGCTGCACCAGAAGCACGCTCAGCTTTCCACCGAGACCTTCGACCTCCTGGAGAAAGCTTTGCAAAATTTCGTTGCAGTCCACGAGACGGCGCTCATGGGTGATCGCCTTCGGCATCTTGACGGCGAAGCGGAAGTGCTGCGGCACGGCGTGTGCCCAGCGTTCGTAAGTCTCGCGACGGTGCGGCTTGTAGAAGGACGTGTCGATCTCGACGATCGGAAAGTGCCGGGCGTAGCGTTCGAGATGCGATCCGGGTTGCGGGAAATTATTCTTGTATCGTGTCGGAATGCCCCAGCCAGCCGTGCCTATGAAACATGCCTGTTTTCCCATGCATGGGATGTGGACCAGAACAGGCGTGGGTCAAGGCGTGCGGAGGGGCGTGACGTCGCTCCGCACGCCGATCAGGCCGCAGCCAGCCTTCCAGCCTCGACATGCGCCTGCAGCCAGGCCAGCACCCGGGCCCAGTCCTCGGCATGTTCAGCCGCCGCCTCTTGCCGCCCGCCAAAGCCGCCATGGCAGATGGTGACGCGCGTGCCGTCGGCGATAGGCTCCAGCAGCCAGGCGACCCTGGTTTGCCGCCGGCCAAGCGTGGGATGGTCCCAGCCATGGGCCCACGTCTGCACGATCCGGCGCGGTGTTTCGATTTCGAGGAATTCGCCGCCGGCCGGCAGGTCCCTACCGCCGGCCGTGCGCACGACAACAGTCCAGCGGCCGCCGACGCGAAGGTCGGCCGACCAGTCGACCATCCGGTAGGTATCGGCTGACCCCCACCATTGCTCGGCTTCCTTGCCGACCAGCGCCTTGAAGACGCGTTCGGGAGGCGCGCCGATCTCGGCCGATGCCATGATCGTCTCGCCATTGGTCATGCTCCGCACCCTGAGAGCGTGCATCATCGATGCCTCCACGTGAAATTTGTTCCGCTAGCGAAACGAGTTCAAGCTTTCGATGGCGGACGCTCGAATCCCTTGCCGGTCTCGAGCAGGCTCTTCAGGCTGGCCAGCACCAGCGGCCAGCCTTTGGCGACATTGCCGATCAGCCTGTGCGGGCCGTCCGCCTCATGGGTGACGGCAAGTTTCATCAGCTCGCCGTCGGGCTCGATGGTGAAGGTGCAGCGCGTGTAGCCGTCTTGCCTGATCTCGGGCATCCATTCATTGCGCCATTTGATGACCAGGCGTCGTGGCGGGTCGATCTCGAGAATCTCGCCACTGTCGGCGACACGGCCGTCCGGGAAGATCAGCTTCCAGCTGGAGCCCACTTTCCAGTCGCTCTCCTGATAGGAGCAGAGGAAAAACTGCCGGTTGAACTCCGGGTCGGTCAACGCCTCCCAGAGTTTCTCCGGCGTGGTGCGGATATAGGTCACGTAAACGAAGCTGTTGCTCATCAGTCTTCCCTTTCGAGGCGTTTCTTCAGATCACTCAATGCCTCAAGCCGGTGGCGCTCGAATTTGCCGATCCAGCGTTCGGCGATCTCATTGATCGGAACCGGGTTGAGGTAGTGCTCCTTCTCTCGGCCCCGGCGGATGGTGGTGACGAGGTTCGCCTCTTCCAGGATCGCCAGGTGCTTGGTCACCGCCTGGCGGGTCATGGCCATCTCCGCGCACAGCGCATTGAGCGTCTGTCCGTTCCTGGCATGGAGGCTGTCCAGCAATTGCCGGCGTGTCGGGTCGGCCAGGGCGCGAAAGACGGCATCCATGCTCATGGCTTTAATATGCAACCATTTGGTTGCATGTCAAGCGACAAGGTCGCTCACCGTTGACGATGGATGGATCACAGAAGAAAAGTCAGCGCTTGCGGGAGATCCAGAAGGCGTCGGGCACGCGCTTCATGCCGATGCGTTCATAGAATCTGACAGCGTCCGGCATGGAAATCAGGCTGATGGCGACCGACGGTCCGAGCTGCCGGGCCACCTCGTCCATCAGTCCCTTGCCGATGCCCAGGCCTTGCGCCTTGGCCGAAACGGCAAGATCGCTGATGTAGCAGACCCAGGAAAAGTCGGCCAGGCAGCGGGCAACGCCAATCAGCGGCCTGCCTCCCATGTCGAGACCGGCCATGTCGAGACCGGCCCTGTCGAGGTGGGCCATGTCGAGACGGGCGGTCACGATCAGGTTGGCGCCCTCCAGCATCGCCTTCAGCCTTGCCTCGTCATCGACGGGCCGGACTTCGCCGAGACCGGATTCCACCAGCACGCGGCGGAATTCGGGAATGCCGAGCGCCGGTTCACGCGCATAGAGAACGTGGGAGTTTTCCACCATTGGACCAGACTGCACCATCGGGCGGTGAATTCGAAGCTGTTTTGCGCAGCGCCTTGTGCCGGCGCGCACGAACAGTTGCCTTTTATTTGCCCGCGGCTTTGTGTAAACCGAGCCTCAGCAAATCCCCCGCAACGAAAACACGGGCCAAAGCCATGGAAAAATTCACCAAGCTCACCGGCGTCGCCGCTCCCCTGCCGATCGTCAATGTCGACACCGACATGATCATCCCGAAGGATTATCTCAAGACGATCAAGCGCACCGGGCTTGGCACCGGCCTGTTCGCCGAGATGCGCTACAGGGACGACGGCTCCGAAAATCCGGATTTCGTGCTCAACAAGCCGGCTTACCGCAAGGCGCAGATCCTGGTTGCCGGTGACAATTTCGGCTGCGGCTCGAGCAGGGAACACGCGCCATGGGCGCTGCTCGATTTCGGCATACGCTGCATCATCTCGACCTCGTTCGCCGACATCTTCTACAACAACTGCTTCAAGAACGGCGTGCTGCCGATCACCGTCAGCCCAGAGGACCTGGAGAAGCTGATGGACGACGCATCGCGCGGCTCCAACGCCACCCTGTCGGTCGATCTCGAAGCCAAGGAAATCCGTGGTCCGGACGGCGGCGTGGTCACCTTCGACCTCGACGACTTCAAGCGGCACTGCCTGCTCAATGGGCTCGACGATATCGGCCTGACCATGGAAAAGGCAGGCGCCATCGCCTCGTTCGAGAAGAAGAACGCCGAACTGCGCCCCTGGGCTTGAGCGGCCGCCAAGACCGGCCCTTTCCGGGCCGGGTCGAGGGAGGGACAGTCATGAGACATCAGCTTCTTGCCGGCTTTTGCGGGCTGGCCTTGTTGCTGGCGCCCGCCGCGAGCGGGCTCGCGCAGACTCAGACGCCCGCCGCGCAGAGGGCGCCGGCGGTGGAAAAGCCGGCCCCCGATCAGGATGCGGGAGCCAACGCCGCCGACGCCGCCGACGACGACAAACAGGCGCCGGTGCCGTTCGAAGGCGGCCACCTCACCATCACGCAGCCGGAGCAGGACGGCGAGAAGGTGCTTGCTTATGACGGTAAGCAACTGGCCAGCAATTATGATCTCTTCTTCGACAAGATTGTGGAGGTTGGCGGCATCAAGGTGGCCTTGTTCGATGTTGGCGATGGCGGCAATCAATGCGGCCCGGCGACGGTGATCGTCTGGAAGCCAGAAGGCGGCGCCATCCAGAGCACCAAGGTCGAGCAGGACGAGTGCGGAGCGCCGCCCGCGGGAGTGTCCGACAACGCCATCTATTTCGTGCCCTATCTCCTGCCGGGGGACCAGAAGCCGGCCCTGCAGTGGTCGCCGACGGATGGGCTGACGATTTCGGGCAATCTCACCTACATGCCCGAACCCGGCACCGACTGGAAAGACATCGATCCGGAAAAGTACCAGAACATCATCGACGCCTTCCACAATGAGGCTGTCTACAAGGAAGCCGAAAAGCTGCTCGGCAAGGACATGCCCGATATGGCGACCAGCCTGCTGGTCGGCGGCGGCACGGAAAAGACCGCGTCCGGCGCCTTCTTCGCCAGCGGCTGCGTGCCGCATGATTGCGGCGGCAATGACGGCTTCATGGCCGTCGACCCGGCCAAGCACCAGCTCTATTTCGCCCGCCGCGGCGACAATGGCCAACCGAACGCCTGGCCGGCGCTGGCGACATGGCCGGCCGATGTGAAGGAAGCGCTGGACAAGGCGCTGGGGTCGGCGAACTAGCGCTGTCGCCAAGCGCGACGGTCTTCCGTCGCCATTTCCCGACGGAGGCTACGATGCAGAATCAGCGACAAGTGACAGCAGCCGGGCTGCTTCTTGGTGGCGGCTTGCTGACGCCGACCCTCGCCCGGGCGGCTGCTCGGCTCAACCACTGGCGGGACGGTTCGCGGCGACATTGAGCGCGGGCGATATCGATGCCTTCTCCGAACTGTTCGCCGACACCTATGTGAATCATCAACAGAGCGCCGCGGCACCGCCGCCGGCCAATGTCAGTCCGAAACAGGCGACGGTCGCTTTCTTCAAGGCGCGGCTGACGGCAATGCCGGATCTCAAAGTCGTCACGGAAGTCGTGGTCGCCGACAAGGACCGCGAGCTTCGTCTACAGCGGCACACAAGGGTGTCTATTTCGGTGTCGCACCGACCGGCCGGACGCTGCACTTCACCTCCTGCGACATTTTTTCGGGTGGAAGACGGTCGCATCATCGGGCATTGGGCATGGGTGATATCGCAGGCGTCCTGGCGCAACTGCGAGCCTGATTCATCACCGGCTCACCGTTGTGAGCCCGCCATCGGGCCAGTCGGACCGACCTCCATGCAACTCCGACGGACAAGCTTATTTCGCTTCGAGGCTGAGCGCTTTCTTGCGGTCGGCCTCGGCGCGTTTGTGGTTTCCCTTGGCTTCCCATGCTTGGCTTCGCGCTTGATAAGCGGCAGCGAAATTCGGCTTCATCCTTATTGCTTGGTTCAGATCGGCAATGGCGCCATCATAGTTCGATTGGCGAACGCCGATCGCTCCTCGGCCGAAGTAACCGAAAACGTTATTGCGATCGAGGCTGAGCACAGTCTCGAAATCGGCAAGTGCTGCTGCGTCTTCTCGCCGGGCCATTCGGAACATGCCTCGACCGGCATAGCTCCTGGCGTTCGTTGGATCAAGACGGACGGCTTTGTCGTAATCCGCCAACGCTCCGTCATAATCCCCTTGATATTTGAGGTTGCGGCCGCGATCGCCATAGGTCTCGCCAATGTCGGGATTGATCGCGATCGCAAGGCTGAAATCGGCAATGGCCTGAGCATAATCGCCCTTTATCTCCCAAAGGAAGGCGCGGGCCACATATGCGTCCCGGAATGCAGGGAACAGGAGGATTGCCTTGCCATACTGCGCGATGGCGCCGTCATAGTCATTTTCGTTATCCAGCACCCCTCCCTGCTCGAAAGCCACTCTGGCTGCAGGTGGAATAGTGTAGCCACGATCGGTCAAAGCCTTTAGATTCTTCGGCTCAGGCCCAACGGCACCCGATGCAGCAGCGTCTTTTGCCTTCGCGGCCAGAGCCGTAATGCGCTCGGTCACATAGCTGACATTGTAAGGATCGAATTTTATCGCCTGATCGAAATCGGCAATGGCGCCCTCATAGTCATTCATGTCGACTCGTGCCATGCCGCGCCCGAAGTAACTGGCTGCATTTTTCGGGTCGATCTTAATCGCCACTGAGTAGGCCGCGATCGCCCGCTCGGCGTCGCCCCTGGCGCTCCAAGCCGACGCGGAACAGACAAATGCGTCGCTCGCTTCCGGGTCAATCTTGGCGGCCTGGCTACAATCCGCCAAGGCTCCGTCGACATCGCCCGACATGGTCTTGGCGACGCCCCGGAAGATCCACGCCGACTCTAAGTTTGGGAGGAGATCGATCACCCGATCATAGTCGGCGATCGCTCGACTGTAGTTGCGTTTTGCGGCCCAGGCCTTGCCGCGACCGAAATAGGCGAACGGGCTATTGGGGTCAAGGGCGATCGCCTTCTCATATTGCCCGATGGCTTGCTCGTATTTTCCGGCACCCGAGAAAGTGTCGCCGTTCTGCACTGCGCTCAGGACGCCCGGGCGAGCCGCCTGAGCCAGCTCCGTTATCTTTGACGCGGGCAGCTTTTCGGTTGGCTTTGCTTTATCCTGGCTGAGTTGCCGGGCCAGGATTTCGACCCCGGCCGCGACGGAGGGCTTCGGCTGTTCCACCCTCGGTGGAGTCGACTGCATGCTTTCGCCGCTTGCAACCTGCTCGTCGCAAGCTCCTGCCCATTTCGGATCGAGTTCGACCGCGTGACTGCAATCCGCCGATGCCCCGGCCTTGTCCCCGTTCGTCGCCCTCGCTCGCCCTCGCGCCAGATAGGCTTCAGCATTGTCGGGATCGAGGCGGATCGCAGTGGCAAGATCGATGAGCGCGCTGCCGGCGCTATATTCCGCGAGACGCGCCTTGGCGCGCTCGATCAGGACTTTCGCAGCTGCCGGGTTCCTGGTCCCTCCCGCAGCCGACTCGGCTGGTTCGGCCGACGCATGGTCGTTGCAGGAACCCGTTCGCCTGGGGTCGAGATCAACGGCGCGCCGGCAGTCCTTGGCGGCGACGGCGTCGTTCCCTCGCGATGCCTCGGCGATCGAGCGGTTGTAGAAGGCGTCGGCATTGTAGGGGTCGCGTTCGATTGCAAAATTGAACGAGTCTATCGCGTCATTGAGATTTCCACGCGCCTGTTGCTCCAGGCCCCGCTTGAGCGTCCAGGCCACGATCTCGGAATGATCCACCTTCTTGGGATATGGCTGAAACGGCTCATACGTTGGAGGCTCGGCAGGCTTCGCCGCTTGCATCGCGGCTGGGTTGGAGGTGTCGGCGGTCTCGGGACCCTGATTGTCCTCCGTGTCTGGTGCCTGCAGTACGGGTTGCCCCTTCGCCCTGCGCTTGTCGAGCTGGACGCGAAGCCTTTCGTTGCGGTAACCCACGTTGGCCGGATCGAGCGCGATTGCCTTATCCAGATCGGCGAGTGCCTTGTTGGGATCGCTCGTCTCCCAGACAAGCGCCCTCTCAAAATACGGTTTTGGATCGTCGGCACTGATGGAAATCGCTTTGTCGAGGTCGGCAAAAGCCTCCTTTGAATTGCCGATTCGAGCCATAGTCATCCCGCGCACGCGATAAGCCTCGGCGTTGGCCGGGTTGCG
Source organism: Mesorhizobium sp. CO1-1-11 (assembly GCF_020164995.1). Lineage (NCBI taxonomy): Bacteria > Pseudomonadati > Pseudomonadota > Alphaproteobacteria > Hyphomicrobiales > Phyllobacteriaceae > Mesorhizobium > Mesorhizobium sp. CO1-1-11. The sequence continues at coordinate 48,942 of NZ_JAIUHE010000021.1, forward strand.
GCGGACGGCTTCATTCAGATCGGTGAGCGCGCGGGTATAATTCTTCTTTAAGCCCCAGCTCTTGGCGCGATTGAAGTAGAAAGCGGAACTTGTTGGATTGAGCCGGATAGCCTCGTCGAATGCAGCGATGGCGCGGGTATGGTCGCCCTTTTCCTGCCACCCCACTCCAATCGCATTTTGAGCAGAAGCGGGGTTTGAGCCGGGGCCGCCGTCGCGCGGGTCGCCGAGAGCTTTCACGATCAGGTGGCTGCAAGCGCGTCCTTTGCTCACGTCGACGCCAGCTATGTACTTGCAGTCGGCTTCAGCGCGCTTGCGCTCGCCCTTCGCGATCCACGAGCGGACGCGGTCTTGATAAGGCGCGACCGGGTCGGTACGGACGCTCTCCGCTTTGTCATAGTCGGCTTGGGACCGCGCCGCGTCGCCCTTGTCTTCCCATTGGACACCGCGCACGCCATAGGCGATCTCGTTGGCGGGGTCGATGTCGATCGCCTTGTCGCACTCGGCAATAGCGCGATCATGCTCGCCTCCTTTGCCGAGTGCCCTGGCGCGATAGGCGTAGAGGTTGGCGTCGTTCGGCGTGAGCGCGATCGCGCCCGTATAGTCCGCCACGGCTCGGTCGAAGTCCCCCTTGCTCTCCCAGGCAATGGCGCGGTTGGTAAAAGCGCGCACGTAAGTCGGATCGAGCGCTATCACCTCATTCATGTCAGCGATGACATGGTCGATATCATTCTTTTGCGTATAGGCAAGGCCACGCCAGAAATAGGCATTCACGCGCAGATCGGGTATCTCGCTGCTGTCCTCGGCGATGGGCGTGCAGGCGGCGATCTGCTGGTCGGCGCCAACCTTGCCGTCGCTGAAACAGGTGGCGTAATCCATGCCCGCGCCAAGCGCCGTAGAGCCAAGCCCGGCCTGGGCCGCCATCGCTGTCAAGACTACCACCGGCACGCGCGAAAACCGTACCACGAAGGCGCGAGCGAGCGCGACGGTGCGGCTTGACATAATGATTCCTCCCCCCGGAGTGACCGCGTCTGCTCTCGCGGATACATATATAGTTCTCTTTTTGTTCCTGAATGCAAGCAGAAATTGTGGCGGCGGTTGACTTTGCCGATTTCCCTTTGTGGCGTCCGGGCACAAGCTGGCCCGTCGAGGCCACAGTTTCTGCACCGCCGATCCATCCGCATTGGCCCATGGCAGGATCGGTTTTTCCCCGCAGACTAGCTGCAACAATGCGAGGCTCCCCCATGCGCAAGCTCATCTCAACCGGCTCGCCGTTCGAAAAGACCGCCGGCTATTCACGCGCCGTGGTGCAGGGCGACTGGTGCTTCGTGTCCGGGACGACCGGCTACGATTACGCCACCATGACGATGCCGGACAGTGTCGAGGCGCAGACGCGCAATTGCCTGGCGACGATCGGCAAGGCGTTGCAGGATGGCGGCTTCGAGATATCCGACGTGGTGCGCGCGCACTACTACATCACCGACCAGGCCTTCGTGGATGTCGTCTTCCCGATCCTTGGCGAGACATTCGGCGACATCAGGCCGGCGGCGACGATGATCGTCTGCCAGCTCAACAAGCCGGAAATGAAGATCGAGATCGAGGTGACGGCGCTGCGGCGTACCATGTGAGGAGACTTCCGCCATGAAGGTCCGGCGTATCGTGGCCAATATCGAAACGCCGGACGTGGCCGCGGCGAACCGTTTCTACCACGACGTGCTTGGCCTCGACATCCTGATGGATCAGGGCTGGATCGTAACCTACGGTTCCGAGGACATGATGCAGCTGCAGGTCAGCTTCATGGCGCAAGGCGGGTCCGGTACGCCGGTGCCGGATCTGTCGATCGAGGTGGACGATGTCGATGCGGCATTCGAAGCCATGAAGGGCGCCGGCTTCGCCGTCGAATACGGGCCCGCTGATGAACCCTGGGGCGTGCGGCGCTTCTATGTGCGCGATCCGCTGGGCCGGCTGGTCAACATTCTCTCGCACCGGTGAGCGCATCTTCCGTGGCCACTAACTTGGACATGCCGGCGGGACAGCGGCGACAGGTCCTTCGTCCTCCCCTTGCGCTGCAACCGCTTGGCGTTTAGCAAGGCCGCGTCGCACAGCGCCGCGCGCCTCTTTGGCGCGCGAAGGACGCCGTGCAAACCGAAACGCATTCTTTCTAGGACGGCTCACCATGGCAACGAAGCATCTTTTCCTGCTCCCCGGCGACGGCATCGGCCCCGAGGCGATGGCCGAGGTCAAGAAGCTGATCTCGGCCATGAACGCAAAGCTCGGCAGTGGCTTCGTCACCGACGAGGGCCTGGTCGGCGGCTGCGCTCACGATGCGCACGGCGCGGCGATCTCCGACGCCGACATGGAAAAGGCGATGGCTGCGGACGCGGTGCTGTTCGGCGCCGTCGGCGGCCCGAAATGGGATGCCGTGCCTTACGAGGTGCGCCCCGAAGCCGGCCTGCTGCGCCTGCGCAAGGACATGGAGCTGTTCGCCAATCTCAGGCCCGCCATCTGCTATCCGGCGCTGGCCGCGTCGTCCTCGCTGAAGCAGGAAGTCGTCGAAGGCCTCGACATCCTCATCGTGCGTGAGCTGACCGGCGGCGTCTATTTCGGCGAGCCCAAGCAGATCATCGATCTCGGCAACGGCCAGAAGCGCGGCATCGATACCCAGGTCTACGACACGTTCGAGATCGAGCGCATTTCGGGCGTCGCTTTCGAGCTCGCGCGGACCCGGAAGAACCATGTCACCTCGATGGAAAAGCGCAACGTCATGAAGTCGGGCGTGCTGTGGAACGAGGTCGTCACCCAGACCCACAAGGCACGCTATTCCGACGTCAAGCTCGACCACATGCTGGCCGATGCCGGCGGCATGCAGCTGGTGCGCTGGCCAAAGCAGTTCGACGTCATCGTCACCGACAATCTGTTCGGCGACATGCTGTCCGACATCGCCGCCATGCTGACCGGCTCGATCGGCATGCTGCCGTCGGCCTCGCTCGGCGCGCCTGACGCCAAGACCAAGAAGCGCAAGGCGCTGTACGAGCCGGTGCACGGTTCGGCACCCGACATTGCCGGCAAGGGCATCGCCAACCCGATCGCCATGATCGCCTCCTTCGCCATGTGCCTGCGCTATTCCTTTGGCATGGTCGACGAAGCCGACAAGCTTGAAGGCGCTATCGCCGCCGTGCTCGACCAGGGCCTGCGCACCAAGGATATTTTCTCACCCGGCATGACCGAGGTCGGCACGGTCGAAATGGGCGACGCGATCATCGCCAAGTTCCTGGGATAATCAGCGGATCTCGCCGGCAAGCTGCCGCAGCAGGCCGACGAGCCGCGCCTCGTCCACCGGCTCGAAAAACGCTGAGTCGGCGGCCTCGACGGCGACGATCGCTTGCTGGGCGGCCGCCGCCCCGGCGGCGGTGACGCGGATCACCTTGGCCCGGGAGTCCCGGGAATCGGCTTCGCGTGCGATCAAACCCTTGGCCTCCAGCCGGGCGACGACGTCAGAGGTCATCTTCACCTCCGTGCCGGCCTGGGCGGCGAGCTGCACCTGGTTGGGCGGTTCGCCATTGCGGCCAAGCCACATCGCCGAGGCGAGCAGCACGAACTGGACATGCGTCAGGTCGAGCGGCGCCAGCGCCGCCGCCATGACGCGCTGCCAGCGCATGGTGGTTCGCCAGAGCAGCAAGCCGGGGCTCTCCGACGGCCCGCCCTTGAAGCGCGTGTCGAGTTCAGCCATGGTTCGCCAACGCCTCCGCCTGCTCGAACAACTTGGCCATCGACACGTCGAAATCGCCACTGATCTGGGGCCCGAGTTCCGGGCCGACCTCGGCGGCCGAACGGCCTGAGATATCGAGCCGGTGCGTCACCTGCGTGCCGCCTTCGACGGGCACCAGAGTGTGCCGGAACAGCAGCTTGGTGTCGCCGAACGAAGTTTCATCGGCATAGGTGACGTTTTCGACGAGATCGACGATGGTCGATTCGAACGTGTCCTGACCGACCGGCGTCACCGAGACGCGGGTGCCCTTGGCGAATGGCCCATGCAGCACGAAGGTATCGGAGCCTTCATAAGTCAGGCGGCCTTCATGCAAGGCCTTGAGCGCGTTCCAGATGGCTTGCGCAGGAAGGGGGGAAGTCGCGGTGTATTCATTGGTCCACATCGTCTTGCTCCATTCACCTATTTAATCTGCACACAGACTATCTGTGCGCGGATTAAATTGCAAGCGGAATCTTCGTCTGTGATACGAAGTTCGGCTGAACCGTCGTTTTTTGGAGTGACTTTTCGAGGGATCTGGCTCCTAAACCCTGACTCCCGCCGGTATCGGTCCCCACTGGTTTTCACGCGCCTGGGTCGGGATCAGCGCGAAGACCAGGATGATCAGGCTGCCGATGCTGGGGATCAGGATCACCAGATAGAGCCAGCCCGACAGGCCGATATCGTGCAGCCGGCGCACGGTCATGCCGAGGCCGGGCAGGAGCGTCGCCAGGAGGAAGGTGCCGCAGAGGCCGACCGTCACCGCCGCCGAGACATCTGTGTCGAAATTGCCCATTTCGATATCGGTGAAGATGCCGATGCCGCCGACGATCAGCAGGCAGACCACCCAAAACAGGCAATAGCCCCAATATTCCTTGCGGCGGGCGCGGCCGGCGAAGTTGAAGTAGTTCTGCGTCAGTCCACGCCAGAAATAGCCCCAGAGATCACTGGGTTCGGCGGTTGCGCTCTCGCTGGATCGGCCGAAATGCTGCGCCTGCGGTGCGCGGGCTGTGGATGCGGTGCCGGCTTGGGCCGGTGCCGCATCTATGCCTGCGCCAACCGTCGAGTTCACGGCCGGGCCTGCGGTGGTTTGGCCAGCGATCGAAAAGACGTCGCGCGCCTGGCCGCCGCCCGGCTGGAACTCGACCGCCGTCCCGTTGGGCATGGCGGTTTGCCGGCGCAGGTTCTCGCGGGTGAAAGTGTAGCTGCTGCCGTCGGCTCCGGTGATGAAGCCGAAGCCCTGGTCCTCGTCATAGTGAAGCACTTCACCGCGCATCCGCCCGCCCCTTGTAGCCCGTTCCCTGCCAAGATGTGGCACAGGCCCAAGCCCATGGGCAAGCCGCCCATAGCTATGACAGCCAAGCGTTCCGATGCCTGCCGCGCGTCCCTGGCCGGGCACATCGCCAGACAGCACCGGCCGACACTGGCGTCGGCAAGCTGGGCGGCGATCATCCGGGCCGGCCTGAAGCAGAGCGCGGCCAGTCTGGATTCCTACGAAGGCCGCTTCTTCGTCTTCTTGTTTTTTGGCGGACCGGCGTTGTCGAATTTCGGCTTGCCCGGCTTCTTCGCCCACGGCTTTGCCTCATGCGTGGTGGCCGGACGATGGTCGACTGAAGCCGGTGCACGCTTCTCGAATTTGCGCTTCGGCGCGTTCGGGTCGAACGGCGCCTTGCCGCGATGCGGCTTCTTGTCCGGGCTCGGCGGCTGATAGCCGGCCCGCGACAGGTCCGGCGTGCCGTCCAGCCGCTTGACCACGATGTTGCCCTGCAATTTGCGGTCGGGACCGATCGCGGCGAGAAAGCGCTCCGCCCAGTCGGCGGCGATCTGCACGAACGTCTCTTCCGGCTGCATCTTGATGGCGCCGATCTCGCGCTTGGAAATGCTGCCGGCACGACACAGCATCGGGATCAGCCAGCGCGGCTCGGCATTCTGCCGGCGCCCCACCGACAGCGAGAACCAGACGCTGGCGCCGAAATCGTCGCGGCGGCTCGGTGCCTCGTCGCGAGGGCTGAATTTTTCGCCCGCCGCTCTTTCACGCGATGGCGTGAAAGGCGCGACGTCCATGAGATCCTCGGGCGCCGAGCGGCTGGCGCGGCATTGGCGCACGAAAGCGGCCGCCACCTGTTCGGCGCCATGCCGGCTAAGAAGCGCATCGATGAACTCGCGCTCGTCATCCTTGACCGGTTCGTCGAAAGCCGGGTCGGCAAGAATGCGCTCGTCGTCGCGCCGCATCACGTCGTCGGCCGAGGGCGGGCTCGCCCAGGTCGCCGTCAGCTTGGCGCTTTGCAGCAGCCGCTCGGTGCGCCTGCGGGCGCTGTTAGGCACGATCAGCGCGCTGACGCCCTTGCGCCCGGCACGTCCCGTGCGGCCGCTTCGGTGCAGCAGCGTTTCGGGATTGGTCGGCAGGTCGGCGTGGATCACCAGCTCGAGATTGGGCAGGTCGATGCCGCGCGCCGCGACGTCGGTGGCGATGCAGACTTTCGCGCGGCCGTCGCGCATCGCCTGCAGCGCGTGGCTGCGTTCGTTCTGGCTGAGTTCACCCGAGAGCGCCACGACGGAAAAATTGCGGTTGTTGAAGCGTGCGGTCAGATGGTTGACGGCGGCGCGCGTGTTGCAGAACACCAGCGCGTTCTTGGCCTCATAGAAGCGCAGCACGTTGATGATGGCGTTCTCGCGGTCGGCCTGGGCTACATTCAGCGCCCGATACTCGATGTCGAGATGCTGCTTTTCCTCGCCGGCGGCCGAGATGCGCACGGCATCGCGCTGATAGCCCTGTGCGAGCGTGGCGATGGAGCGCGGCACGGTGGCCGAGAACATCAGCGTCCGGCGCTCGGCCGGTGCGGCATCGAGGATGAATTCGAGGTCCTCGCGAAAGCCGAGGTCGAGCATCTCGTCGGCCTCGTCGAGAACCACGGCCTTCAGCGTCGACATGTCGAGCGAATGCCGCGTGATGTGGTCGCGCAGCCGGCCGGGCGTGCCGACGACGATATGGGCGCCGCGCTCCAGCGCGCGCCGTTCGGTGCGCATATCCATGCCGCCGACGCAGGACGCCACCGTGGCGCCGGTTGGCTCATAGAGCCATTCGAGCTCGCGCGTCACCTGCAGCGCCAGTTCGCGTGTCGGCGCCACCGCCAATGCCAGCGGCGCCGCTGCCGGGCCGAAACGTTCCGCGCCGTCGAGCAGCGTCGGCGCCATGGCAAGGCCGAAGGCGACGGTCTTGCCCGAGCCGGTCTGCGCCGACACCAGCGCGTCGGCCTGGCCGAGCTCCAGCACCGCCTTCTGCACCGGTGTCAGGTCGGAATAACCGCGTTTTTCCAGCGCTTGTGCCAGCGCGGGAACAATACCATCGAAGTTGGACATCTCGTTCTTTCGGAATTCAGGGTTCTGCGCTCATCATGGAGCACATGCCGGGGGCTGGCGACGCCAGCCAAACAATCTTGGCCGTTCGTACTTCCTGCCGCCCTTCTTGTACAGGGTGCCGTGAAGGCTATGCGGCGTACCGCCAATTGACTCCTGCCGCAAACCGCGTAAAAGCCCGCTTCGAACGGGATCGTTTTTCGATGCGCGGCCTTTTGATGGCTCTTCTTGCATTCGATGCCCCCAGCCTCAATGCGAACCATTGGGCCGGGCGCGTCGCTGCGTCGCCTCGTCCCGGCAAAACCCCATTCTTGGCCAAGAAAACCACCAAAACCACCAACAAAACGGTGTGATTCCCTTGGCCTAACCACCCTCTCCCGGGTCCGGCCCGGGGGACGGAACCCGCACTTGGCCGGCGGGTTTTCTCCAAAAACCAAGCGGAGAGGGACAGGAGATTTTTATGAGTTTCAAGGTTGCGATAGTCGGCGCCACGGGCAATGTGGGCCGGGAAATGCTCAACATCCTGGAAGAGCGCGGCTTTCCAGTGAGCGAAGTCGTGGCGCTCGCCTCGCGGCGCAGCATGGGCACGGAAGTGTCGTTCGGCGACCGCACGCTGAAGGTCAGGCCGCTCGACCAGTATGATTTTTCCGACACTGACATCTGCATCATGTCGGCCGGCGGCAATGTCTCCAAGGAATGGTCGCCGAAGATCGGCAAGCAGGGCTGCGTCGTCATCGATAATTCGTCGGCCTTCCGTTACGACCAGGACGTGCCGCTGATCGTGCCCGAGGTTAACCCGGACGCGATCTCGCTGTTCACACGCAAGAACATCATCGCCAACCCGAATTGCTCGACGGCGCAGCTCGTCGTGGCGCTGAAGCCGCTGCATGATTTCGCCACCATCAAGCGCGTCGTCGTCGCCACCTACCAGTCGGTATCCGGCGCCGGCAAGGAAGGCATGGACGAGCTGTTCACGCAGACGCGCGCGGTGTTCGTCGCCGACAGCGTCGACGTCAAGAAGTTCACCAAGCGCATCGCCTTCAACGTCATCCCGCATATCGACGTCTTCCTCGATGACGGTTTTACCAAGGAAGAATGGAAGATGGTCGCCGAGACCAAGAAGATGCTCGATCCCAAGATCAAGCTGACGGCGACCTGCGTGCGCGTGCCGGTGTTCATCGGCCATTCGGAAGCGGTCAACATCGAGTTCGAGAAGCCGATCACCGCCGATGAGGCGCGGGAGATTCTCCGGGACGCCCCGGGCTGCCAGGTCTTGGACAAGCGCGAGGATGGCGGCTACATCACGCCGCTGGAATCGGCCGGCGAGGACGCCACCTTCATCTCGCGCATCCGCGAGGATTCGACCATCGACAACGGCCTGTCGATGTGGATCGTCTGCGACAATCTGCGCAAGGGCGCGGCGCTGAACGCCGTGCAGATCGCCGAGCTCCTGGTCGAGCGCGGCCTTATCCAGCCGAAGAAGAAGGCGGCTTAATCCCGCTCACAGGCCGCACCGCCGCTGTCGTGGCTGGCCCTCCGCGAGGGCGCCGGACGACCGGCGGCCCGCCGTCGCGGGCCCGGCCTCCGGCCGTTAGCCCTCTTCTCCCCGTCACTATACGGGGAGAAGGTCCCGGCAGGGGGATGAGGGGCGGCGCTGGCCTGTCCATTTTGGCGCTGCGACTCATGAGATTAGCCGCTTTGCGCCGATTTCAACTCGCACTATCCACACTCAGTTCGCGCAGCATCGCCATCGCCTCCTCCGCCCGCCCAGCCGGCACGAACAGATGGTCGTGGTAAAAACCCGAGACCGGATTGACGCCCATGCCGGCGGCGGCTAGGCGCGCGGTGATGGCGGCAAGGAAGCCGACGGCTTCCAGCGATGAGTGGACGTTCAGCGTGATCATCCGGCAGCGGAACGAGGCGGTCAGCTCAGTGCTCCGGGCGGCTTCCTCCGTCACGATCAGCGTCGTGCCTTCGCGCTCCCGAAACGCCATGACCGGTTCGAGGCCTTCGGGCTGTGGAACGCCAGGCGCCAGCGTGGCGAAGACATAGATGCCATCGCGCAGTTCCGGCATCATCGACGCCAACAGAGTGCTCAGATCGGTCTCGCCCGTCATTTTTTTCCTCGCCTGCATCGGGACGGCAGCAGCTTCTCAATATCCGCAAACAGCACACACCGGTAGTCGACACACGGACGACATGGCAATGTCGCTGGCGGCCGGGCTTGCATGGCCGCCGCATCGCACAATACAGGAGCTGAGGGCCGACGCTCGCCCGTGAAAGGCTCCCGAATGATCGTTCGTCCGCGCCCCACCTTCCTGCAGCTGTTCTTCATCATGCGTGGTTCGGTGGTGCCACGCATCCTGCCGCAGATTTTCGGCTTCGCGATCTATTCGGTGGTCATCCTCGTCGTGGCGCGCCGGTTCCAGCTCGATCTCGGCGTCTTCAACATCACGCCTTTCGGACTGGTGGGCGTGACCTTGTCGATCTATCTGTCGTTTCGCAACAACGCCGCCTATGATCGCTGGTGGGAGGCGCGCAAACTGTGGGGCGCGCTGGTCTTCGAAATCCGCAATCTGGCCCGCGCCACGACAAGCCTCATTCCCGATCGGGCCGAGCAGCGCGCCCTGCTGATGGAAGCGCTGGCCTTCTGTCATTTTCTGCGCGGCCAGTTGCGCAAGATCGACAGCGTCAAGGAGGTCCATGCCTTCATCGAGGCTGAAGCCGGGACGGCCGCTAGTTTCGCCAATCCGGCGGACGAGATGGTCAGGCGCATGGGCCGCCGTGCCAATGCGCAGCGCCGGGCTGGCGACCTCGACACGATCGGTTTCCGCATTCTGGATGAGAGGCTGGCGTCAATCACCGCCATCCAGGCCGGCTGCGAGCGGATCGCCGGCACGCCCTTGCCCTTCGCCTACACGCTGCTGGTGCACCGCACGGCCTACATCGTGTGCCTGCTGCTGCCGATTGGCCTGATCTCGACCACCGGTTGGGCAACGCCATTGTTCACGGCGCTGATCGCCTACACCTTCTTCGGCCTCGACGCGCTTTCGGAAGAGCTTGAGGATCCGTTTGGCACCGAAGCCAACGACCTCGCGCTCGACGGCCTGTGCCGGGTCTGCGAAATCTCGGTGTTCGAGGCCTTGGGCGAGACGCCACCAAAGATGCTGTCGGCCGAAAAGTTCTATCTTTCGTAACGCCGCACCGTCAAAAATCCGAACATTTGTCGGATCGACGCCTCATGGAACGTCCTTGGGTCGACCCCACCGAAAAAGGGGCTGACCATCAGGAGGACACCCAATGAGCATTTCTCAAACCGCGCCCGTCTCGGCTGGCGCCCTGTGGACCGGCCGGGCGCTCAGCGGCCTCATGGTCCTGTTCATGATCTTCGACGGCGCCATCAAGCTGCCGCCGCTCGACGTGGTCACCCAGACGATGGTGCCGCTTGGGTGGCCAGCCGATCCCAACGTCGCGCGCATGCTGGGCGTCATCGGCCTGGTCTCGACCGCGCTCTACGCGCTGCCGCGCACCTCCGTGCTCGGCGCCCTCCTGCTCACCGCCTATATGGGCGGCGCCATCGCCACCAATGCGCGCATCGGCAATCCGCTGTTCTCGCACATGCTGTTCGGCGTCTATCTCGGCATCATCCTATGGGGCGGCCTCTATCTGCGCGACCCCAGGGTTCGTGCGCTGATCCCGTTCAGCCGATAGCTGTTCCGAGCCAAGAACAGCGTCCACTTCGCCTGCACGCCATCGGGTGGCAATACCGCCGATGCGGTCTGTTTGGGCGAGCAGCGTCGCGATCTTCGTTCTCCTCGGGATCAAATTAGCCGTCTGAGAGTTAAGCACTTGGCGGCGAGACGGCGATCCGCGTGTGAGAGGAACGACAAATGAAGAAAATACTGACCATTCTGGTGCTGACGACGGCACTGGGTGCATGTTCGCAAACGGAAAAAGGGGCTGCCGTGGGCGGCCTGGGCGGTGCTGCGGTTGGCGCGGCCGTGGCCGGAGATCCGGTGCAGGGCGCTGTTGTCGGCGGTGCGGTCGGCGCCGTGGCCGGCGCGCTGATCGGCCATGCCAGCGAAAGCGGCCAATGCCGGTACCGCGATCGCCATGGTCGGGTCTATGTCGATCGCTGCCCAAGCGGTTATTGATCGGCCTCAGTCCAAACATGAAGAGCAAAACGGCGGGCTTTTGACCCGCCGTTTTGTTCCCGCAAGGAATAGGACGCGATTACTCGGCGGTAGCGGCTTCCGCTTCGGCCGGTGCGGCAGCGGCCGAGGCGACGGCGGCAGCGGCGTCTTCCTGGGCCTTCTTCAGCAGGGCGGCGCGTTCCTGCGCCTTCTTGCCGGGCTCGGCCTTCTTCGGGTTGGAGCGGGCTTCGCGCTTGGCAAGGCCGGCCTCATCGAGGAAGCGCAGCACGCGGTCGGTCGGCTGGGCGCCGTGCGACAGCCAATGCTTGACGCGGTCGGCGTCGACCTTGATGCGCTCGCCGTCCTTCGGCAGCAGCGGGTTCCACGAGCCGAGCGACTCGATGAACCGGCCGTCGCGAGGCGAACGGGCGTCGGCAACGACGACGTGGTAGTAAGGACGCTTCTTCGAGCCCGCACGGGCCAATCTGATCTTCAGTGCCATTTCTTTTCTCCTAAAAGCTCTGATTTCGTTTGATAAGTCAGGGTTTCTTCAACCCGTTTTCGTCACGCCGTTGGCAGCGGCGATCTGTTCGTGGTGCCGGATCACTTCGCGGACGACGAAGTTGAGGAATTTCTCCGCGAAATCCGGGTCGAGATGCGCGTCATGCGCCAGCTGGCGCAGGCGGGCGATCTGCTGCTGCTCGCGCGCCGGGTCGGCCGGCGGCAGGCCATGCTCGGCCTTGAGCACGCCAACCGCCTTGGTGCAGCGGAAGCGCTCGGCCAGCATGTGAATGAGGGCCGCGTCGATGTTGTCGATCGAGGCGCGGTAGCCGGCCAGGATGGTGCGGGCGTCGGCCATGTCCTTTTCTTCGTTCATAGCGTCCTCACTTTTTCTTGCCGAGACCGGGCAGGCCGCCACCGCCGCCAAGGCCGGGAAGCTTCATGCCGCCGGGCAGGCCTGGCAAGCCGCCGCCGGGAAGACCGCCCGGCAACCCCTTCATGCCGCCGAGGCCGGCGGCCTGCGCCTGCTTCTGCAAGGCTTCGAGCTGCTTGGGGTCCATCTTCGACAGATCGGGCATGCCGCCCATGCCGCCGGGCATCATGCCGCCCCCCAAACCACCAAGGCCCATCTTGGAGGCAAGGCCACCCATCATGCCACGCATCAGGCCACCGCCTTTGCCCTTGCCGCCCATCGCCTTCATCATGTCGGCCATGCCGCGATGCATCTTCAGGAGCTTGTTGATCTCGGCGGCATCGGTGCCGGAGCCGGCGGCGATGCGCTTCTTGCGCGAGTGCTTGAGAATGTCGGGATTGGCGCGCTCGGCCTTCGTCATCGAGGAGATGATCGCGAGCTGGCGGCCGAACATCTTGTCGTCGAGGCCGGCGGCGGCCATCTGGTCCTTCATCTTGCCCATGCCGGGCATCATGCCCATGATGCCGCCCATGCCGCCCATCTTCGACATCTGCTGAAGCTGCTGGGCGAGGTCGTTCAGGTCGAACTTGCCCGACTGCATCTTCTTGGCCATCGCCGCCGCCTGCTCGGCATCGATGTTCTCGGCGGCTTTTTCGACCAAGCTGACGATGTCGCCCATGCCCAGGATGCGGTCGGCGATCCGCTTGGGGTGGAATTCCTCCAGCCCATCCATCTTTTCGCCGGTGCCGATCAGCTTGATCGGCTTGCCGGTGACGGCGCGCATCGACAGCGCGGCACCGCCACGGCCGTCGCCGTCCATGCGGGTCAGGACCAGGCCGGTGATACCGACGCGCTCGTCGAAGCTTTTCGCCAGGTTGACGGCGTCCTGGCCGGTCAGCGAATCGGCGACCAGCAGGATCTCGTGCGGGCTCGACACCTTCTTGATGTCGGCCATCTCGACCATCAGCGGCTCGTCGATATGGGTGCGGCCGGCGGTGTCGAGGATGACGACGTCATGGCCGCCGAGCTTGGCCGCCTGCACGGCGCGCTTGGCGATATCGACCGGGTTCTGGCCTGCGATAACAGGCAGCGTCGCCACCTTGACCTGCTCGCCGAGCTGGCGCAGCTGCTCCTGCGCGGCCGGACGCCGCGTGTCGAGCGAGGCCATCAGAACCTTCTTGTTCTGCCGCTCGGTCAGCCGCTTGGCGATCTTGGCCGACGTGGTGGTCTTGCCGGAGCCCTGCAGGCCGACCATCATGATGACGACCGGGGCCGGCGCGTTGAGGTCGATGGCGACACCCTCGGCGCCGAGCATGTCGACCAGCTCGTCATGGACGATCTTGACGACCATCTGTCCCGGCTTGATCGACTTCAGCACCGCGGCGCCGACGGCCTTCTCGCGCACCTTGTCGGTGAAGGACCGCACCACTTCCAACGCCACGTCGGCCTCGAGCAGCGCACGGCGCACCTCGCGCAGCGCTGCCGAGACATCCGCCTCCGACAGCGCGCCGCGGCCGGTCAGGCCGTTCAGGATGGAGCCAAGACGCTCCTGCAGCGATTCAAACATTCGTTTTCCTTTTCCCTGGCACCCGGATGGTGCCCGAGAGGTAATGCGTTCGCGCCCAGTCTCCAAGCAAAAGCCAGTCCAAGCAAAAGCCCAAAACCAAAAAGCACCCGGGGGCGCACAGCGCTGCCGGATGTTGGCCTCCAGGATCTGTTTACAGCACTCGGCCTCAAAGAGGTTTCGGCATCCTGGTCGGCTTGCTCGGAGGGATACTCGTCGCGGAATTGGTGGGCTGTAGACAGGAATTTGGCGCGAGAGTCAAGGCAAGGCCGGTGTTGCGATGTTTTCCGGGCAGCGATCAGGCAGCACCCACAGCATTTGGAACCTCGGCCGTGACCTTCAGCGGCGAGCGCGGATGCAGCAGCAAGACAATCGTCAGCAGGCTGCAGGCAATGCCGATGAGCGCAATGAGGATGGCATCCGATATCATCCAGCCCGGCCCTTCGAGCGGCTTTGCGGTGAACAAGGCGAAGGAATTGTAGCTCTCCTGATGCGAGATCAGCAGGAAGCCGGTGAGGTTGTTGCCAAGATGAGCTCCAAGGGCGGCCCCGAGATTGCCGGTGGCGTAGACCACGAGCGTCAGAAGCAGCGCGAAGGCAGCGATCGAGACCAGCACGCTGGCGTTGATGGCGGCCGACGAACCGCCGCTCCAGTGCAGCGAGGTGAACAGCAGGCCGGGCAGCAGCGCCCAGGCGAACGGGCTTCTGAACCGATTGGCCAGGCCACGCAGCAGGTAGCCGCGAAACAGCATCTCCTCCGACGACGTCTGCAGCAGCGTGAGCGCGGCGATCGGGATCGCGAACAGCAGCCATGACGACAGGCTGATCGTGCCGCGCGCAATGCTGGGCTGCAGCAGATAGAGCAGGATTTCGGACAAGGCCGAGGTGATCAGCACCGCGATCAGCCCCTTGAGGAAGTCCGGTCGCGCTATGCGGCGGCCGGCGCCAAGCAGCGCCGACAGCGGCTCGCCATGCACCCAGCGCATCACGATCCACAGGCCGATCCAGATCCCCGCGAAAGAGGCGAGCGCGCAGAGGATGCCGATGGGCGAGGCGAGAAAGCCTTCCATGCCGTATGGCGAAGCCGCCGCCCCCTGCCAGGCGAAGTAAACATGGGTGCCACCGAACAGCACGGCCGCGGTGGTGGCGGCCCAGAACAGGACGACGATCAGCGTTCCCAGCAACAGGCGCAGCAAAGTCGTCCTGGCGTTCGGCGTGTTGCGATAGCGCTCGAAGGCAGTGTCGTCGATCGTCACGCTTGTCCTCGATCCCAATCCATCGCTGCTTAATCCAGCTGATGGCTTCGGGAACCGGATCGATATCAGCAGGAATACGCGCACTCCGATTGCCACGGAACGCAGGCGCGGGCCAGCCTGCCGCGGTCGCCAATCCAGGTTTCGCCGGCGGCCGCTTCGGCGACCGCCGGCATCGCGTCAACGCACGACGTACATGATGCGCCGTGTCTGCGGATCGATCAGCGCCCGCTGGCCGTTCACATAGACATAGCGGTAGTTGTAGTCAGGAATTTCGCGCAGCTCGACCGTATCGGGCAGGGTCGCGCCGGTGACCACCTCGCCGTCGAGATAGACGGGGTCGAGGCGATGGGTGTCGACATAGGTCCGTACCGCGGCCGGCGGCGCTGGAAAGTCGCCAACCACCGGATCGCTGGAAATGATCGCACCGGTATAGTCGGTCGAATAGTTGCCGATGTCGTCCGGCGGCGAGACCACGGCAACGGCGGAGCGGCGCTGCGTCAGCACCACGCGGCTGCCGCCGAAATCGGCGGTGACGTAGTCGGAATAGACCCAGCCCTGGCCGCCAGCTTCGGCGATGGTGCACCATTTGCTGTTTTCGATGCAGCCGTTGAGCGTTGCCGACTGGCCTGCGGCGAGAACGCCAATGACAGGATATTGCGGGCCGGGACCGGCACGCACGTTGAGATCGGTGACTGCCGAGACAGCGGTATCGGCCAATGCCGCGCCCGACATTGCGGTCAGCATCCCGGCTATTGCGGGAAACAATAAGGATTTCATGGGTTCTCTCCGTTTCACAGTCCCTCGGCGGTGACAACGGGACAGCAGCGCATGCGTTCCGGCTAAAATGCGCGAGCCAACTCACGATTTGTTCCGGCCTCCATCGGCAAGCCGGTCAGAAGATCGTGTACGAACGCCAGTTTCCGCGCGGTCGCGTCCGAAATGACGAAGGGGTAGAGGTCGGGTAGGCCCATGCAGCGGTTGATCGAATTGGAGGCTTCCGACAGCACCAGCCAGCGGGCAAGGATCTTGTCGAAGGGCTCGGGTGTGTTGGCGGGCTCCGAGGGTGCTGCCTGCGGCTCGCCCCCGGTATCGCCCCGCGGCAGTTCGTTCGTCTCCACCGTCTCCAGCCGGCCGAGCGGGAAGTTCAGCGCATGGACCATCTCCAGCGTGTCGGTAATGTGCAGGTGGTGGGCCCAGGTCTCGGCCCAGTCCTCCCACGGATGCGAGGTGGCGTAGGCCGAGATGTGGTCTTGCTGCCAATCGGGCGCCGCGCCATTGGCGTAATAGGCCTTCAGCGCCTGTTCGTAGTCGGCACGCTCGTCGCCGAACAAGGCGCGGAACGCTTCCAGCCTTTGCGGATCGTCGCGGATCAGGCGGTCCCAGTAATAGTGGCCGAGCTCGTGGCGGAAATGGCCGAGCAGCGTGCGGTAATTCTCACCCATCTGGACGCGACGTTTTTCGCGCTCGGCTGAATCGGCTTCGGCGACGTTCAGCGTGATCAGGCCGTTGTCGTGACCAGTGAGAATCCGTTCGCCGCCCGGGCCGCCGCCGATCGGATCGGCGAGGAAGTCGAAGGCCAGCCCGATCTCGTCCGTCGGGCTCTGCTTGGGCGCCACCGGCAGGCCGAAGGCGAGCAGCGAATAGATGGCGCGCTTCTTCGCCGCCTCGACGCGAATCCAGCGGCGGCGATTGCCGTCGACCGAGAGATCGGGGATCAGCTGGTTCAGCACGCAGGCACGGCAGAAGACCTGTCCCGGCTCGGCCATCCAGTTGCAGGCGCATTCGTCGGCATTGGTGCACTGGATCGCGCCGTCGACGCCGGACAAGACAAAGCGCGCGCCCTCGGGATCATAGAGCACGAGACTGCTGCAGTTCAGGCACTGGGCATTCTCGAAATAGAGACGGTGGCCGCAATGCGGGCAGTCGAAAAGTTTCATCTCGGTCTCAATTCGTCAGAAGGGATGCATGATTCATCTGAAAGGGATGCATGATTCATAGGAAGGGATCATGGCGGCCCGTGCCCAAACGCGAACCACCGGCCGGTGTTCCGCGGTCCATCGCGACTATTTTGCTTCGCCGGTCCAGGCGCGCCTGCCCCGGTCCATGGGCGGTATCAGCGTCTTTCATGCCTGACACTCGCCATAATAATCACTTGATCGTAGGCAAATTCCCCGGCATTCGCCAGCATCGCGCCACAGACGGTGACAAATGCGCGTTTCGCTGGCAAATTCGTAAACGGGACGTGAATCAGGCAACCAGGAGAACAACATGGCATTTCGTGCCAAGGGTAGGATTTTAGCGGCGGCGGTGGTGGCGGTGCTCGGGCTGGCAACCAGCGCGCAAGCGGCGGCCAGCTGCGGCAAGACCGGCGCCGGCTTCGACGCCTGGAAACAGGACTTCGCCGCCGAGGCCAAGTCCGAAGGTGTCGGGTCAAGGGGTCTGGCTGCTCTGGCCGGCGCGACCTACGCAACAAGGACGATCTCCGCCGACCGCGCCATCCACAAGGCCTTCAGCGGCTCGGTGGACGATTTCATGAAACGCCGCGGCGGCTCGGCGATCATCTCCAAGGGCCGGTCGCTGAAGAAGTCGAACGCGGCGCTGTTCAACCAGATCGAAGCCAACTACGGCGTATCGCCGGGCGTGCTGCTCGCCATCTGGGGCATGGAAACCGGCTTCGGTGCTTCCATGGGCAACCAGAACACGGTCTCCGCCATTGTGACGCTTGCCTATGATTGCCGCCGTCCGGATTACTTCCATCCGCACGCCATCGCGGCCCTGAAGCTGGTTGATCGCGGAGCGTTGACCGCCTCGTCGGTCGGCGCCATGCATGGCGAGATCGGCCACACGCAGTTCCTGCCCGGAAATGTCTTGAAGTATGCGGTCGGTAGCGGAAACCTGCGCGACAAGGCCACAGCTTTGGCCTCCACCGCCAACTTCCTCAAGGGTCACGGCTGGCGGGCTGGCGCCAGCGCGCAATCGAATATGGGCGCGATCGCCGGCTGGAATTCGGCAAGCGTCTATCAGCAGGCCATCGCCCGCATCGCCACCGCGATCGACGCCGATTGATCGATCCGCACGGCCATTGAACGAAAGACCCGGCCACCGCGCCGGGTTTTTCATTTCACGTCGAGCGCATAGGAGCAGCCGGCCAGCGTCCTGCCGGGGTGGGACTCGACGGTCGAGACGTTGAGCGTGATGCGCGTGGCAAGGCTCACGCCGCCGGCATCCTCGCTGCTTTCGGCCATGACCTTCTCGCCGAGGAACTTGTCCGGCGTCGAGACCGTCGCCGGGACGTCGAGCTGGCGGGCGAGGTCCGGCGCTGCGATGCCATCAAGCACGGCCATCGGCCCTGTCGCGGTAAAGACGATCGTCGCGGTCTCGCGCCCAAAGACATGGACCGGGACCGGCAATCGATACTGCCGCAGGAAGGGATTGCCGGAAGCGACCTCCTTCCAGCCAAGGGTCTGCGCCGCGTCTGGCTCACCGCCCAGCCAGAGGGCAAGACCATTATACGCCGGCAGATCGGCCCTGCATTCGATGAGGGCGGCGAGGTCCAGGGAGGTGGGCGCGAAGTCCCCAGCCATGACCGGCGCCGCCAGAAAGAGCAGCGGCACCAGGCATCGACCGAGACAGCGCATTCCGTCTAGCTGTTGCGGTTGCGCGCGGCCAATGTCCGCAGCCTCAGCGCATTGAGGCGGATGAAGCCGGCGGCGTCCTTCTGGTCATAGGCGCCACGGTCGTCCTCGAAGGTGACCAGCGCGTCGGAATAGAGCGTCTTCCCAGATTTGCGGCCGGTGACCATGACATTGCCCTTGTAGAGCTTCAGCCGCACCGTGCCTTCGACGTCTTCCTGGCTCTTGTCGATCATCGCCTGCAGCATCAGGCGCTCGGGCGAGAACCAGAAGCCGTTGTAGATGAGCTCCGCGTAGCGCGGCATGAACTCGTCCTTGAGGTGCGCGGCACCCCGGTCGAGCGTGATCGATTCAATGGCGCGATGGGCCACGATCAGGATAGCGCCTCCCGGCGTTTCATACACGCCTCGCGATTTCATGCCGACGAAACGGTTCTCGACCAGGTCGAGCCGGCCTACGCCATTGTCGCGGCCGAGATCGTTGAGCGCCGCCAGCATGGTGGCCGGCGACAGCTTCTTGCCGTTGAGCGCGACCGGGTCGCCCTTCAGGAATTCGATCTCGATCTCGGTGACGGCATCCGGCGCGTCCATCGGCGACACGGTGCGCTGGTGCACGAATTCCGGCGGCTCGCTCCATGGGTCTTCCAGCACCTTGCCCTCGGAGGACGAGTGCAGCAGATTTGCGTCGACGGAGAACGGTGCGTCGCCCCTCTTGTCCTTCGGCACCGGGATCTGGTGCTGTTCGGCGAAGTTCATCAGGTCGGTGCGCGATTTGAACGACCAGTCGCGCCACGGCGCGATGACCTTGATGTCGGGGTTGAGCGCATAGGCCGAAAGCTCGAAACGGACCTGGTCGTTGCCCTTGCCGGTGGCGCCATGCGCGATGGCGTCGGCGCCGGTTTCCCTGGCGATCTCGACCAGGTGCTTGGAGATCAGCGGCCGCGCGATCGAGGTGCCCAGGAGATAGGTGCCTTCATAGACGGTGTTGGCGCGGAACATAGGGAAGACGAAGTCGGCGACGAATTCCTCGCGTACGTCGACGACGCGGATGTCCTTGATCCCCATCATCTCGGCCTTGCGGCGCGCCGGCTCCAGTTCGCCGCCCTGGCCGAGATCGGCGGTGAAGGTGACGACTTCGGCCCCGAGTTCGGTCTGCAGCCATTTCAGAATGATGGATGTGTCGAGGCCGCCGGAATAGGCGAGCACGACCTTCTTGACGTCTTTGATCTTGGACATTTCTGCTCCGTCGAAAAGCGGACGCCTGAGGCAAGGCGTCACGGATTGTCGGAGCGCCTTTTAGCAGGAACGGCAAAGCGAGCAAGCGCACGCGGCGCAAGGTTGCTGATCCAGCGCGGCAGTGCGACGCCGGGCTTGATCGGGAGGACCGATCCCGGGGCCATGCCGCCGGTTACCAGGCGCTCAAGAACGCCGCCTGTAAGCTGGCGAAATGTAAGCTGGCGAAACTGGCCGAACCGCGCCAACTCCACCGGAGGACGCGCTGGCCCCATCTGGCGCCGGCGAGACGGGTCCTGTATAGCCGACGCGTTCCCCCGGGGCCTGCCATGTCCTTCATTCCCGACACCACCACGCTGATCCAGTTCGCCATCGCCACCGTGATCCTGGCGATCACGCCAGGCCCCGACATGACGCTGTTCGTGTCGCGCACGCTGAGCCAGGGCCGCGCCACCGGCTTTGCCTCGATGGCCGGCGCGCTGTGCGGCACGTTGATCCACACCACGCTGGTGGTGGTCGGCGTCTCGGCGCTGATCGTCGCCTCGCCGATGGCTTTTTTCGTGCTGAAGATCTTTGGCGCCGGCTATCTCGTCTTCCTCGCCTGGCAGGCGATCGCCAAGGGCTCGGCTTTCTCGCCGGAAAAGAAGACCGGTCCGCAAATTTCCCTGTTGCGCAGCTGGGCGGCGGGGCTCGGCGTCAATTTGCTCAACCCGAAGATCATCCTGTTCTTCATGACCTTCCTGCCGCAATTCGTCTCCGCGCACGATCCGAACGCGCCGGGGAAACTGTTCTTCCTCGGCTCCATGTTCATCGTGCTGTCGATCCCGGTGACGGTACCGATGGTGCTGGCGGCGGAAAAATTCTCGGCGGCAATGAAAGCCAGCCCCCGTGTGACGCGGGTGGTCGACTATCTCTTCGCCGGCGTGTTCTCGGCGTTCGCGCTCAAGATCCTGACGGCCCAGGCGAAGTAGAGACCTTCCACCAGCTTCCCGCCCAGCGCCCGGCGGCAAGCCAATAGAAGATCCCGCCGACCATGCCGCCACCGAGCACCGCCATGATGGCGCTGGCTTCGGTGACCGCGAAAGGGGAATCGCGGACATTGTCGACGAGGCCGAGGAAAACCCCCGCCACCACCGCGCCGGCGAGCGCGTAGAACAACCAGTCGCGCCGGCCGAGGATTTCGGCAATCAGGATGACGATCGCCGCCGGCATGAAGCCGAAATAGGCGACGAACAGGGCGACGAAGGGAATTGAAAAATAGAGCGATGCCGTTGCCGCCGGATGCGCTTGCGCCGGCGCGTAGCCGAGCGAGGCCAGGAACAGGATGTTGAGGAAAGCGCTCGCCGCCAGCGAGGCGACGGCATAACCGAACAGGATGATGGCGAAGCGCACGATATAGGCGACGAGACGGTTCATCGGGGATCACGGCCCGTGAGACGACCGGAGCTGCGTCCGGCCAGAAGCCAGTAGACCCAGCCGGCGGCAATGCCGGCGGCGGCCAGAAAACCCAGGAAGCCCGGATTGAAAACGAAGCCTCCGGCGGACCCCGGCACAAAAACACCGAAGGCGATCGACGTGACCGCGCCCGTGACGGCGAAGTAGAACCATCCTCGCAGCGCCAGCCGTTCGGCGACGAAGATCGCCGGGCCGACGATCAGCAGCGCGCAGATCGCCACCGTCAACACGGCGAGCGGGAAGGAGGCCAGCCAGTCGAATGTGAAAATGATCGACCAGTTGCCGTCCTCGATCCCTGCCAGAAGAACGATCAGCAGTACCGGCACCAGGATTGAGGTCAGCACGGCGGCGAGGTAGCCGACTGCAATCATGGCGAAACGTGTGAGGCCGGCGACGAGACGGCTCACACCTCGCCGTGCCCCGCGATCATCATGGCCTCCAGCGCCAGCCGGTCGACCTTGCGCATGCGTTCCGATTCCGACTTCAGCTGGCCGCAGGCGGCCAGGATGTCGCGGCCGCGCGGCGTGCGGATCGGCGAGGCATAGCCGGCATTGTTGATGTAGTCGGCGAACTTCTCGATCGTCTCCCAGTCCGAGCACTGGTAGTTGGTGCCCGGCCACGGGTTGAACGGGATCAGGTTTATCTTGGCCGGAATCCCCTTGAGCAGCTTGATCAGCCCCTTGGCGTCCTCGATGGAATCGTTGACGTCCTTCAGCATCACATATTCGAAGGTGATGCGCTTGGCGTTGGAGAGGCCGGGATAGGCGCGGCAGGCGGCGATCAGCTCCTTCAGCGGATACTTCTTGTTGATCGGCACCAGAAGGTCGCGCAGATCGTCATTGGTCGCATGCAGCGAGATCGCCAGCATGACGCCGATCTCCTCGCCGGTGCGGAAAATCTCGGGCACGACGCCGGAGGTCGACAGCGTGATGCGACGCTTCGACAGGGACAGGCCGTCGCCGTCGGAGGCGATCAGCAGCGCCTTCTTCACCGCCTCGAAATTATAGAGCGGCTCGCCCATGCCCATCATGACGATGTTGGACACTTTCCGGCCCTCGGCCGGCACGATGGCGCCATCCGGCGTGTCGCGATCGGGGAAGTCGCCGAGCCGGTCGCGCGCGGTGAGCAACTGCGCCAGGATTTCTTCGGCGGTCAGGTTGCGCACCAGCTTCTGCGTGCCGGTGTGGCAGAACGAACAGGTCAGCGTGCAGCCTACCTGCGAGGAGATGCAGAGCGTGCCGCGGCCTTCCTCGGGGATATAGACCGTCTCGATCTCCACCGGCCGGCCGGCGCCGCGCGGCGGAAAGCGGAACAGCCACTTTCGCGTGCCGTCGGCGGAAATCTGCTCCTCGACGATCTCGGGCCGGGCGACGGTGAAATGCTTGTCGAGTTCGGCGCGCAGATCCTTGGAGATGTTGAACATGCCGGCAAAGTCGGAAACGCCGCGTACATACATCCAGTGCCAGAGCTGCTGGGCGCGCATCTTTGCCTGACGCTCCGGCACGGTGCCGGATTTGACAAGAGCGGCGGCGAGTTCCGTCCGCGTGAGGCCGATCAGCGATGGCTTTTCGATCCGCGCGGCACGGCCGCGCAAGGCGTCACGGGCGCCTTCGGCGGTAAGGTCGAGTGAAAGGGTCATGGTTACACAGATATAAGCGGTTTGCGGCCGATTTCATCCATCGGCCCGATATGAAGCGCGGCGCATAGCACAGGTTGAGCGCGAAGTCATGCCGTGCACGCCAAACTGGGGTCCGCCGTCGGTGTCCCGATCGCCACCGTCCCCGTGAAGGACGATCGCCGCCGGTGGACGCGATGTCGTTGGCGGCGATCACTTAGTCGTGTTGGCGTAACGATCCCCATCGCGCCTTCGAACCCTAAATGGGGCAACTGTGCCCCTACAGAATGGGAGTATGCAGGATGAAATCGATCAAGCTCGCCGTCGTTGCCGGCTTCGCCGCGCTTTGCGCCTCGCAGGCGTTTGCCGAGGACGCGATGGGCACCATGAGCATGATGAAAGGCGGACAAGTGACGGCGATCATGCCCGACGGGCATATGGGCACCATGACGCCGGACGCGAAGATGGGCGCCGACATGATGAAGATGGCCAAGCCGATCAAGCACTGCATGATGATGATGACCGACGCCAAGGGCAAAGCCTACATGATCGACACCTCGACCAAGAAGGCCCAGGCCGAATGTGAAAAAATGGCTATGTGACGATCCCGCAAGGATGTTCCCGCCGGCTTGGAGGCCGGCGGGACGAGCAACTTCCATATTATCCGCGCGTCTCCCCGCGCCTACCTGTCGATGGAGAGCGTATCGATCCCGGTGCTCTGGTCGGTTTCCGGTGGCGGCGGCGCGGCCCCGCGGGCTCGGTAGGACGGCAGGTCAGGAGCGCCGGCCGCTACGGGATTCGGTTCGAGTCGCGCGATCAGACGCTTCATTTGCGTGATCTCGCGCACTTGGGCGTCGATGATGCCGTCCGCGAGCTTTCGCACCTCCGGGTCGCGGATATGGGCGCGTTCGCTGGTCATGATCGCGATCGAGTGGTGCGGGATCATGGCCTTCATGTAAGAGACGTCGCTCACGGTTTCCTGGCTTCTGACCAGCCACAAGGCACCAGCGAATACGAGCATGCCGCCGATGACGATGCCGACATTCGCGGCCACGCTCCCGTACATCCCCCACATGAAGCCGATCATGACGATGGCCATGGCGGCGCCCATCACGATGGCCATCCACACCCGGGTCTGGCTGAAGAAAACATGATCCAGCGCATAGGTGTTCAGGTACATGAGCCCGTACATGAGGACCGTGGAAACCAGGATCATCGCGGCGAATCTGACATAGCTCATGACTGCGGGCTCCTTGTTCAAAGGGACACAACCGCGACGGTGGGCTTTTTGATCCCGTCCGATCGGCAGACTCACACTTGATCGGCGTCATGCCTGTGTTAGGGCTGGGTTTTCCCCCGAGGATAGACATGGCCGGCCAATCGCGAAAACACCCCATGCTGCGGCGTTCGCGCGCCATGTGGGCCTCGCGCCGCGTCTGGCAGCCACGTCTGGTGTTCTGGGCCGGTGCGATCTCGATCGGCCTGATCAGCGTGCTCTTTGCCGTGCTGGCCGACAAGGCGCAGGCGCTTTTTCATGTCGTGATCGGCAATGACGGCGGCTGGCGTTTCTATCTGCCGCTGGCCATCACGCCGCTCGGCTTTGTGCTGTGCGCCTGGCTGGCGCACGCCTTCTTCCCGGGCTCGCAAGGCAGCGGCATTCCGCAGGCGATCGCCGCCCGCCACCTGCGCGACGATGACGACCGCAGCCATATCCTGTCGCTCAGGCTGGTGGCGGGCAAGATCGCGCTCACCCTTGTCGGCCTGTTCTGCGGCGCTTCGATCGGCCGCGAGGGACCGACCGTACAGGTCGGCGCGTCGCTGATGCTGCAGGCGGCGCGTTGGGGCGGCATGGCGCAGGCGCGCGGCCTGATCCTGGCCGGCTCGGCGGCGGGCATCGCGGCGGCGTTCAACACCCCGCTCGCCGGCATCGTCTTCGCCATCGAGGAAATGGGCCGGACCTATGAGGCGCGCACCAACGGGCTGGTGCTGACAGCGGTCATCCTGGCCGGCCTCGCCTCGCTCGGCGTGCTCGGCAACTACACCTATTTCGGCGTGTCCAAGGAGACGATCTCGTTTGCCGTCGACTGGCCGCTGGTGATCGCCTGCGGCGTCATCGGCGGCGGCTTTGGCGCCTTGTTCTCGTTGCTGGCGTTGAAGGCGACGCGGCGTATCCGACGCTGGAACGCGCTGCAGCCGCTGTGGCGCGCGCTGCTGGTGGCCGCGATCTGCGGACTGGCGGTCGCGGTGATCGGTATCGCCTCGGGCGGGCTGACCTTCGGCACCGGCTACGCGCAGGCGCGTAGCGCGGTCGAAGGCACGCCGCTGCCCTGGTTCTTCTTTGCCGAGAAATTCGCTGCCGGCCTGCTGTCGATGATCTCAGGCATTCCCGGCGGCATCTTCGCGCCCTCGCTGGCGGTCGGCGCCGGCATCGGCAGCTCGCTCGGCCTGATGTTCGCGAGCAGCGCGGGCGTCGCGGCCCTGCTCGGCATGGCGGGCTATTTCGCCGGCGTCGTGCAAGCGCCGATGACGGCTTTCGTCATCATCCTCGAAATGACCGGCAATCACGACAATGTCATCGGCCTGATGCTGGCTTCGATGCTGGGCTACGGCACGGCGCGGCTGATCTCGCACGAGCCGCTTTATCACGCCCTGTCGCGGGTGTTCATCGCCGAGGCGATCCGGCGGCGGCGGGCGGAGGCCGCACCGGAATCAGGGCTGGGCTGAAAAAGCAAAGGCCGAGCGTTACGGCCCGGCCTTCGGTTCAAAAACGAAGATGGCCTATTTGCACTTGGCGATCGAGGACAGCGCCGCCGAAATGCCCTTAAGCGAGAAGACATAGTTCGTGGGATTGCCGCGGCCCGACTTCGCCGACACCTTCATGTCGGTTCCGGTCTTCATCGCGGCGATCAGCACTGGCTCTTCCGCCGCGTTCTCGACCCAGGCCGATTTCCCGCGCGTGAACATCGAGAAGCTCTTCTTGTCGATGGTGACGGTGGCCTTGGAACCTTCCTGGAAATTGTAGCCGGCGATGAACTGAGGCTCATAGGACACTTGCTGGCCGGGCCGCTGGCTGACGAAGAAGAACATGTCGCCGTGGTCGAGCGTCGGCGGCTGCTTGTCGGTCGGCACGGTCAGCACGTAGCAGACCTTGCCGCCCGAAGCCTGGTAGCTGTAGGTGCCCCAGGCATTGTGCTGGCCGATCTTGGTCGCCTGCTGCGCCAGCGCCGGCGCCGCCGAGGCCGCCAGGACCAGGCTAGAAACTAGTGCAATCAATCCGCGCATCGTTTTTCCCGTATTCCAAATGGTGCGGAGGCGGGCCGCGTGGCGTCCTGCCGTCGCTTCATTTTGATTTAATCTGGGTTACCAAACGGTGAATTTCCCAAGAGAAAAGGACCTTCACCCCAGGAAACCGCCGCCATTTCCGCGCCGCCGCCTTGTCAGCGGCCGGCTCGGTGTCCCTTTGGCGACTTGGAGGCCACGAAAACGGCAAGAGTTTGACTTCTAACCCGCCGCTGAACGCCCCTGTCCAGCGGTCGAGCCGTCGCGGCGGGATTCGGCCGGCGGGACTTCAGCTCTTATCGGCGATGGCGTCCTTGGCGGCTTGCCGGTGCGCGGGCGTGATATGGGCGCTGACGGCGGTGATCGCGGCGGTCAGCACGGCGATGTCGTCGGTGAAGCCGAGACCGAAGATGAAGTCGGGGATGAGATCGACCGGCAGGACGAAATAGCCGAGCGCGGCCACCAATATGCCCTTGGCACGCAGCGGCGTCTTCTTGTCCATGGCGCAGTAATAGGCGGCGACGACATCTTCCATGAACGGAATCTGCCGAGCGGCCTTCCTGGCCGTGCGCCAGAACTTTTCGCGCACTTCGCCTTCGCCGGCCAGCTTGTCGCCAAAGCCGAAGAAATCAAAACCGGATTCTTGCGCCATCAATCTCTCCTTGCGGGCCTCATGCGCGTCTCAGCGCACGTCCGCCGATCAAAATGTGGTGAAAGCTTAACCCGGCTGCAAGATGCGGGCGCCGATTTGCCGGGTCCGCGCCGGGCCTGGACGTTGGACAGCCCGTGTTCAGCCGCCGAAATAGCGGTTCATCTTCTTCGCCAATTCGATGTCGAGCGCCGTCACGCCGCCGGCGTCATGCGTGTTCAGGGTAACGCTGACGGTCTTGTAGACATTCGACCAATCGGGATGGTGGTCCATCTTCTCGGCGGTCAGCGCCACCCTGGTCATGAAGGCGAAGGCTTCGGAGAAATTGGCGAAGGTGAAGGTGCGGCCGATCGAGGCGCCGTCGTCCGCCAGTGCCCAGCCATCAAGCCCTGTGAGCGCTGCTTCGGCGGCCTCCCTGCCCAGTTTCTCTCTCGTCATGTCCGCTTCCCGTGCTATTGGGCTGAAGTCGTCACCATAGCGCCGGATCCATGATCGCGAAGCCCATAAATTCCATTCTTTTCGTCTGCCTCGGCAACATCTGCCGGTCGCCGCTGGCCGAAGGCATCCTTGGCGCCGTGCTGGCTGAGCGCGGATATGGCGGCGATATCGTGCTCGATTCGGCCGCGACCAGCGGCTGGGAGGTCGGCTCCGCTCCCGACCCGCGCTCGATCGCCATCGCGTCTCACCACGGCATCGACATCTCGCGGCAGCGGGCGCGCAAGATCATGCCGGAGGATTTTCACCGCTTCGACCTGATCTTCGGCATGGACCGGTCCAACGTCGCCGACCTGAAGGCGCTGGCGCCGGCGGCGGTGCGCGACCGTATCCACCTGTTCCTGGAATTCGCCGAGGGAAGGCCGCGCGATGTACCGGACCCCTACTATGAGGACCAGCAAGCGTTTGCCGAGGTCTATCGCATGATCCGCGAGGCGTCGGAGGTGCTGGCGACACGGCTGGCGGCACGCGTATCGACGCCGGACAGCGGCCATGCCTCCTCGACGATATAGGGGCCGCCACCCACCGAATCGCGCGACGACATCAGCACGAAACGGCCGATGCGGAACGGCAGCGTCGAGAAATTGCCGCGCGCCGACAGATATTGGGCGACGTCGAGCGGGCTCGAATTGCGCAGCCGCGCCAGCGTCACATGCGGCATGAACCTGCGCGGATCGGCGGGAATGCCGAGCCGCTGGCAGATGCGCTCGATTTCGGCCTGAAGAGCCGCCATATCGGGCGAGGGCGAAGCGCCGGCCCACACCGCATGCGGCTTCTTCTGGCCGAAAGCGCCGACACCGGACAAGGTCAGCGAGAAGGAAGGACGGTGCACCCGGTCGAGCGCGTTGGCGATCTCGTCGGCGACATGGCCCTGGACGTCGCCGATGAAGCGTAGCGTCAGATGGTAGTTTTCGACGTCGATCCAGCGGGCCCCGGGCAGGCCGCCCCGGAGCAGGGACAGCGAAAGGGCGGCATCACGCGGAATTTCGAGGGCGGTGAAAAGACGCGGCATGAAGAGCCTCCCTTCCTCGAATCGAAACTGTCATCCCTAGCGAATCATCGATAATCAAATGGAGCAAGTGGTTTGTTGGTCCCGGATGCAATCTAGATGCAATCTAAAGCTTCCGCGGCGGAACCGGTTCCATCCGACGTCACGATCCTCCTGGCGCCGCCGCCATGGTCTTCTCGACGGTGGGCAGAATGCGTTCCACCATCAGGTCGACGCCGCGAGCACTCGGATGCAGGCCGTCCTCGAGCTGCAGGCCGGGCTGGCCGGCGACGCCGTCGAGGAAGAACGGATAGAGCGGAACATCGTATTTGCCGGCCAGGTCAGCAAAGATGGCGTCGAAGGCGCTCTGGTAGTCGGCGCCGAGATTGGGCGCCGCCCGCATGCCGGCCAGCAGCACGGCAATCTTGCGCTCTTTGAGCTTGCCTAGCATCTCGTCCAGGTTCCGTTTCGTAATGTCGGGCGCGACGCCGCGCAGCATGTCGTTGGCGCCGAGTTCGAGGATCACCAGCTGCGTGCCCTCAGGCACCGACCAGTCGAGCCGCGCCAGGCCGCCGCTGGAGGTGTCGCCGGAGACGCCGGCATTGGCGACGATGACGTCATGGCCCTTGGCGCGAAGTGCTGCCTGCAATTTGTCGGTAAAGCCCTCGCCCGGGCCAAGGCCGTACCCCGCCATCAGGCTGTCACCGAAGCCGACGATCTTGAAAGGCGCGGCGCGCGCCGACGAAATGCCGCCGCAGATGGCGAGGAAAACGACCAGACCTGCGGCAAAGCGGCGTTTGAAAGACATGCGGCAGGCCCCATATGACAGAGAATTCTTCCGGCGATGGCTTCCGACAGGCAGAGCCTCCCTTTCCATATAGGACGCTTTCATTTTGACAGAAGCCGTCATCGCGCTGAAAGACGTATCCCTGACACTCGGCGAAGGCGCTTCGTCGGTTCATGTATTGAAGGGCGTCAGCCTCGACGTCGCGCGCGGCGAGGCGACGGGTATCGTCGGTCCGTCGGGGTCCGGCAAGTCGACATTGCTGATGGTGCTGGCAGGGCTGGAGCGGGTCGATTCCGGTACGGTGCGCATTGCCGGCGAGCTGCTCAACGGTAGAAGCGAGGACCAGATCGCTTCGTTTCGCGGCCGAAACATTGGCATCGTGTTCCAGTCCTTCCACCTCATCCCCAATATGACGGCGCTCGAAAATGTCGCCGTGCCGCTGGAACTGGCCGGCCACGCCGATCCCTTCTCGGTGGCGGAGCGGGAACTGGCGGCCGTCGGCCTCAGCGACCGCGTCACCCATTATCCCGGCGAGCTCTCCGGCGGCGAGCAGCAGCGCGTGGCGATCGCCCGGGCGCTGGCACCATCGCCGCGCATCCTGATCGCCGACGAGCCGACCGGCAATCTCGATCAGGCGACGGGGCGGCAGGTCGCCGATCTGCTGTTCGCCAAGGCCGCCGAACGCGGCATGACGCTGGTGCTGGTCACCCACGATCCGGCGCTCGCGGCGCGCTGCTCGCGCCAGGTTTCGATGCGCTCCGGCCGGATCGAGGCGCCGCCGCCGGTCAGGGTCACCGCCTGATGCCGCTGGCGCGGACCCTTAAGCTTGCCATCCGCTTCTCGCTACGCGAGATGCGCGGCGGCCTGTCCGGCTTCCTCATCTTCCTCGCCTGCATCGCGCTCGGCGTGGCGGCTATCGGCGGCGTCAATTCGGTGGCCCGCTCCATCACCGCCGGTGTCGCCGATCAGGGCCAGACGCTGCTCGGCGGCGATCTTCGCTTCCAGATCAACCAGCGCGACGCCAGCCAGGCAGAACTTGGCTTTCTCGACGGGCTGGGCGTGGTTTCGCATACCGCCGGCATGCGCTCGATGGCGCGCCTGGCTGACGGATCCGACCAGGCGCTGGTCGAGGCCAAGGCTGTCGACGAGGCCTATCCGCTCTATGGCGCGCTGGAAACCGAACCGGTGCTGACGAAGCAGGAACTGTTCGGCAGGCAGTTCGGCGTTTTCGGCGCCGCGGCACCCGATCTCTTGTTCGAACGGCTGCATCTCAAGATCGGCGACCGGCTGAAACTCGGCACCGCCACGTTCGAACTGCGCGCCAGGCTGGTGGCCGAGCCCGACGCGGTCTCCGACGGGTTCGGCTTCGCGCCAAGGCTGATGATCTCGACCGAGGGCCTGGCCGCCACCGGGCTGATCCAACCGGGCAGCCTGGTCGAGAACGCCTACAAGGTCCGGCTGCCCGCCGGTGCCGACGAGGCGCGGCTCAAGGCCGTCCAGGACCAGGCGGCCAAGGATTTTCCGCAGGCCGGCTGGTCGATCCGCACGCGCAGCAACGCCGCACCGGCGTTATCCTCCAATATCGAACGCTTCTCGCAGTTCCTGACGCTGGTCGGGCTCACCGCGCTGGTGGTCGGCGGCGTCGGCGTCGCCAATGCGGTGCGCGCCTATCTCGACGGCAAGCGCGGCGTCATCGCCACCTTCAAGAGCCTGGGGGCGTCCGGCGGCTTCGTCTTTGCCATCTACCTCGTGCAGATCCTGATCATCGCGGCACTTGGCATCGTGCTCGGCCTGGTGCTCGGGGCGCTGATGCCGTTCGCGGCGAGTGCCGCGCTTCAGTCGGTCATTCCGGTGCCGGCGCAGGGCGGCTTCTATCCCGGCGCGCTCGCCATGGCGGCCCTGTTCGGCCTGCTGGTGACGCTGGCCTTCGCGCTGCTGCCGCTCGGCCGCGCCCGTGACGTGCCGGCAACCGCGCTGTTCCGGGAGATGGGACTGGAAGGCCGGGGCCTGCCGCGCCCCGTCTATGTCGTTTGCGCGCTCGGCATCGCGCTTTTCCTGGCAGCGCTGGCGATCCTGTTTTCGGGCGACCAGCGCATCGCCTCGATCTTCGTCGGCGCCACCGTTTTTGCTTTCCTGGTGCTGCGTCTCGTCGGCGGACTGGTGCAATGGGCAGCCCGGAAAAGCCCGCGCGTGCGCTTTGTCGCGCTCAGGCTCGCCATCGGCAACATCCACCGGCCGGGGGCGCTGACGCCCTCGGTGGTGCTGTCGCTGGGGCTTGGGCTGACGCTCTTGGTGACACTGGCGCTGATTGACGGGAATCTCAGGCGCCAGATCTCCGGCAGCCTGCCGGAGCGGGCGCCGAACTTCTTCTTCGTCGACATCCAGGGCAGCGAAGTCGATGCGTTCTCCTCGCTGATGGCGAAGGAGGTGCCGCGGGGAACGCTGACCAAGGTGCCGATGCTGCGCGGCCGGGTCATGGCTCTCAACGGCGTCGATGTCGACAAGGTCAAGGTGCCGGCCGAGGGCGCCTGGGTGCTGAAGGGAGATCGCGGCCTGACCTATGACACCAGGCAACCGGAAAACGCGACGCTGACAGAGGGCAAATGGTGGCCCGACAACTATGCCGGCGAGCCGCTGGTTTCGTTTTCCGACAAGGAAGGCAAGGAAATCGGGCTGAAGCTCGGCGACACCATCACCGTCAATGTGCTCGGCCGCAATGTCACCGCCCGCATCGCTAATTTCCGCCAGGTCGAGTGGGAGACGATGGGCATCAATTTCGTCATGGTGTTCTCGCCCAACACATTCGCCGGCGCCCCGCATGGCTGGATAGCCACGCTCACCGAAAAGAACGCCTCGGCGGCCGACGACGCGCGCGTCCTCAACGCCGTCACCCGCGCCTTCCCCGCCGTGACGACGGTGCGGGTCAAGGACGCACTCGACATCGTCAACCGGCTGGTCGGCCAGCTCGGCACGGCGATCCGGGCGGCGGCCGGCGTGGCGCTGATCGCCTCGGTTCTGGTGCTTGCCGGCGCGCTTGCCGCCGGCAACCGGGCGCGCATCCACGACGCTGTGGTGCTGAAGACGTTGGGCGCCACCCGGCGAACGCTGATCACGGCATTCTCTCTGGAATACATGCTGATCGGACTGGCCACCGCCATCTTCGCGCTCGCCGCCGGCAGCGCCGCCGCCTGGTTCGTGGTCGCACGCATCATGACGCTGCCATCGCATTTCATGCCCGAGGTGGCGGTGGCGACGATTGCCTTTTCGCTGGTGATCACGGTCGGCATCGGCCTTGCCGGCACCTGGCGGGTGCTCGGCCACAAGGCGGCACCCGTGCTGCGAAACCTCTGATTCGCCGGCGGGCGCCCGCCTGCCCGGGTTAAATCTTGGTAAGAATGCCGTCCGAAACGGCCGGCGAAGCGGCATTTGGCCTGTCACGAACCGTTACACCCGGTTACGGTCTTGTTCTTGACGCGAATAACCATCATATTCCGCGCAGGCATGCTGGAGCCCCCCAGCGGCGCCTGGGTCCGCAAGAGGCCCGACACCGGACGGGGCAGAAGCAACGAGGATTTCCAATGGCTGATCCCATTCGCAACTATCAGACGTCGGCGGTGCCCGGCGTCCGCGCCGACATCGACCAGGGTCTGCGCGCCTACATGATCAAGGTCTACAATCTGATGGGGCTTGGCCTGCTCATCACCGGCCTTGCCGCCGTCGGCACGATCATGCTGGCCACCACCACCGATCCGGCTTCGGCCGTCGCGACGCTGCCGAGCGGCGAGATGCTGACCTCGTTCGGCTACGCGATCTTCGGTTCGCCGCTGCGCTGGGTTGTCATGCTGGCGCCGCTGGCCGCCGTGTTCTTCCTGTCGTTCAGGATCCAGTCGATGAGCGTCGCCGCCGCGCAGACCACCTTCTGGGTCTATGCCGGTCTGGTCGGCCTGTCGCTGTCGTCGATCTTCCTGGTCTACACCACGGCAAGCATCTCGCAGACCTTCTTCGCCACCGCCGCGGCCTTCGGCGCGCTGTCGCTGTTCGGCTACACCACCAAGCGCGACCTGTCGGCGATGGGCTCGTTCCTGATCATGGGCGTGTTCGGCATCATCATCGCGTCGGTGATCAACATCTTCCTGCAGTCGTCGGCACTGACCTTCGCCGTCTCGGCGATTGGCGTGCTGGTCTTCGCCGGCCTCACCGCCTACGACACGCAGAAGATCAAGGAGATGTATTTCGAGGGCGACGCTTCCGATGTCGCGGGCCGCAAGGCCATCATGGGCGCGCTGTCGCTCTACCTCGATTTCATCAACCTCTTCATGTTCCTGCTCCAGTTCATGGGCGACCGCCGCTAAGCGGTATTGGACCATCGACTCCTGGAAGGGCGGCCCAACGGCCGCCCTTTTCTTTTAAGCGGGCCTCTGCTGTTATCGAAAGCACCAAAGAGGCTTGCATAAAGAATGAGCAATATCGCGATCAGGCCGGCGACCCCGGCCGACCTCGACGCCATAACCGAAATCTACGCCGACGCGGTTGCCAACGGCACGGCGAGCTACGAACTGGAGCCGCCTAGCCGCACCGAGATGGGGACGCGATTCGCCGCACTCGCGGCCGGCGGCTTTCCCTATCTGGTGGCGGAAAAGGCAGGCGCCGTGCTTGGCTATGCCTATGCCGGCGCCTTCCGGCCGCGCCCGGCCTATCGCTTCATCGTCGAGGATTCGGTCTATGTTGCGCCTGACGCCAAGGGCCAGGGTGTCGGCCTGAAGCTGATGCAAAGCCTGGTCGCGGCGGTCGAGGCGGCGGGCTTTCGCCAGATCGTCGCGGTGATCGGCGATGGCCGCGCCGACAGCGCCTCGGTCAGGTTGCACGAGAAGCTCGGCTTCTGTCATTCCGGCCGCCTCGAAGGCTCCGGCTACAAGCACGGGCGCTGGTTGGACACGGTATTCATGCAGCTGTCGCTCAACGGCGGGGCATCGCTGCCACCTGATCCGGATTCGCTGCCGGAGCGGAAGTTCCGGAAGGGGGAACTGAAGAATTGAGGAACAGGACACGCGGCGCCTGACGTAAGCGCCCCTTGTCCTTCGTTCCTCAATTCTTCAGTTCGCAATTCACCCCTATACCAGCTTCAGCTTGCTGTCGAAGACGCCGAGCACGCGGCCAAGCTCCTGGCCGCGTTTGAGGATGCGCCCGCCCGCCGCTATGACGGCGAAGGCGCCTTGCTTGCGCGCCAGTTTGGGATCCTTGACGATCTGGAACAGCGGCACTTCGCTGGCACGTCGGAAGACGGAAAAGACAGCGCGGTCGGTGAGGTGATCGATGGCGTAGTCGCGCCATTCATTGGCCGCGACCATGCGTCCGTAAAGCCTGAGGATCTGGTCCAGTTCGCGCCGGTCGAAGCGGACCGGCTGGTCGAGGCGTGCGCTGCGCGCCTCGTGCAGCGGGATCAATATTGCGGATGCGTCTCCATCCCCCATCCCGCCGCCGTCATCGATCATGCCTGCCTCGATCCTTCAAAATGAATCTTTGCCAACCAAAGTTGGCCCCTTCGCATCGCAATTGCAAGAGCCGGAGAAGCGAAGGCAGCGGCGCGCCGTTTCCGTTGCGTCCAGTCACGTTTGTGAAACGCGTGTTGGAATTGGTGATGCTTCGCCACATTTCCGCCTTTTTTTATCCGCGCTCCTGCCCCAATGTCCGACGAATTTACCGTCGTTGCCTGAGACGGTTCGGTCCGGCACCGGCTCGTAAACCCCAAGCCCCCCGCCCACGGGTCTGCGTCGGATCGAACCAACCTCGGCCTTTCCTCGGAAAAGCCAGGTGCGACGATCCCAAAACCTAAATGACCGACGTCAGAAGCAAGCTGACGTCGGTTTTTTCGTTTTTGGGCCTTGCACCCGGGACTGCGCGCCGACGGCATCGGCGTAGGGCCGAAAGCGGCCAACCCCGCGTCGCCATTCAATTCTGCCGACCGTGCTTGCCATTTTCCGTTTCACTTAATAGGGTGTTAAGTGGAAACGGAGACGACAATGCCACACGCATCGGACTCCCCAGTAAAACAGTTGAATGGCGGGGCGGCCGTGCCGGAGGCCGGCGGCGTCGGCCCCCGTATCAAGGCACTGCGCACGGCGCGGCGCGTCTCGCTGCGCCAGCTTGCCGACATGACGGGCACCACGGCGAGCTTCATCAGCCAGCTCGAGCGCAATCTGTGCGGCGCCAACACCGGCACGCTGCTCAAGATCGCCGCCGCTCTCGATCTCGGCATCAACGATCTGTTCGAGGACAATGCCCGTCCCCTGCACAAGGTGCTGAGGCGCGAGGAGCGGCCGGTCGTTCCGGTCGGCCTCCAAGGCCGCAAGATGCTCCTGTCGCGGCGGCCGATCCATCAATTCGAAGTCTATGCCGGCCATTTCGAGGTTGGCGGCTCGACCGGCGACGAGACCTATGTGCATGGCGGCGAACACGAAATGTTCATGGTGCTCAAGGGCACCGTCGAACTGACGCTTGCCGACGAGCGCCATCTGATGCGCGAAGGTGACAGCGTCGAATACGCAACCTCGGTGCCGCACCGGACCGTCAATGTCGGCGACACGCCGGCCGAGGTGCTCTGGATCATCGCGCCGCCGACCGCCGGCGCGCTCGAACTCGATCGATACAGGCCCGGAAACCGCTCGCATCCGGGTGAATGAAAACAATGCGAGTTCTGCAAATGGGAGAGATGATCATGAAACTGAGATTTGGACATGCGGCGGCCGTCGCCGTGCTTATGGCGGCGACCGCCGCGCTCGCGCAATCCAAGCCGGTGGCGGGAGAGGTCGCCGAAGGCTCGCTGAAGGGCAAGACGCTGACCCTCGTTTCCTATGGCGGCATCTACCAGGACGGCCAGGCGGCGGCCCTCAAGGAGTTCGTCGACAAGTCCGGCGTCAAGCTGCTCAATGACGGCCCGACGGAGATCGCCAAACTGCAGGCGCAGGTCGAGTCCGGCAATGTGACCTGGGACGTCGTCGATACCGACGACCTGCCGCCCTATGTCTATTGCGGCAAGCTGTTCCAGAAGCTCGATCTGACGAAGCTCGACGTCTCGAAAATCCCGGAAGGCCAGGTCGGCGAATGCTCGGTGCCGGCGATGAACTACGGTGTCGTGCTGATGTACAACAAGGAAAAGTACGGGGATAATCCGCCCAAGAGCTGGGCCGACTTCTTCGATACCCAAAAATTCCCCGGCGTGCGTGGCATCGACGGCTCCGGCAGCCCGACCGGTGGCCTGCTGGAACAGGCTTTCAAGGTTGCCGGCGGCGATCCGAAGGCGATGACGGTGGCCGATATCGACAAGGCCATCGATGTGGTCCGCAAGCTCGGCCCCGACACGATCTTCTGGAAGACGGGTGCCGAATCGCAGCAGCTCGCCGAATCCGGCGAGGCCGACATGCTGATGATGTGGACGGGCCGCGCCATGACGGCGGTCAAGAACGGCGCCAAGTACGCGCCCGCCTGGCAGGATTGGCTGGTGGTGATGGACCAGATGACGATTCCGGTCGGCGTCAAGGATACGGATGCGTCCTACGCGCTGCTCAATGCCTATCTCGGCAAGCATGCCCAGGAGATATTGGCGGAGAAGACCTCCTACACGCCGATCAACAACGACGCGCAGCCCAAGGTCGACGCTTCCGTCGCCGCCTACCTGACCAATACGCCTGAACGCCAGAAGCAGGGCTACAAGCAGAACTTCAAGTTCTGGGTCCCGAACTTTGCGGTGGCGCAGGAGAAGTGGTCGGCGCTGATGGCCGGCAACTGACCGGCTGACGGGAAGCAAGGGCCGTGAGCGCGTCCGAGCCAATCATTCCGGCCGCCGAAAGGCGCAGGGCATGGCGGCCGTTCGCGCTCGCGTTGCCGGCCCTGGTCCTGCTTTTCGCGGTGATCGGCTATCCGCTGCTGACCATCGTGCTGCGCAGCCTGTCGGAACCGGAGTGGGGAGCGCAGAACTATGTCTGGTTCTTCAGTGCGCCGATCAACCTTGTTGTGCTCCAGCGGACCTTCGTCATTTCGGCGTGGGTGACGCTGGTGTGCGTGGTTTGCGCTTATCCCTACGCCTATCTGATGACCGCGGTCGGGCCCCGCGTTCGGCTGGTGCTGCTCTTGTGTGTGCTGATCCCGTTTTGGGTGAGCGGCGTGGTGCGCACTTTGTCCTGGGTGATCCTGCTCCAGGATTCAGGCGTCATCAACTCGGTCCTGCGGTCGCTCGGGCTCGGTGGCGTCAGGCTGATCCGCACCCAGACGGGCGTGGTCATCGGCATGGCGCAGGTGCTTTTGCCGTTCATGATCCTGCCGCTCTATTCGGTCATGAAAGGCATCGATCTCAGGCTGATGCGCGCGGCGCAAAGCCTTGGCGCGCGGCCGTCCCGCGCCTTCTTCACCATCTACCTGCCGCTGTCGCTGCCGGGCGTCTATGCCGGCGCGATCATCGTCTTCATCCTGGCGCTCGGCTTCTACATCACGCCGGCTTTGCTCGGCGGTCCGCGTTCGACCATGCTGTCCACCCTGGTGCAGACACAGGTGCTCAGCCTGCTGCAATGGGGCCGTGGCGGCGCCATGGGCGTGGTGCTGCTGGTCACGACCTTCGTGCTGCTGGCGCTCGCCGCGCCCGTCATGCGGTCCCGGTACCGGGAAGCGGAGCGGCGCTAATGGAGATGAAGCCGCTCACCCGCGTCATCCTCGGCCTTGTCTGCCTGCTGGTGGCCATATGGCTGGTGGCCCCGACGCTGGTCGTGGTGCCGATGTCGTTCAACGAGAACAAGTCGCTGGCGTTTCCGCCGCAGGGCTTTTCCTGGCAATGGTACCAGAATTTCGCCACCAACCCGGACTGGTCGAACAGCTTCCTCAATTCGCTGAAGGTCGCCTCGATCGTTGCCGTGCTGGCAACGGTCCTCGGCACGCTTGCCGCCTTCGGCCTCGACCGCATGAAGGCGCGGCCGGCAAACCTGCTGCGCATGCTGATGTTGACGCCGATGGTGGTGCCGGGCGTGGTGCTGGCCATCGGCATCTACGCGGTCTATCTCGATACGCGGCTTGTCGGCACGCTGCTCGGCTTCGTGCTCGCCCACACCATCCTTGCGCTGCCCTTCGTGCTGATTGCCGTCTCGGCCAATCTCGAAGTTTTCGACAGGCGGCTCGAGACAGCCGCGGCGAGCCTCGGCGCCAGCGCGCTCACCACCTTCCGCACGGTGACGCTGCCGCTGATTGCACCCGGCGTGCTGTCGGGCCTGCTGTTCGCCTTCGCCACCTCCTTCGATGAGATCGTCGTGTCGCTGTTCATCACCAATCCCTACCTCAAGACATTGCCGGTGCAGATCTTCGCTTCCATCACGCGCGACGCCGACCCGACGGTCGCGGCCGTCGGCACGATCCTGTTGTTTGCCACCACGATCCTGATCGGCGGCGGCATGCTTCTTCTTGGCCGCGAGCGGAAAGGACGCCAATGACCCCGGGGCAAGACAGCAGGGGCGCGGCGATCGATCTCAGGTCGATCAGCAAGGCCTATGGCAGCTTCAAGGCGCTGGACGGCGTGTCGCTGCACATCGAGGCCGGCGAGTTCATGACGCTGCTCGGACCAAGCGGCTCCGGCAAGACGACGACGCTCAACGTCGTCGCCGGCTTCACCGAGGCCAGTTCCGGCGCGCTGGAAGTGGGCGGCAAGAGCGTCGTCGGCGTGCCGGCGCACAAGCGCAACATCGGCGTCGTCTTCCAGCATTACGCGCTGTTTCCCCATATGACGGTGAGCCGCAACGTCGCCTATCCGCTCGCCTTGCGCGGCGTGGCGGGAGCCGAGCGCGAACGCCGGGTGCGGCAGGCGCTCGACATGGTCAAGATGGCGGATTTCGGCCATCGCTTCCCCAGCGAGCTTTCGGGCGGCCAGCAGCAACGCGTGGCGCTGGCCCGCGCCATCGTCTTCGATCCGCCGCTGCTGTTGATGGACGAGCCGCTCGGCGCACTCGACAAGAAACTGCGCGAATGGCTGCAGCTCGAGATCAAGCGCATCCACCGCGAACTCGGCACCACCTTCGTCTATGTAACGCATGACCAGGAAGAGGCGCTGGTGCTGTCGGACCGCATCGCCGTGTTCAACCGGGGCCGGATCGAACAGGTCGGTACCGGGCGCGAGCTGTATGACGAGCCGGCGACGCTGTTCGTCGGCAAGTTCATCGGCGATTCCACCGTGCTGCGCGGGGCCGCCGCCACCTCGGGCCAGGAGACGGCGATCGAGATATCAGGCCAGACGGTGACAACCGCCAAGCGCCTCGCCAATGGCGGCAGGCCGGTCATGCTGCTGCGCCCCGAAAAGCTGGCGCTCGCCCGCCCTGGTGCTGGCGGCGACGGCCGCAACCGGCTCACGGGCCGTATCGGCGAAGCCATCTATCTCGGCTCCGGCTCAAAATACGAGGTCGACCTGGCCGACGGCTCGAAAGCCATCGTGCGCTCGACGCTGGAAGCAGACAGTTTCGCCATCGGGGACGAGGTCGAGGTGCTGTTCGCCGGCGCCGACGTGAAGCTGCTCGCCGACGACGACAAGGCTGACCTGACGCTCACCTGATTTCGGAACGGATTTCAAAAATGCAAGCCAAGCACAATGGCGACGTGTCGTTCTGGTATGCCGATATCGGCGGCGTGCCGGCCTATCGGCCGTCCTTGCCCGGCGACATCGAGGCCGATGTGTGCATCGTCGGCGCCGGCTACACCGGCCTGTGGACCGCCTATTATTTGAAGAAGGCGCAGCCTGCGCTGCGCATCGCCATCGTCGAAAAAGAGTTCGCGGGCTTCGGCGCGTCGGGCCGCAATGGCGGCTGGCTCTCGGGCGGCTTCAGCTGGTCGCGTGAGAAATACGCAAAGACCTCCTCGCGCGGCGCGGTGATCGACATGCAGCGCGCCATGTTCGGCACGGTCGATGAGGTGATCGCGGTGACGGAAGCCGAAGGCATCGACGCCGATATCCGCCGCGTCGACAACATCACCGTCGCCACCAACGCGGCACAATTGCAGCGTGCCAGGGCCGAATACGAGGAGCTGCTGCGCTGGGAGATGCCGCCGGAGCGGCTGGCCTTCCTCGACGCGCCGGAGGCGCGCCAGCGCATCGCCATCGACAAGGTGCTGGGCGCCTTCGTCGTGCGCAACGTCGCGCGTGTCCAGCCGGCGAAGCTGGTGCAAGGCCTGGCGGCGGCTGTCGAGCGGCTTGGCGTGCCGATCTACGAGCAGACGCAGGTGCTGGCGATCGAGAAGGGCAAGGTCACCACCAGCAGAGGCATCGTGCGGGCAGGGAAGATCATCCGCGCCACCGAAGGCTTCACGGCTGGCATTCCCGGCTACGAGCGTCTCTGGCTGCCGCTGAACAGCGCCATCGTGGTGACCGAGAAGCTGCCGCAAGAACTGTGGGACCAGATCGGCTGGAACGGTTACGAGGTGCTGGGCGATGCCGCCCACACCTATTGCTACGCGCAGCGCACGCGCGAAGGCCGCATCGCCATGGGCGGCCGTGGCGTGCCCTACCGCTTCGGTTCGCGCACCGATGTGCGCGGCCGGACCCAGCAGGCGACCATCGATCAGTTGCATGAGGTGCTGACCAGGCTGTTGCCGCAGACCAAGGGCTTGCGTCTCGACCATGCCTGGTGCGGGACGCTTGGCGTACCGCGCGACTGGTGCACCACTTCAGGCTTCGACCGGGAAAGCGGCATCGGCTGGGCCGGCGGCTATGTCGGGCTCGGGGTTTCCAGTTCCAACCTGTCAGGCCGCACCTTGCGCGACCTCGTGCTCGGCCACGACACCGAGTTGACCCGGCTGCCCTGGGTCAACCGCACGGTCAAGAAATGGGAACCGGAACCACTGCGCTGGCTCGGCGTGCACACAATGTACCAGCTCTATCGCATCGCCGACCGGCGTGAAGCAAACGGCCTGGACCGGACCTCACGCCTTGCGGCCTTCGCCGATCGCCTGACCGGACACTGAAAGCATTCGAGCAGGAAATGTGCGGTTTCCGTCTGGAATTGCGCCGAACCCGTGACGTTGTTACAGCTTACGATCGAGGGAGGTCTCGGATCCGGGTCTGTGGATGAAAGCCGCACCCAGGATGGGGCCTGGCAGGCCATCCTTGCCGACCGACTGCAAAAGCACGGCGCAGCCGCCTTTCTTGGTGATCTCGCTCAGCGGAAATTCGTAGCGCTGCGCCTTGCCATGCCACATGCCGGCGGTCTGGATCCCGGTGACCGCGTTCCAATAGGTCATCTTGCGGCCGGAGTTCTCGCCCTGGCCGATCTTGACCGTCTGCGGCGCGTCGAAATAGACGATGACGACATGGGCGTCGTTCGGGCCGGCGCCGGCGTCACCTGCGTCGATGATCACACGGTCGCCGGTGCGGCTGACCTTGATGGGCACACGCATGCCTTCGCCGGCACGGGCCATGCGGGCAAGCGCGCCGTCGACCTCACCGCGATTGGCGCCGTTGACATGCATGCGGCCGTTCAGGACGGCCTGCGGCGTATAGACCGAACGGCTGCTGAAATAGCGCATATAGTCATATTGCCGCTCGGTGTTTTCCTTGTGGCTCAGCGTGTCCTTCCAGCCGAGATAGTCCCAGTAATCGACGTGATAAGCGAGCGCGACAAGGTCTTGCCTTGTGGCGAGTTCGGCGAAGAACGCGTCCGCCGGCGGGCAGGAACTGCAGCCCTGGCTGGTGAACAGTTCGACCACGCCGAGCGGCCTGTCGGATTTTTCGGCCTGGGCCCTTTCGGGCTCGCTGGCATGCCCAGCGCCGGCAAAAGCCGAGAAGGCCAGCGCGAAGGCTGCCAGCCACAATGATCGTCGCGAGGCCATGACCATTCCAATTCCCGCCGGTGATGCCGGCTTTGTTCTGCTTTGCCGAAATATGTGGCAGAACGGGAAGTCAACGGGAAGTCACGTTGCGGTGAAATTTTACCGCTGCAATCGTGAGGTAAGGCCGCAATAGGAGCAGCCGCTGCATTTCAAGGCGTGGTTCGATTGAGCGGCGGCATCATCGCCATGCGGCAGGTTCTCCTCACCGCCATCGATCTCTATTGCGAACGCACCGGCCCTGGACTTTGGTACGGGCCGTTCAATGCTTCGACGACCTTGCCTTCATCGCGGCAGGACTGTGCGGCATGCTGGTCTGCTGTGCCGTGGCAGGGGAGTAGCGAGTAGTGAGCAGGGGCGTCCCCTGCATCCCACTCGCTACTCACTGTTTTCTAGGCCGCCAGATCGCGCAGCACGTACTGCAAGATGCCGCCGTTCTTGAAGTAGTCGAGCTCATCCAGCGTATCGATGCGGCAGATGATCGGCACGTTCTTCACCGTGCCGTCGCCATAGGTGATCTTGGCGGTCATCGTCTGGCGCGGCTTGATGGCGCTCAATCCGTCGATCTCGACCAGCTCGTCGCCCTTGAGGTTGAGGGAAGCCCATGAGGTGCCTTCCTCGAAGACGAAGGGGATGACGCCCATGCCGACCAGGTTCGAACGATGGATGCGCTCGAAGGACTGGGCGATGACGGCACGGACACCGAGCAGGTTGGTGCCCTTTGCCGCCCAGTCGCGCGACGAGCCGTTGCCGTATTCGACGCCGGCGAAGATGACCAGCGGCACGCCTTCCTTCTTGTACTGCATCGCCGCGTCGTAGATCGATTCCTCTTCCTTGCTGGGATAGTGGATGGTGTAGCCGCCCTCGCGGCCGTTCTCGCCCAGCATGTGGTTGCGGATGCGGATGTTGGCGAAGGTGCCGCGCATCATCACCTCATGGTTGCCGCGCCGCGTGCCGTACTGGTTGAAGTCGGCGACGCCGACGCCATGGTCGGTGAGGTATTTGCCGGCCGGCGAGGCGGCCTTGATCGAACCCGCCGGCGAGATGTGGTCGGTGGTGATCTTGTCGCCGAACAGGCCGAGCACCCGGGCGCCCTTGATGTCGCCGATCTTGCCGAAACCCGTGGTCATGCCGGCGAAGTAGGGCGGGTTCTGCACATAGGTCGAATTGTTGTCCCAGGCATAGGTCTGGCCTTCCGGCGCCTTGACGTTCTGCCAGTACTCGTCGCCCTTGAAGACGTCGGCATATTTGCGGGCGAACAGCTCGCGGGTGACGTTCTTCTCGATGAACTCCTGGATCTCGGCCGAGCTCGGCCAGATATCCTTGAGATAGACCGGATTGCCGTTCCTGTCGTCGCCGAGCGGCTCCGTGGTCAGGTCCTTGGTCACGGTGCCGGCCAGCGCATGCGCCACGACCAGCGGCGGCGACGCCAGGTAGTTCGCCTGCACGTCGGGCGAGACGCGGCCTTCGAAGTTGCGGTTGCCGGAGAGCACCGCGGCGGCAATCAGGCCCTTGTCGTTGATGGTTTTTGAGATCGGAGCGGGCAGCGGGCCGGAATTGCCGATGCAGGTGGTGCAG
The DNA here is from genome assembly GCF_020164995.1 of Mesorhizobium sp. CO1-1-11. NCBI lineage: Bacteria > Pseudomonadati > Pseudomonadota > Alphaproteobacteria > Hyphomicrobiales > Phyllobacteriaceae > Mesorhizobium > Mesorhizobium sp. CO1-1-11. The sequence goes on from NZ_JAIUHE010000021.1 coordinate 92,462, forward strand.
CCGAAGCCGACCAGGTTGAAGCCGATCTGGTCGAGCTCCTTCTGCAGGCCCGACTTTTCCAGATATTCCGCCACCACCTGGCTGCCGGGGGCCAGCGAGGTCTTTACCCACGGCTTCTGCTTCAGGCCAAGGCGGTTGGCGTTGCGGGCAAGCAAGCCCGCGCCGATCAGCACTGATGGGTTCGAGGTGTTGGTGCAGGAGGTGATGGCGGCGATGACGACGTCGCCATGGCCGAGGTCATGGTCGGTGCCTTCGACCGCATAGCGCTTGGAGATTTCCGCCGCCTTCTTGTATTCGGTGTCCATCGCCTTGGCGAAGCCGGCCGGAATGCCTTCCAGCGCGACACGGCCCTCGGGGCGCTTGGGACCGGCCATCGACGGCACGACGCTGTCCAGCTCCAGTTCGAGCAGGTCGGTGAAGACCGGGTCGGCGGAGCCGGCCTCGCGCCACATGCCTTGCGCCTTGGAATAGGCCTCGACCAGGGCGATGCGGTCCTCGCTGCGGCCTGACATTGTGAGATAGCGGATGGTTTCGGAATCGACCGGGAAGAAACCGCAGGTGGCGCCGTATTCGGGCGCCATGTTGCCGATGGTGGCGCGGTCGGCCAGCGTCATGTTGGACAGGCCGGGGCCGAAGAACTCGACGAACTTGCCGACGACGCCCTTCTTGCGCAGCATCTGGGTGACGGTCAGCACGAGGTCGGTGGCGGTGACGCCCTCCTTGAGCTTGCCGGTGAGGCGGAAGCCGATGACTTCCGGCAGCAGCATGGAGACCGGCTGGCCGAGCATGGCCGCCTCGGCCTCGATGCCGCCGACGCCCCAGCCGAGCACGCCAAGGCCGTTGATCATGGTGGTGTGCGAATCGGTGCCGACGCAGGTGTCGGGATAGGCGGCGGTTTCGCCGTCCTCGGTGTTGGTCCACACCACCTGGCCGAGATATTCGAGATTGACCTGGTGGCAGATGCCGGTGCCGGGCGGCACGACGCGGAAGTTGCGGAACGCCTGCTGGCCCCATTTCAGGAACTTGTAGCGCTCTTCGTTGCGCTCATATTCGAGCTCGACATTGCGGGCGAAGGCCATCGGCGTGCCGAACTCGTCGACGATGACGGAATGGTCGATGACGAGGTCGACCGGCACCAGCGGGTTGATCTTCTGCGGATCGCCGCCAAGCGAGGCCATGGCGTCGCGCATGGCGGCGAGGTCGACCACGGCCGGGACGCCGGTGAAATCCTGCATCAGCACGCGGGCCGGGCGATAGGCGATCTCGACGCCGGCGGTGCCCTTGTCGGTCAGCCAGCCTGCCACCGCCTGGATGCTCTCCTTGGTGACGGAGCGGCCGTCCTCGTTGCGCAGCAGGTTTTCCAGCAGCACCTTCATCGAATAGGGCAGCTGGGCAATGCCGGTGAGGCCGTTCTTCTCAGCCTCGACGAGGTCGAAATAGACATACTCGGCGTCGCCCGCTTTCAGCGTGCGGCGGCAATTGAAACTGTCGAGGGATTTTGACACGTGCGATCCGTCCTTGTCTGTTCAGCCTGAAAGGGAACGGACGCCGATGGCATGCAATCACGCGCAAAGGTGCGGGTACGGCCATTTCCGCTGTCCGTTCCCAAGCAACCCGAGCCGTTCAAGGCGGCGCGTGCGCTGGTTCGGCGCTAATTCTGTTCCCGCGCCGACCGCTGGCACGGATGCCCCGCATATAGAGAATTTTCTGGAATAGTTCTAGACAGTTGCTGAGCAAATTTGTGCGATGCGGCAGCGCTCGCGAAACATTGATTTCAGGGCAGGCGAGGGATGCGGCTTATCGCCGAAAATCTGGGCGGCGAACGCGGCGGCGAGCCGGTTTTCTCCGGCATCGGCTTTGTCCTCGATCAGGGCCGGGCCCTGGTCGTCACCGGGCCGAACGGTTCGGGCAAATCGACCTTGCTCAGGGTGGTCGCCGGCCTGCTGCCGAAAACCGAGGGCCGGCTGCTGCTCGAAGGCGGCGGCGACGAGTTCCCTTCGATCGGCTCGGCCTGCCACTATCTCGGCCACCAGAACGCGATGAAGACGGCGCTGAGCGTGACCGAGAATTTGCGCTTCTGGCGGGAGTTCCATGGCGAAGGCCGGCTCGATGTGGACGAGGCGCTGGAAACGGTCGGGCTCGGCGGCATCGGCCATTTGCCGTTCGGCTATCTCTCGACCGGGCAAAGACGCCGCGCGGCGATCGCGAAACTCTTGGTCAGCCATCGGCCGCTGTGGCTGCTCGATGAGCCGACGGCAGGGCTGGACAAGGCTTCGGAAGCGCGGTTTGCAGGGCTGATGCGCAGGCATTGCGAGGAAGGCGGGATGATCGTGGCGGCCACGCATCTGCCGCTGGGATTGGAAGGGGCGAAAGAGTTGGCGATGGGGGAGGCCTTTTGATGACTGCACCCTACGGCGCTCCCCTTCTTCAACAGGGGACCACATCGTAATGTGGTCCCTCTTCCTGCGCGACATCCGCCTCTCGATCCGCGCCGGCGGCGGCGCGCTGACGGGCGTCATCTTCTTCCTCGCCGTCATCGCCACCATCCCTTTCGGCGTTGGGCCGGATCTCAAGCTGTTGGCCCGCATCGGTCCGGCGATCCTGTGGATCGGCGCGCTGCTTGCCTGCCTGCTCGGCCTCGACCGGCTGTTCCAGGCCGACCGCGAGGACGGTTCGCTCGATCTCCTGGTGCTCGGCAACGACCGGCACATGCTGGCGCTGACGGTGCTGGTGAAGTGCGTTGCGCATTGGGCGGGCAGCGTCCTGCCGCTGGTGGTCGCGGCCCCCCTGCTCGGCCTGTTCATGAACATGGAACCGTTGGCCATAGGCGCCACGGCGCTGACGCTGCTGGTCGGCACGCCGGCCATCACCTTCATCGGCGCCGTGGGCGCCGCGGTGGCGGTGGCGCTGCCGCGTGGCGGTCTCTTGATCTCGGTGCTGGTGCTGCCGCTGACCATACCGGTGCTGATCTTCGGCGTTTCGGCGAGCTATGGCGCGACGGCCAATCCCGATCCGTTCCTGCAGCCCTTCCTCATTCTTGCCGCGCTGACGCTGTTTCTTGGGGTGCTGGGGCCGACCGCGGCGGCGCTAGCGCTGCGCCACGGCACCGATTGAGGCGCCGGAGGTCTGAAGGCTGCGGCGTGGCGGCCGATTGCGGAGCCGCCGGCGCGCGGCTAAGGGAAGACATGATCGAACGAGGCGGAAAGACCCGGCTGGAACGAGACGCGGCGATGGAGCGGCGCGCATGAGCGCGCATGCGCTCTACGTCGCGGCGGCCTACGCGATCACCGCCGTGGCGCTGGCCGGGCTGATCGGCTGGATCCTCATCGACCAGCGGGCGCGCAAGCGCGAACTCGCCGAACTCGAGGCGGCCGGCGTGCGCCGCCGTTCCGACAAGGCAGCCAAGCCATGAGCACAGAGACGGAAACGCCGGCCCGTCGCCGCCTGTTCGTGTTTTTGCCCCTGCTGGTCTTCCTCGGACTGGCCGGACTGTTCCTGTCGCAGCTCTTGTCGGGACGCGATGTCTCGGAAGTGCCGTCGGCGCTCATCGGCCTGCCGGCGCCACGGACCAACTTGCCGCCCCTGGAGGGCAGCAAGTTGCCCGGGCTCGATTCGAAAGCCTTCGCCGGCAAGGTCACGCTGGTCAACGTCTTTGCGTCCTGGTGCGCGCCATGCCGGGAAGAGCACCCGGTGCTGCTGGCGCTGGCGCAGGACAAAAGGTTCGCGATGGCGGCGCTGAATTACAAGGACCGGCCGGAAAACGCCCGCCGCTTCCTCGGCGACCTCGGCAATCCGTTCCAGGCGATCGGCGTCGACGAAGCCGGCCGCACGGCGATCGACTGGGGTGTCTATGGCGTGCCGGAAACCTTTGTCATCGGCAAGGATGGCAAGATAGCCTACAAACATGTCGGCCCGCTGACGCCGGAGTCCGCCAGGGAACTTCTGCTGCCGCAGATCGACAAGGCGCTTGCCAGGCCGAACTGAAGCCACGTCGAAGACCTGATATCTCTTGGTTTGTACACGTATATGGTTGAAGCGGAGCGGATGGCTCTCGCGCCACCTCAATTCGGCCCACCTGGCCGTGGCGGCGACAGCACATCCTCGGCCGAGAGCACCCGCGCTTCCGAGGGCAGCATGATCGGGATGCCGTCGCGCACCGGATAAGCGAGCTTGGCGACCCGCGAGACCAGCTCGCCGCGCTCGGGGTCCCAGGCCAGCGGCCCCTTGGTCAGCGGGCAGGCCAGGAGTTCCAGCAGCTTGGGGTCAACATTCGTCTTCTTTCCGTCGCGCCCATCCGCCATTGGGTCCTCTTCCGGTTTCACGCCAAGCATGTCAGCCAGGATGCAGGATGTGTCGAGATCGGTCAGGCCGTCATTTGCAGGCCGGCTGGATATCGCGCATTCCTACTGCAGGCTCGAGCCAAAATCCTCATTCTCGCGCGCCAGCGTCATCTCGGTGATGGCGATCAGCGTTTCGGCCCTGGTTTTCAGGTCCGCCGCCTCGAGCAATGCCTGCTTCTCGGCCGGTCCGTAGGGCGCCATCATCGACAGCGCGTTGACCAGCATGGCGTTTTCGGCACGGCTGACGCTTTCCCAGTCGGCTTCCAGGTCATTGGCCTGCAGATAGGCGCGAAAGGCTCTGAGCAGCGCCGGCCGGTCGATTTCATCAGCCGCCTGCTCTTCGTGCAGATCGGCGAGGAAGGGCGCCGGCTTCGCCTGGCGGAACGGCGTCTTGACCGTCAGCTCGTGGGCGACGCGGAACCGGCACACGCCTTGCAGCGAGATCAGGTAGCGGCCGTCGCCGGTCTCGGAAAAGGCGATGATGCGACCGATGCAGCCGACGTTGCAGAGCTCCGGCTCGCCATCCTCGCGCAATGCGCCATTGAGGCCGGGCTGGATGACGCCGACGAGCCGCGAGCCGGCGACGGCCTCGTCCACCATCTGCAGGTAGCGCGGCTCGAAGATGTTGAGCGGCATGCGGCCGCCCGGCAGCAGCAGCGCGCCTTCGAGCGGAAAGAGCGGGATCGTCGACGGCAGATCCTTGGCGAGCCGGTAATGCGCGTTTCCCGCTTGCACCTCGTTCCTCCGATCGCTTCCCTTGCGAAGCGTCAATCCTGCCTTGTCCTATCTGGCGCACAGGCCCGGCGCCACAAGCCCTTGCGACAAAACAACCGTAACCGGCTCAGGAAAACAGCAATGCCGACAATTTGCGGCGCGCGGCAAGCGTCGCCTCGTCGGTCATGCCCCAGGCCTCGAACAGCTGCAGCAACTGCGTCCTGGCGCCATCCTCGTTCCAGCTCCGGTCGGCCTTGATGATGGCCAGCAGATTGTCGGCGGCCGCCGTGCGATCGCCCATGGCGTTCTGGATCATGGCCAGGTCGAAACGCGCCTGATGGTCCTTGGGGTTTTCCGCGAGCCGCCGCTCGAACTCGGCCGGATTGCCCAGCGCCGCCGCCTGCGCGGCCAGCGCGATCTTGGCGCGCAGGGCAGCCAGCGGCGGTGCGTCTTTCTTGGCCTCCGGCGCCGTTGCCAGGAGCGCCTCGGCACCCTCGGTGTCGCCGGCCTCGAACAGCAGGTCGCCCAGCCCGCCAATCGCCTCGACCGTTTCCGGCGCCTGCGCCAGGATGGCATCGTAGATGTCGGCCGCGGTCTGCATGTCGCCGGCGTCGCGCGCCTCCGCCGCCGCGGCCAGGGCCTCGGCCACCGGCGGCGCGCCATTGCCCTTGCCGCCGACCTTGGTGATGAATTCGTTGATCTGGCTCTCGGGAATGGCGCCCATGAAGCCGTCGACCGGCTGGCCGTCCTTGAAGGCGATGACCGCCGGAATCGACTGGATGCCGAGCTGGCCGGCGATCGAGGGATGGTCGTCGATGTTCATCTTGACCAGCTTGACCCTGCCGCCGGCGGCCTTGACCGCCTTTTCCAGCTGCGGGGTGAGCTGCTTGCAAGGTCCGCACCACGGCGCCCAGAAGTTGACCAGCACCGGCTGGCGGCGCGATTCCTGGATGACGTCGGCGGCAAAGGCCGCGGTCGTCGTGTCCTTGATGACGTCGCCTGTGGTGGTGGGGCCGGCGGCTGGGGGCGCGGACGTCTCGCCGAATCCGGCTTTGGGCTCGGTTCCGCCATACTGCACCGTGGTGGCATACTGGCCGCCCTTGTTTCCGAATGATCCGCCAAACGGATTGTTGTCGCTCATCTCGTCACCCTTTCGGTCGCGCCGCCGGCCCGTGGCCCGGCGCCCTGTCTCAATTGGAAATCGGCTTTGCCACCCATGTGGCGATCACGCCGAGACTTTCAAGATAGCAGCATCATGCCCGGTTGCCTCGACGAATCTGATGAGATCGGCGGCCGCGATCGATGTCGTCGCCTCGTTGGTCAGGGGATGCGCATTGATGACGGAATGGTCCATCAGATCCTTGTCGAGCACCAGTTTGACCCGGTTTTCCCTGTCGTTGACGATGCCGAACACCGTGACCGCCCCCGGCGTGACCCCCAGAAGCTCCATCAGCATTTCCGGCTTGCCGAACGAAACCCGGCTGGCGGCGCCGATCAGCTGGTGTATCTGCTTGAGATCGACGACCGCGTCCTCGCCGACGGTGACCAGGAAGAAATTGTCCTTCTTGTCCTTCAGGAACAGGTTCTTGGTGTGCCCGCCGGCGATCTCGCCGCGCAGCGCCTGCGAATCGGCAACCGTATAGAGCGGCGGGTGGCGTATCGTCGAAACCGCGATGCCGAGTTCGGCAAGAAAGGCCATCAGGTCAGCTTCGGTCTTCGGCATGGATCTCTTCTTCGTCGGTTTCTCGGCCTTGCCGTTTACGGCCAATGAGGCGGCCGACACAAGACCGTCGCGCCAGCGGCGATGAAATCGGCGCGTCGCGGGCGGTTTGCCGGCATCGCTCGGAAGGTTGCAAAAAGCCTGCTATTTCCCTGTTGCAATCGCCGCGCTCTTCAGCCATATAGGCCCGGCTTGCGGCCAAGACGCCGTGTGAGCGGGTGTAGCTCAGGGGTAGAGCACAACCTTGCCAAGGTTGGGGTCGAGCGTTCGAATCGCTTCACCCGCTCCAGTTTCCTTCAGGGGGATCAAGCATCGAAAAGCCGCGGTTTTCCGCGGCTTTTTCGTTTCTGGAACCGCGAGAAATCGTAGCTACCGGAAGAACTCAAAAGGTTGCGGTTACACCCGGGTTACCAGTTTGGGGCCTCGACGCAGCGCGAAATCGCGGCGCGGCTGGAGTGCGCGACCGTGTGGAGGCCTGTCTTCACCAATGACGGGGCTGACCCGCGCGGGGCAACCTTCCTCCCAAAGATGTCCTTAGCGGGGTAAAAAGCGGACTGCCACCTTTTAGAAGCCATCCGCTGGCTAGTTGCCGCTTAGCCGAGGTGTACCAGGCCGAGGAGGTTTGATGGCTTGGAAATACCAAGTCTCTCGCTAGGTTCCGACATCCGACATCAACGGCGCTGGGGAACAGTTTGCCTCAGGACATCGTATTTAAGATATGCCACGCAGCGTTGGCCTAGAAGTCCTCTTGGATGGCTGCCCGTTGCCACGCCCATGGTCATCGCGGCAAACGGGCGAGGTCGCGGACCAAATCCCTGATCTTCTTGGTGGCTCCCTTATCGGCCTCTGCTTCAAGCGCCTCTTTGGCCAACTGAAGATACGGCGCGGCATGTCCTGCCCCGAGAACTTTGGCAATTCGAAGCGTCTGCTCGCCGTAGACTATGGCGTGATTTCGACTGCGTCGGTCCCCTTCTAGACAAGCCCTCAAAATTTGCATGCTCTCCAAAACCTCCTGCTTCGCAACATCGTCGCTAGGTGCATTGTGGATGTTAGCAGCAAACAGCACCTGAGCATGTGTGTTGCGTATCGAAAACACGCGGTTTCGGGAACGTTGTAGCGCATCATCGATGTACGAGAACGCGAGTTTGTGCTGCCCTTTGTTGCTTAGGTAAAGCGCAGCGTGCTGAAGGTCGTAGTAGTTTTGATCTCTGTCGAAAAGTTCGTCGTAGAACGCCTTTCCATCACGCCATTCTGGAAAAACCCGCTTCGTGTAGTAAACTTGGTAAGCAGCAATTCTGAAGTTATCCCAGCGCGGCACCACATCGCTTCTGACGTTGCGGAAAAACTGGCGATACATCGCACTAAAGTCCACGTCTGGCGCAAACTTCACAACCTGGTCGGCAAAAAGGTTCGATCGCGGTACATAAAAATCCTGTCGTGAGGCTGCGACAAGTCCCTTAGCTGAAGCATAAGCTGCGGTCTCTGTAAGATACGATCGCAGCGCAGCCATTAACTCGAATGGCCTCTGTGAATATTCTCCCAAAAACGAGCAAAGAAGCTCATCGGAGATTGCCCCACGGCAATTGTATACAAAGCAATTCATTATTAGTATATTGGAAAGTTCACTGTTTATCTTTTTGACGTCTTCTATGAGCCGTTTTTGCCAGTTCCGTCCTTCAACGTAGCTTATGTTTTGCTGAACAAATTCCAGCGCGAATGGCTTCGAATTATTATTTAGTCTGGGAACCACGAGCGGATTCCGACGAATTGCCGGTGGAATTGCGGAATAGAGAGTTGCTAAATCACGTTCATCCAGCGAGCTGATGTTATGAATATGGAAGTTCTTCGTATCGAGGTGCTGGATCGAAATGTCATAGTTAAATTCCCGATCAGCAGCTACGATTGTAAACTTTCCAGATCTTGCAGCTATGTTGAAGCCGTCGATAGAACTGCAGCAATTATCGACGATTAGGTAGCCACCGGCGCCCGAACCTACTAAGTGATTGGCTCGCTCTGCTGTTAGATAATCGACGAAAATAATGTCAGTTTCGGTGTTCTTTTTTAAGTACGTGGCGAGCTGCATAAGCATAGTCGTCTTGCCACTGTAGTTCACGCCTAATAGCAACGAATTCTTGCCGCCTATCGCCCTGTCAAGAACAGCCGCGAAACGCTGTAGGTGCGGTATACGATCGAAGTACATGTCGTACCATTTGGGCGCGTCGCCACGAAAATAGCTTTCCAAACCTTGGGCAGAAATCTCAGATACCTGTGGCAGGCCGTCGAGCTTGCGCAGCTTCCTAGCAGACGTGACTGTAGCCGGCGCCATAGTCCCCAGCAGTTCAAGAAACTCTTTTGTACCGCCTATAACTGGAGTCAACCCGAGCGAGCGATAGTACTCGTGCTCGCCCTCATCACTAGTCCGAGTTAAGTACCAGCGATTAGCAGTCGATCGCGCGAGCGATGTCGAATTTTCAAACATTGAGAGAACGCCAGGGTCTTCCATCGAATAGCCGATAATTATCGTTGGCGCGCTCGCGAGGAGGAATTTAAGCGTTTCGTGTCCGGAGATATTGCTCTTGTATGCGCTTGCTAAGTCCACGGCGGTAAAGGTGTAGCCGCGCTCCGGGTGCTTAACCGATCCGTGGATAGGCAGATAGTTGACCGCGCCGTCATTCTCACGATCAGGCCCGTGCGCAATCATGTCGTGAACATAGGCACGACCGCCAGCAAAAATGTTGTAGAACAAATCGTCGATATTAGTCGTTATGACATTTTTTATTTTTATGTTTTCAAGGTTTCTGTAGAGATCATCAAAGCCCTTGATCTGAAACCTGCTCGTAAGATGATCAATTACCGCATCTCTTTTCGCACCTGCCATCAATATGGAGTAAAGCTTGGGGAGCGGAAGGAGGGCCTGACCACCCTTGATGTCGAAAGCTGCTACTAGCTCGTCGCGAAGCCCGTTTCCCGTAGGCACCTCGGCTCTTTTGGGCCCGGCCACGGCGAGCTTTGAAAATCCAGCACCAACGAGTAAGTTTACCCCATTGGTAAGATCATTCTTCAGAATGTTAGTAAGGTCAGTGTTCATGTGTTGCCCCCCAAACATATGACTGCGAACCGGTGCGCAAGTCAATTCGCGCGCCGGCGTTCTCAACGCCCCTTGCCAGCTAGATATGAATGACAATCCCAACGGCCAAAGGAAACGTGATTCTCGGACGATAGCTAGGGGCAGCATAAGTCTTGCCGCTCCGTCCAACGTACAAATGTCGCCGCCATTAACGACTGGGGGCCATCGATCGCATCTCGACCGTTCGCCGGAAATAAATTGAGCGTTTTGAAGGGCGTCGGGCGGACTGCAACGGGCGCTGGTCAGACCTTGGCGCGATCACCTTTCCGAGGCCCGCATTATGGTATGTGGATCGGCACCAATGGCCCTGCTCACCTCCATAAATTCGGCCACGTCAAGGCGCCGCTCCCCAAGCTCGAACTTTGACACGAACGTCTGACGCTGACCGATACGTCTACCCAGCTCTGCCTGGGTGATGCCGGCATCCTTTCGAGCCTGCACGAGCAGCTCGATTATGCGGATGTAAAGGTCGGACCGAAGTGAGGACAAGGAAGCGCCAGTGCTGAGACCAGCGTGTCAATAGAACCCGATTTTGTAGTACCCCAAATCGGGGTATTGTGACATTCTCGCCCGAACGGGGATTCGGGCGCATGAAGCATCAGTACGTCGGGGACATCAGCGATTATCGCAAATATGCCTTGCTGCGAGCGTTGTCGTGGGCCGGCGCAAACCGCATCGGCGTATGCTGGATGCTGGCGCCATCTGACGGGAGTTCAGACGGCGGGAAACTGGCCTATCTTCAACAGCCAGAATGGTTTCGGCACTTCGACCCGGAATTGTTCGACATCTTGGCGCACGCCGCAGACGAGCCGGATCGCCGCCGACTGCAAGCTATCGAGGACAGCGGCACCGTTCCTGGTGCGGCCTACTTCAACGAACTGTTGCCGGATGAGCTTTCGGCTCGGACTGCCTGCTTAGGACGTTGCCAGGCCGCGTTTCAGAGCGTCGATCTCGTCTTTTTCGATCCGGACAACGGTCTGGAGACATCGCTACCGAAGGGCCGCAAGAATTCGTCCAAATACCTGTACCTGAACGAGATGGCTGCCTTCTACGCATCGGGGAAATCTCTGCTGATCTACCAGCACTTTCCCAGGGTCGAGCGTCGCGCCTTCCTGGCTTCCTGTGTCGAGCGGTTACGTGGGGTTGCCTCGGACGCATTAGTGTGGACGTTCACCACCGCCCATGTGGCCTTCTTCCTTGTTGTCCATCCGGAGAGTCCTGCGAGGCTGGCCGTTGCCGCGACAGAGACCTGCGGACGCTGGGGCGAGGACTTCATTGCCGGACGGTATGACGACCGGCCTCGCGGTGCAGTGCCAACAAATTGATAGCGAAACCACGCGTGATTTTCGAATCCTATGAAACGCGGCGGAGCGTCAGTGTTTGGTACCCGCGCTGTCGCCAGCGGCATCCGCGCCTGGTTGCTTTCGTCCAGCGGTAAGCCGGCCGGACTCGAACTCCTCGACCGCCTTGTCCCAGCAGGCCTTCTCGCGGTCGGGCATCAAGCCTTCCCGTTCCCAGAGTTCGCGGGCCCGCTTGCTGATATGCGCGACACGTTCTTCCTGGCTGATCACCATGGCCGTCTTCCTTCCCTGAGGAAGCAACCGGACAACGCCTGAAATGTTCCAATTTGGATGTCGTCGACCTCGGCAGGTCGGGCAATGCCGTCAGGCACTCTTCGCGGTCTCCGCCTTGCGAAGCGACGCCTGGTGCACCAGCGAGGTCCAGCTGTTGGTCGAGGCGAGGTGGCAATAGAGCAGGCCGAGCGCGCCGGATTTTCTGAGGTCGAGGAAGGCCTCGTCGCTCAGTTTGTTGAAGGCCGCTTCGTCGATCACCTGGAAGTCGGTGAGGTTGAGCACTTCGCCGCCTTCCAGCGTCACCTTGCTCTGGCGCGGCGAAAACAGACCGTGCGCGTCGATCTTGTCGACCATCTCGCGGGTGGCCCTGAAATCGATCTGGAACTGGTTGCAGAAAGCGAGCGCCTGCCTGGTCGCCTCGGTCGGTTCGTTGCCGCCGAAGAACGGCAGCACCTTGTCGTCGCGGAAGGGCGCCATCAGCTGGTCGACGACACGGTCGCTCGCCCGGTCGACGCACAGCGTCAGCCGGCCGGCCGAGGTCGGATCCTCGGCCAGGATGAAAGGGTAGCGGCGGACATAGGCCGGGATGTGGTGCGGCGCGTTCCACTTGCCGTCGGCATCGACGAACAGGTTCTCGTCCTGGCGAACGCCGGTGATGATGACGGGCGCCTTGGCGGCGCCGATGAAGACGATCGGATAGGAGCGCATCGCCGCCGGCATCTCCGACGCCACCACCGGGATGGCGTGCGCCGAGCGCGCGAAGGAAAAGTCGCTGCGCGCGGTCAACCCCAGCGAGCCGTGCCGCGCCGGATTGAGCGCCTCCGGCCTGGAGTAGAAAAGCGGCAATGCTTCGGCCCCTGCTGTCGCCGCCGTCCCTGTTTTCGCACCTTCAGCCATCGTCGGTCCTTTTTCTCCGGCAAGCCGATCAGGCCGGCCAACCCGCGTCCGGCGCCGGCCCGTATCGAAACAATCCCATGCCGAAACAAAGTACTACAGTGTCACCGGTGCGCATAAAAGGACGCGTTGCTGTATTTTGGGGTTTGCGGCGAGGAAATGTCTTGCGCGCCAGCGCTCCGCGCCCATGCGCCAATTCCGAGGAAAAGTGGTCGACGGTTTTCCTGGGAATTTTGGTCGGACAAAGAGCTCTGGACAGCCCGGGGCGAAGCGGCGACAGTGCCGCGCAAACGGCTTTGAGGCGACAAAATGGCGGCGGCGGCGGATTTCGAACAGGCGATCGGACAGGCGTTCACCATAGAGACCGGAGCGGGACGGATCTCGCTCGAACTGAGCGCCGTCAACCGCATCGCGGCCAGCCCCCGCCCGGGCGGTGGTTTTTCACTGCTGTTCAGGGGGCCGCGTGAGATCGCGTTGCCGCAGGCGACCTACAGCCTTGCCGGCGCCGGCGGCATCCACGACATCTTCATCGTACCGGTAGCCGCCGACGCGACCGGTCGGACCTACGAGGCGGTGTTCAACTAACGCCCATCTTGAGCTGCATTTTATTGATGTTCCCGCATAGCCGACTGGGTCGAATGCGACAATCTTTACCGGCGGCGCTGCCCCTCACTGTCCTGCCGGACATCTCTCCCCGTAAACGGGGCGAGAGTGGCTGGCGGCAACGCAGCGCCTTTCTTGCGGCGCAAGAGATTGGCGAAATCGGTGGCGGGAGGTTCCTCGTCCCGTTCACGGGAAGGGATGCCGGCAGACGGGTGGGGCAGCGCCAACACCATCATGGATCCGCCGGCGAACACGCCATCAGATCATAGACGCCCTTGTCCTCGACGACGGTAAAGCCGAGCCTGACATAGAGTCCCCGCGCCGGATTGTTCTTCTCGACATGGATCGATACATATTTGCCGGCTAACCGTACCTCGTCGATCAGATCGCGCAGCAGCGCCGTGCCGTAGCCCTTGCGGCGATGGATGGGCAGAAAAGCGATGTCGATGATGCGGTGCTGGCTCGGCCAGCGCTCGATATAGAGGCGGCCTATGTCCTGTCCCGCCTGCTCCACCACCAGCCAGTCGGCCTCGGGATAGTGCGTGTGGTAATGCGCGTGCTGGGCCTGGAATTGCATGGCGAGGAAGGCGGCCTTCTGCGCCTCGCCCCAGTCGGTCACCGCGAGCTCTTCAACGCGGGTCGAGGCGTAAAGCCGCGACAGGAACGGTTTGTCGGCCTCGCCAGCCGCGCGAAACTTCAGCCCGGCCGCATCGGAGCGGGGCCAGGCCGAAGAAGAATGCGCGGGCGTGCTGGCTGTCACGCTACCCGTCTGTGCCGTCAGGACTGCCGTCACACCGGTGGCGTCAAGTCGGGCACCACGGCGATCTGCTTGAGGTTGCCGGTGGCCAGCGCCGTCCAGCTCCATTCCCCTTCTTTGCCGTTGGAGCCGACGCTTCTGACTTTGGTTCTGCTTTCTTGGGCATCGTATCGGTCCTGCCTTGTTGCCTCGGAATTCAGGTTCTCGGCGGGAAAACGCCTTGCAGCGCGATACAGAAATAGCAGGTGAGAAAGGGCTGCATGTTGTTGTGCGGCTGGTCGCCGCCGATCGGCCGCACCGCTTGATCGCTGAGCGGTGTCAAAGTGGCCGTTGCCGAATAAGACATACCGGGAGCTGTACGCGCGAAAGATCGCGCCGGACCTGGCGCCGCCAGATTGGCCGGATTGACGTTCCCCATCATCGTGTGGCCGTGCTGCGGCATCTCCGATATCAGCAACTGCACAGTTTCCGAACCGCCCGGCTCTCCGAGGTCGTGCAGCGAAAGTCCTGGTCCTTGCCCCGGGTGCATCGGCGCGCGGCCCTGCAGATCGGGCAAGGCGAAGTTGGACTTGCCGTTGCCGCCATAGGTGGTGCCGAGCAGGGAAAACAGCGCGGTGTTCTGCGACAGCGGCAGCAATTGACCGTCGCACCAGGCCCAGCCCTTGGGTGCGAAATTGAACGGAAAAATGCGGATTTCGGCGACGAACGGGTCAGCCATGACGGTCCCTCCTTAAGTCGGCGACGGGAAGATCCCGAACAGCGAGATGATGAAATTGACGCAAAGGTAGGGCTGGAAGTTCGTATGCGGCTGGCTGCCGCCGGTTTGCCCGGCGGTCTGCGGGGACATCGGCGCGGCTGCCGGCGCCTCGCGGTAGATCTGCGCCGCGCCGACCTGCCCGGTCATGTTGCCCGTCGGCGTGCTTGCCCCGGCATTGTTCAGCGAAGCCAGGAAGGCGTGCGTGTGCGAAGGGATCTGCTGGGGGGTAAGCGTGACTTCTTCAACGCCGCCAGTCTGCGAAAGAATGAAATCGCCGCCCTGGTGGACCGGAAGGCGGCCACGCAGATCAGGCAGCCCGAACGTGCTTTGGCCATCGCCGCCATAGGTGGTGCCGATCAGTTGGAACAGGATCTCGTTCTCCGAAATGGGCAATAATTGCCCTTCGCAGAACATCCAGCCGGCTATCGCGAAATTGCCGGCGAACATCCGAATCTCGCCAACGTAGGGTTGTGCCATGGTTGCTTTTCCTCAGGTCGGCGACGGGAAAATGCCCTGCAGGGCGATGCAGAAGCTCAGGGTCAGAAATGGCTGCATGTTCATATGCGCTTGGTTGCCGCCGGCAAGGGCCAGCGTGCCAGGGTCCATGGCCGTGGGATTCCCAGGCGCCGTATAGGTGTTGGCAACGGTAGCCAGCAGGTTGCTGCTGGGCACCGGCGTGTCCGCATTTGTGGTCGTGGCTTGCTCGATATGGCTATGGAATGGCAATTCCCCGATCAACAGCGTGTGCGCCTGCTCACCGCCGCGTTCACCCAGCGTGTGGCCACCGCCGACATGGATCGGCACCCGGCCACGATAATCGGGCAGCGCGAAATTCACCCTGCCGTCACCGCCGAAGGTTGTTCCAAGCAATGAGAACAGGGCCTGATTCTGATTTATTGGAAGCAGCTGACCGTTGCACAGTGCCCAGCCTTTCGGCGCAAAAACGAAAGACATCATTCTGATTTCGGAAAGAAATGGTTCCGCCATTGCCGCCGCCCCTCATTGTTAACGCATACTAGCGCACTGTAGTGATATTACGCAACGTCAGCCGAACACAAATAGAAGAAATTTTCGACTTGGCTTTATTGAAATCCGCCCCTTCTCGCAGCGTCGCACGACAATCCATTGCTATCGCTTTGGCTCTGCCGTTCCCGGCGCCGTGGTTCGCTGAGAAGTCGTATCTTGCCGGCTAAACAACTGGCACATTGGTCAGGGTGGTGCTGGCGGGAGCGTGCCCACGAGGTTGATCGTTCCGCCGCCGCCCGACGTGTCAACTGTGGGGCTGCCGGCATTGTCGTCTTGCACAACGCCCGTCACCGACCCGGAACCAGATCCGTTGGTAGACAGGTTAAACGTCGTGCCCGCATTGAAGTTGCTCAAGCTCACATTGATGCTGCCACCAGTAAAGGTGTTCTGCTGCGCGCCGGTGCCGCCAAGCACGAGATTCATCTTGCTGGTATCCGCGGGCGGCCCCACGGTTGCACCATTGTCGGCGAAGAACCCGGCGAAGGCGAAGGCGACACCTGGCGCGGTGACGCTGTTGCCGTACACCGTAGCGTTCATCGTCGCGCTGCCGTCATTGTTTTGCAGATGGATGCCGTTGTTGCCCCAGCCGGTAATGGTGTTGTTCTGGATCAGCGTCGTCAACGCACCGCCGCCGGCCGCGCGCACGAAGATGCCATCGGAGTTCGAGCCCGTTTTGGCAACCAAGGTGTTGCCGACGATCTTGCCGGTCATCGTGCCCAGGTCCTGGCCCTTGGCGACGAAGATGCCGACGGTGTCGAAGGCATTGGCACCGCCGTCGCTGTTGAGGTTGTTGGTGATGTTGAAGGTGGTGGTCGCCGCCGACACGTTGCCGCCCGAACCGCCGCGGACCGAAATCGCGGTGCCGCCGCCCGGAATGATTGATTGGCCGTTGTGGAATGTGTTGTTGGTAGCGACCACATCCATGGTAGCATTGTTGTTGGCGATCGCTTCGAAGAAGTCGGAGCGCGTACCGGAGAAGGTGTTGTTGTCAAGAGTCACATTCGCCGTCGCGCTGTTGTAAACGGTAAAGTCAACATTGTCGTTGCCACCGCCTGCGTTGATCAGGCCAAACGTGTTGCCGCTCATCGTCAACCGGTTGAGCGTGCCGCTGGTGTTCCAGACCGCGACATTACCGTAATAGCCGCCGCTGATGTTGGAACCGGTGATCGAACCGGTGCCGAGCAGATTGTCGAAGCGGATCGCGCTTTCTTCAATATTGCCGTTATTGTTGGAGCCGTTGACGCCGCTGACGACGGAGTTGGCAAGGATGAAGCCGGTGACATTGTTGCCGTAGACGGCGAAGTTCGAGAAGTCGTTCAACTGCATGTTGGTGAACGAAGCACCGCTGGTGTTGCGCAGGAAGATGCCTGTGCCGGCCGAACCCGAAGCGGTGTTCCCACTGGCCGTATTGCCGTTGAGGATATCGCCGCCGGTCTTGTTGGCAATCGTGCCGCCGGAGGCAACCGCGCCCGTGCCCGTCACTTTCAAGCCGCCGGCAGCACCGGTGTTATCGAGCACGATGCCGGCATTCGCGCTCGACGTCGTGGCCGAAATGCGCTGGAACGTGACATTGCCCGCACCGATCGTCGTGTTGACGATGTTGAGCGCCGTGCCGGTCGTGGATGTAATCGTGTTGCCAGAACCCGTCACCGTCACCGTGCCGCCGGTGGTTGCTGCCGGACCCGCGCCGGTGGCGTTGAAGCCGGTGCCGCTGGTGGTGCTGATGACCAGCCCACCATTGCTGAAGTCGATGATCGCGCCGGCATTGTCGGTCAGGCTGACGCCGGCCGCGCTGCCCGACGTGATCGACTTGGAGGTGCCCGAGAAGGTGATGGTGCCGGCGGCGTTGTCGTCCAGCAGGATGCCGGTCTGGCCGGCGACATTGTGTGTGATGGTGCCCGACAGGGTGATGTTGCCGGCGCCGGCGGCGCGATCCTGGATGTTGACCGCCTGGCCGGTTCCGCTGGTGATGGTGCCGGCATAGCTGAAGGCCACCGTGCCGCCGCTGTTGGCGCCGCCGGCGCCGTCGCCGATGCGGATTGCCGCGAGGTTGCCGCCGAGCAGGGCGCCGGTTCCGAGATTGATGGCTCCCGGGCCGGTGACGGTGTCCAGTATCACGGCGCTGCCGCCGCCGCCGCCCGCGTTCGTGGAGGCGAAGCTCATGCCGCCCACGCCGACGGCGACCGTGTCCAGATTGACCGCGGCGCCGCTGCCGGCGGAAATCGTGTTGCCGGAGCCGGTGACGCTGACGGTGCCGCCGCCCGTGGCATTGAAGCCCTGGCCGCTCGACGTGGTGATCGCCAGCCCGCCGCCGGTGAAGTTAATGGTTGCGCCAGAGTTGGCGGTCAGAATGACCGCGGCGTTGGCCCCGGTCGAGAGCGTCTTCGACGCGCCGCCGAAATTGATCGAGCCGCCGGCATTACTGAGGGCGACGATGCCCAAGCCGCCATCGTTGCGAGCGATGGAGCTGGCGGAGTCGAAATTGACCGAGCCGCCGGCCATGCCGCGGATGTTGGCGACATTGCCACCAGGGTTGGTGATGTCGACATTGTTGAGGTTGACGGTCGCGCTCACGTCGTCGTTGGCCGGCGTGCCCTGGTCGCCATCGACGACGAAGGCCGTATTGGTGGCGCCCGCGGCGGTCTGGATCGCGACATTGTTGAAAGTGTAGGTGCCGGTCGCGTTGTTCGCCGCATCGCCAAGGATGGTGATGCCGGCCGTTCCGGTCAGGCTTGCATTGTTGACGGTGACGTTGCCAGCGGCGCCGTCGATCAGGATGCCGGTGCCGGCGGTATCGTTGAGGCCGTTCGCCACGGCGGTGGTGAAGTTCACCGTGCCGCCAGTGGTGTTGGCGACCGCGATCAATTGCTGGCCGGCCATCGCTTGTGCGATCGTGCCGGCATAGGTGATATTGGCCGAGCCGCCGCTGACACTGAACGCCGTGCCCGAAGCGCCTGTCAACGAGCCCGTGCCCAGGTTCACCGTGCCGGTGACATTGGTCAGCGCGACGTTATTAGGGCCCCCGCCGGAAGTGGTCGAGGTGAAATTGATGCCGGCGGCGATGCCGTTGAGGTTGATCGCCTGGGCGGCCGTCGTGCTGATCGATCCGGTGGCGACATTGACCGTGCCGTTACCGGTCGCGGTGAAGGCCGTGTTGCCACCGCCCGTCGTGATGGCGAGGTTGGCGAAGCTGACGGTTGAGGCCAGGCCGCCATTGTCGATCGAGACAGGGGTGCCGGTGTTGGCGGTGAGATTGACCGCGCCGGTGAAGCTGACTGTGTTTACGCCGGTTGCGCCGGAGATGGCGATGCCGCTGGCCCCGGTGCTCGTCCCGATCATGCCGGCAAAGCCGAAGCTGCCGCCGGTGCGGTTGGTGATGCGAATAGCGGTGCCGACGACGCTGGAGACCGAGCTCGTGCTGTCGAAGCTGATGGCCGCGTTGCCGCCGGCGACGGACAGGCCGCCGCCGCCCGACGTGACGACTTTGGTGGCGGTGACTGTTCCGGAGGCAGCACCAAATTTGATGGCGGTGCCGGCCGCGCCCGTGGAGAAGAGCGAAAGATTGGTCAGCGTCGTCGTGCCGGTGGCGCCGGCGCCGAAGTCGATATCGGTGGCGGTGACGTTCTTGATCGTCATGTTGCGGATCGTGGCGTTCGCCGTTGCGCCGCTGATGCCGATCGCGGCATTGGCGCCTGTGCCGTCGCTACCGTTGATGGTAAAGCCGTCGATGATGTTGCCGCCGCTGCCCAGCGTGATGATGCTGCTGCCATCCGCGCTTGTCAGCGCCGCCGCGCCGCCGGACGTCTGATCGACGATCGAGACGTTATTGCTGGCCAGCTGGATCGTCGACGGCACGGTCAGCGCCAGGTTGATGGCGCCGGCACCGAAGCCGCGCACCTGCTCGCCGGCCTGCAGCAGCAGCGTGTTGTCGCCTCCCGCCGCTGTGATGACGCCATTGTTGACGAGAACGAGGATGTCGTTTGGCCCGGCCTGGAACTCCGCTGCGGCCAACGTCATTAGATTGCTCTGGTCCTTGCCAAGGCCATCGCCGGTCGCGGTGGCGCCGACGAAATAGATCTTGCCGATACCGAAGCCGAGGCCGGGGCTCGCCTGGAAGTTCACGTCCTGGACATTGTAGGTGCCGGCAGCCGGCGCGCTGGAGGCGTCGATGCCGACATTGGCGCTGATGGTCGAGCTCTGGTCGGTCGATTCGCCGTCGCCATAGACAAAGGCAAGATTCGTCGCGCTGTTCAGGAATATGCCGGTATTGACGCCGGCGATGCTCGAACTGTTGCCCGCGATCACGGCGTCGCCGAGCCGCACCGTCGAGCCGCCGGTCGAGCCGCGCAGGTCGACGCCGATCGAGGAGCCCGCGCCCACGGCCGCATTGGTGACGTCGAAATCATTGGCGGTGATCGCCGCGTCGATGATCGCGCCATTCAGGTCGAAGGCAACGGCCGAGCCGCTGTTCAGGCCGATGCCCAGATCAGTGAAAGACAGGGCCGCGCCAAGCGTGCCGGACACATCGATGCCGCGCGAGGTTATGCCCTGCAGGTCGACCGTGCCAAGTGCGATGGCGCCGCCGGAGACGTTGTTCAGCGCGATGCCGGTAGCGGCGCCATTGGCAGAGACGCTGGAGAAATTCACGCCGCCAGCACCAACGGTCGTACCGCTGAGATCGAGTGCGG
The DNA here is from genome assembly GCF_020164995.1 of Mesorhizobium sp. CO1-1-11. NCBI lineage: Bacteria > Pseudomonadati > Pseudomonadota > Alphaproteobacteria > Hyphomicrobiales > Phyllobacteriaceae > Mesorhizobium > Mesorhizobium sp. CO1-1-11. The sequence continues at coordinate 112,662 of NZ_JAIUHE010000021.1, forward strand.
TTCCTGACCCGGTCGTGATCGTGTTGCCCGAGCCGGCGACACTGATCGTACCGCCCGTCGCGGCTATGCCGGCGCCGGTGGTGGTGTCGATGTTAGCGAGGCCGGTGACGGTGAGCGTGCCGCTGGCCCAGCCGATGCCGCCGCCGGTCGTGTTGTTGACCGTTACCGTGTTGAAGTTGAACGTGCCGGTATTGGTATTGATGGCGCTGATGCCGGCGCCCGACGTGCCGGTGATGCTGGTGGCGCCGGTGACGGCGAAGGTGCCGGCAACACCGTCGAAGATGATGCCGCTGGCGCCGCCGGTGGCGGTGACGCTGCCGAGCGTCATGTGGACCGTCAGCGGGTCGAGATTGATGGCAGTGCCGTTCGTGGTGTCGACCGAGCCGCCCGAGCTGTTCAACGTGAAGGTCGTGCCACCCTTTTCGTTGACCAGCAGGCCCGTGCCGCCATTGTTGGCAATGCTGAAGGTGCCAAGATCGAGCGTGCCGCTGGTGTTGAGCAGGTTGAGGCCGTCGCCCTGCACGCGCGCACCAGTTGTGCCGACGGTGAGGGTGCCCGCGCTGACGGTGCCGCCGCCCCCCGTCGAGTCGAAGGTGGCACCGTTAAAAGCAATGCCGCCGCCGCTGCCGCCGATGACCGTATTGTTGGCGAACGACCGGATCGCGATCGTATTCTGAGTGGCGCTGACGCTCTGGCCGAGGAAATTGGCGGCAAGCGCGGTCCCTGTCGACTGCAGCGTGTTGCCGTCGATCGAAAGCAGAAGCCTGTCGGCAGCCGGCGCGCCGCTGGTGGTGAAATCGAGCGCCCGGCCGCCGGCGGCGATGTCGTTGTTCCTGAGGAAGAAGCTGGAGGCGGCCGCCACGCTGCCCGAGACGCCGGTGCCGCTGCCGGTGTTGCGGATGATCAGGTTCTCGATGCCGCCGGTGAGGACGCCGGTGCCGGTCGTCGCGAAATTGACCACCGAGGTGGCGGTGTTGCTCTGCAGGATCGGCCGCAGCGTATCGATGCCGCCCGGCGCCGAGATGATCGGCGAATTCTGCACCGTGGTGAAATGGAATGCCGCCGAGGCGCCGCTGCTGGTGCCGACACCGAGCTGCGAGACATCGACGGCCGCATCGCCGCTCTTGAAGGCTAGCAGCACCTGTCCGTCGTCGAGTTGGAACGAAGTGCCGCTCAGGTCGATCGTCTCCTGGCTGCCGGTGCCGTTCTTGTCGATCAGCACGATGACATTGGCCGTGGAATTCTGGGCGTTCGCATAGGTGCCTGGATTGAGCAGGCTGCCGTCGCCGAGAGCGCTGGCGTCGGCGGTGACATAGTAGACGCTGATCGCCGACAGGTTTGACGTGTCGCCGGAGAAATTGACGTCGTTGAAATTGTAGTCGCCCGCTGTCGGCAAGGTGTCGGTGGCGTGAATGACCTGGCCGCCGGTGGTGGCGATCGAAGATTCGGCCGGACCTGCGCCGTCGCCGAAGACCAGCTTGGCGTTGGTGGCGCTGGAGAACTGGACGCCATAGCCGACATTCTCGATCTTCGAGGTCTGGCCGGCTGGGTTGTTGTTGGTCGTGTCGCCGAGCTGGATCGTGCCGGTGCCGGTCGTGTCGGCCATGTCGATGCCGATCGTGTCGGTGAAGCTGCCGCCGTCGACGTCGAAATCCCCAGCCGTGACGGTGCTGGTGCCGAGCGCGGCGCCGTTGAGGTCGAGGCCGATCGCGTTCGCCGCGCCGAGCCCGATGTTCAGGCTGGTGAAATTCAGCGTCGAGCCGAGCGTGCCGGAGATATCGACGCCATGCGAGGTGATGCCCAGCAAATTCGCGGCGCCAAGGCCGACAGTGCCGCCGGAAACATTGTTCAGCGCGATGCCGGTCGCCGCCCCGTTGACCGAGACGCTGTCGAAAGTCACGCCATCCGGGCCGACCGTCGCGCCGTCCAGGTCGAGCGCGGTGCCGGTCGTCGTGGTGATGGTGTTGCCGGTGCCGCCGACGCTGACCGTGCCCGGGCCGGTGGTGCTGGCGGTGAAGCCGGCGCCACTCGAGGTGGTGATCTTGAGGTTGCCACCGGTGAAGGCCAGCGTGCCCGTGCCTTCGCCCGGGCCGATGCTGGGGGCCTTGACGATGGCGCCGTTGGCGCCGCTGCTGGTATTGAAGATCTTCGACGTGCCGGAGAAGGTGGCCGTTCCCTCGGACGATCCGTCAAACAACACGCCGATGCCCTTGCCGGTATGATTGATCGTGCTCGAAATGTTGTAGGCGCCGTTGGCGTTGCCGGTGAAGGTGAAGGCCGCCGTCCCCGCCGCCGCGTCCGTGGTCGAAACGACCGAACCGCTCATGTTCAACTCGGTCCAGTCGCCGCCGGCGGCTTGCAGCACCGTGCCCGTATCGACCTTGATCGAACCGTTGTAGTTCAGCGTCGCATTAACAAGGTCGTTGCCGCCGGAGAGAGCTATGGCCGACCCGGTGGTGCTTGTCGTCGCGCCGATGCTGGCGACGCCGCCGTTGCCGCCGACATTGACGGTCCCGGTCTGGAGGACGGCAAACGCAATGCCGACCTCGCTGCCGTCGATGGTCAGGGTGGATCCGGCGACATTGGCGATGTTTATGGTGCCGACCTGGCCGCTGATCTCGAACCCTTCATGGCTGGTGTCGAGATCGTTCGTGCCGGTGAAATTGACCACGCCGGGGCCGGACAGGCCGGACAGCGAGGCGCCGATATAGCCGGTATCCTTCAGCCCGCCGATGTTGACATTGCCCGCCAGGGTCATGCCTGACAGGAACACGCCGGCGCCGCCGCCCAAGGCGCTCGTGGATACCGCCGAGATGCTGTCGAAGGTGACACCGCCGACGCCGGCATCGGCGCCGACCGCCAGGAGACCGTTGCCGCCGGAATTGATCTTGTTGCCGCTGCCGGTGACGGTGAAGGTCGAGGAGCCGAAGTCCCCGATGGCTATGAAGCCCGCGCCTGTTGTCGTCGTTATGTCGAGGCCGCCATTGGTGAAGTTGATGGCGGAGTTCGTGTTGGGGGTCGGCGTGCCCGAAGGCCAACCGCCGGGGAGGCCGAGATTGACACCATCGGCGGCGCCCGAGCTGATCTGCTTGGTCGTACCCGAGAAGGTGATGGTGATGGAATCGTTGCCGGCAACGAAAATGTTGCCGCCGGCCGCCGCATTGCTGTCGGTCAAATTGCCCGACAGCGCCACCGAGCCACCGGTCATGCTCTGGATCGAGACGGCGGCGCCGCTGCCGTTGGTGGCGATCGTGCCGCCATAGGAGATATCAGCAGTGCCGCCGCTGGCGGCGGTCGCCGAGCCGACATTGAACGACGTGCCCGCACCGGTGTTGGTCAGCGTGCCGGTGCCGAAAGCGGCCGTGCCGGCCAGGTTCTGCAGGTCGATGCCGTTGCCGGCGCTGAACGTCGCGCTGGTGGACGTGAAATGAATGTCGGCCGTGATGCTGTCGAGCGACGCCGCTTGCGCGCCCGTGGCATTGATCGTTCCCGCGTCGACCGTGATCGTGCCGCCGCCGGTGGCGGTGAAGGCCGTCGCTCCATTGGTGGAAACGTCCAGATCGGCGAAGGTGATTACCGCGCCGCTGTTGTTGGTCAGCGATACGCCATTGCCGCCGATGGTCGCCTTGTCGGTGAAATCGACAAGGCCGCCGGTGCGGTTGACGATCGAGACGCCGCCGCCGGTCAGCGTGCCGGCCGGCCCGCCATTGGGCAGGTTGCCGCGCGTGAGCGTGATGTTGCCGTCGCCGCCATCGGCGTCGAGCAGCGTCCCGGCGACGTTGATGTTGTTGTCGATGATCGAGACGTTGCTGGTGAGGCCGTCGACCTTGAACGCCGTCTGGCCAACGGCGACATTGCTGACCGTGACGCCCTGGATCGTGATGCCGCCGGTGTTGTCGAAGCCGGCCGCACTCTGGTCGATCAGGAAGACCGAGCCGCTGGCGCCAGTGAAGTCGAAGGCGGTGTTGCGTACCTGATTGCTGCCGAGCAGATGCATAGCGTCCGCGGTGCCGGTGACGACGCCCTCGTCGCCGGTAACGTTGCCGCCGGTGGCGCCGAGATTGCCCTGCACGTTCACCTGCTGGAAGGTGCCGGATACGGTGATGGTGTTGCTGTTGCCGAAGCCGGTGATCGACTGGCCGGAATCGAGCGTGAACGGCGTTGCGCTGAGATCGACGGTGCCGACGAAGGCGAAGGTCTGCGTGCCGGTCATGAGATCGGCGTCGGCAAGCGAAATCGTGGTCACCGACTGGCTGAGGCCGTACGTGCCGACGGCGATGACGCCGCCCGACTGCGAGACCATCGTCACCGCGCCGACCGCCGAGGGCAGATTGGCGCTGCCGGTGAAGAACACGTCGTCGAAATCATAATTGCCGAGCGTCGGGTCGAGCCCGACCGTGTTGACGGTGTAGCCGCCGGGCGCGGCGCTGATCGAGGATTGCAGCCCGTCGGATGAAGTGCCGTCGCCGAAGGTGAAATTGGCGTTGGCCGAAGTCAGCGTGCTGAGGCCGGACGACAAATCGACGCCGATATGGACGTCGCTGATGCTTGAGCCGCGCAGGAAGGTGATGGTCTTGTTGCCTGTCGTCGACGACAGGTCGATGCCGCGCGAGGTGGCCTCGCCGGTGCCGGTGATGGTGGTCACGCCGAAATCGGCCGTCGTCGACGAGCCGCTGAAGTCGATTGCCGTCTGGTTGGCGCCGGCGCCCATCGTCACACTGGTGGTGCCGAAGCTGACATCGGCGTTGATGCCGCCGAAGTTGATGCCGGCGGTGTTGGCCGCCGAGCCCAGCGTCACATTGGTGGTGCCGAAAGTCACCGAACCGGAATTGCCTGAAATGTCGATGCCATTGCCGGTTGCACCCGACACGGTGACCGCGCCGAAGGTGGCGCTGCCGGCGACATTGGAGACCGACAGGCCGTTGCCGACCGCGTTGGTGATCGAAATTGGGGACGTGGCGTTGAAGGTCGCGGCCGCGCCCAAGCCTGCGATGATCGCGCCACCGCCGCCGCTGGCGGTCAGCGCCGAGTCGGTGAAGCTGATCGTGCCACCCGTCGGCGCGGTGGTCGAGCCGATGGCGAACAGGTTGCCCGCGCCGGTTGAGGTGACCGGACCAGTGAAGGCGACCGAGCCGCCGGTGATGCCGTCGACCCTGACGGCCGTGCCGGGCGCTGTCGCCGAGCTGTTGATGGTCGCGCCGATCGTGATCGCCGCGCTGCCGCCGGAGACGACGACGCCATCGCCCGTGCCGGAATTGGTGATGGTGCCGCCAATGTCGATCGTGCCGGTGTTGTTGGTCAGGCTGACATCGGCGCCGGCGATATTCGTCGTTACGAGGTTGCTGACGCCGACGGTCGCGGCGCTGTTCTGAACCAGGAAGCCGGAGCCTCCACCCACCACGGTGTCGACCTTGGTCGTGCCCTGGAAGGTGTATCTGCCGCTGGCGACATTGTCGAGACTGATGGCGACGCCGCTGATGCGATACAGGTCGACGCCACCGAAGTTGACGTTGCCGCCGCTGGTGTTGGAAATGGCGATGCCGGTCGAAACGCCGCCGCCCGAGCCATCCACGGTGACGCTGGAGAAGTTCACTCCGGCCAGGCCGATCGTCATGCCGGCGATCTGGATGCCCTTCTCGTCCGGCCCCAGGCCGGTCGCCACGGTATTGCTTGCCCCGTACACCGTCAGATTGCCGCCATTGACGGCGCTGAAGGCAAAGCCGCCATCGGCTGTCAGATCGAGACCGCCGACGAAAGCAATCGCGCCGCTGGCATTGCCGGTCAGGTCGATGGCGTTGGCCGCGCCGGTGCTGGCGGTGATCTTGCCGCCGAACCTGGCGAAGCCGCCGTTCATGGCGTTGATCTTGACCGCGCTCGCGGCAGCGGTCTGGTTGATCGTGCCGTTATAGATGAGATTCGGCGTCGAGGAATCGATGTTGAACGCCACGCCTGTCGTGCCGGCGATCGAGCTCGCCGCGTCAAAGGTCAGGGTCCCGGTGGTGCCGCCGGTGATGCTGACGCCCGCGCCGGCGCTGGCGATATCGAAATTGGTGAACGTGCCGGTACCGCTGAAATTGTCGAGCGACAGGCCTGTCGCGACATTGCTGACCGTAACGCCCTGCACCGCCAGGCCGGCAACACCCGTCCCGTTGATCGCCGCGCCGCTGCTGCCCGAAATGTTGAAATCCAGCAGCGAGTTGCCGTTGCCCAGCGTGACGACGTCGCCGGCGCCCGAATTGGTCAGCGTCGCCGCCCCGGTGCCGGGATCCGAAACGACCTGGTCGTGCTGGATGTTGGTCCCGGTGACGTTGATCGGCACGCCGCCGAGCGAGAAGGAGCGGCCATTGCCGAAGGACGCCAGCGTCTGGTCGTCGCTGAGCGAGAAGCCGCCCGACGCATTGATCGGCGTGTTGCCGGCGTCGTTGACCAGCACGAAGATCGCGTTGGCGTCGGTAATGCCGTCGGCGGTGCCGATCGACGCCAGGTTCGCAAGCGAGGAGCCGTCGCCGGCACCCGAGGCTGCCGCGCCGACGAAGATCACGTTCTGGAGGTCGAACAGCTGCGGGCCGCTGAACGTCGTCGAGCCGAAGGCATAGAGGCCGAGCGTCTGGTTCAACCCACGCGCGTCGAGCGAGGCGGTGACGCCCGCGATCGAGCCGCCGCCGAAGCTGAATTGGGCATTGGCCGAGTGGGCCAGCGAGCCGGCGATGCCCAGGCGCACGCCCGTGTCGACGCCCGAAATGGTGCCGCCATTGGTGATGATGATCGAAGCGCCGCCGGTGGTGTCGGCGAGATCGATGCCGATCGAGCCGGCGCCCGATCCGCTGATGTTGGCCGAGAGCGCCGTGAAGGTCGTCTGGCTGCCGGAGAAGTCGAGGCCGGCATGGCCGAGACCGAGCCCGGAGATGACGATGTTGCCGGCCACAACCGCCGCGTTGACGCCGCTGAACGACATGCCGTCGCCGCCCAGCGCCGTGATGTTGATGTCGCCGAAGCGGATCGTTGCCGGCGAATCGGAAATGGCGATCGCCGGTCCCGTCGTGTTGGAGATCGTGGTGGCGCCGTTGACCGTGAAGCTGCCCGAGACATGGTCGAGCACCACGCCCGATGTGCCGCCGGTCTGCGAGATTGAATCCAGCACCACATGCGCGGTGATCGGGTCGATGAAGATGCCGGCGCCGTCGTCGCCCAGCGCCGTGTTGCCCGACACCTGGCCGCCGGTGGTGGTGAAGCTGCCGCCGACGGCGGTGCCCTTCACCGTTATGCCGGCATCCTGGTTGTCCTGCGCGTTGAGGATGGCGAAGCTGTAGGTGCCCTTGCCCGTAATATCGAGGCCGTCGTCCTGGTTGCCCGACAGCAGCGTCGTGCCGGTGAAATTGTAGGTGCCGTCGCCTTCGATGTGCAGGCCGTCGAGGCCGTTGCCGGTGGCGGTGAAATTGGACGCGCTGACATTGGTCGAATTGCCGGTGAAGTCGGCGCCATTGCCGCCGGTGCCCGTTACCGTGACCTTGGTCAGCGTCGTGCCGGTGACGTTGTTGCCGAAAATGCCGTCGCCGCCGCCGGTGATGGTGATGCCGTTCAGCGTGTTGCCATTGCCCAGCGTGATGACGGGGTTGGCGACGTTGGTGCCCTGGATCGTGCCGTCGCTGCCGCCGAGGTTGAAGGTGGCCGTGCCGCCGCCGAAAAGCTTTGCGGTGACGCTTTCGCCGCCGCCGATGACCGTCTGGCCCGTGGCCAGCGTCACGCCGCCAGTCGTCAGATTGCCATTGCCGCCGAGCGCCACGACGAAGCCGCCGTTGCCGGCCTTGGTGACGGCATCGTCCAATGTCGTCGGGTCGGCCTGCGTGCCGGCGCCGGCCAGGCCGCCATCGGCGAAATAGAACTTTCCGAACGCGGCATTGGTGGCGGCGTTGATGGCGACGCGGGTCGTCGTGCCGCCGGTCTTGTCCTGGCTCTGGATGCGGACGCCGATATCGCCCCGCACCCGCTCGTTGACGCGCTTGCGCAGGCCTTCGCTGACCGGATAGACCGGATCCGCCCCGATGGCCGCGGTGCTGTCCGAGCCGCCGCCGGGATTGAACGGGATATTCAGCCGCACGCTGCCGGCGAACTGGGTGTCGTCGCGATTGTCGTTGCGCACCTCGCCGGTGAAGGTCAGCGACGTTCCGGTGCCAAAGACATCGCCGATCTCATATTCGATGCCAGCCTTGGCGCCGGTGACGCTGCCGTCATCACCGTGCGGATCCTCGAAATGGTAGCCGCCAATGTCCAGCCGCAGCGAATGCCTGTCGGGCAGGTCGAACGGCACCTTCGCCCCAACCTCGCCCTCGATGCCCCAGGCCGCGTAGTCGCGATGGTCGAGCACCGAGATCTGCTCGATCAGCTGGTTGGAGACCATCGACAGGGTCGAGCTGGTCGAGTGGTCGGTCGAGTCGCCCTTGATCGGCACGAAGACGTTCACATGCGCGTCGAAATTCGGCGTGATCGCCTCGACGCCCAGCGTGCCCCCGGTGAACTGCGTGCCGCCGTAGCTCTCGGCATTGAAATAGGCATAGCCGCCGAGCATCAGGTCCGGGTTGACGATGCGGCGGATGCCGAGGCCGATATCCTGGCCGAAGGCGTCCTTGAAATCGTGCTTGGCCCGCACATCCAGGAACAGCACCGATTCGGCGCTCTGCTTGATCGGGATGAAGCCTTCGAGCGCGGCGTTGCCGCCATTGTTGTCGGCGCCGATGATGGCCCGGACCTGCGGCTGCCAGAGCCCGGCATCGTCGCCATAGGCGGCCACGCCCGAGAGCGCTAGCGCCAGCGACGTAAGCGCCGTCGTCTTCCAGAGCTGCCTTGCAATGCTCGAACGGCGATAACCGGCGCGCATGTGGAACCCCTCCCCACGCGCCGCCATCTCACCAACTTGCCGAGACTTCTCGGTAGTTCCCATCCCTGGCGAGTCCTTCTGGGACTACACGTCCCGCGTGCTGATGTTTAATGGAAATCTAGTGTATAGCGAGTCCCCAGTGATCAAACTGCTGCTGTGGCCTACCAAACTGCTTCTCTGTGGTAATATGGACACAGTAGATTTGCCGGCTTGCTTCGGTGGATTCCTGGCTTTCAGGCTGGATTGGAGTGCTGTATCAAGCCCTACTGCGGGAAATACCGGTGGGGCCTAAAAGAACATGAGAGTTGTTTTAGCTGTAGCTAATACTTTGAGCTTGGCCGCAGGTATTGGTGCCCTGTGGCTCATCCTGTCGGGCGCCGGACCCGCACTTGCCGAGGAAGCCGCCAAGCCCCAACCGGCCCAGTCAAAGCCGGCCGACGCCAATCCCTGGGCGGTCAACTGCTCCAGCGGCTCGGCGAGCTCCGAACTTCAATGCCAGGTGTCTCAGAACCTGACCGAGGCGAAGACAGGACAGCGCGTGCTTACGGTGACCGTTCGCCGCGACAACGGTAATGGCAGCCTCGCCATGCTGCTCGCCTTGCCGCACGGCCTCTTCCTGCCGTCCGGCGCCAGCTACCAGATCGACCAGGGACAGAAGACGACCATCGCCATCCAGACCAGCGACCAGAACGGCGCCTACGCCGCCACGCCGCTGCCGCCGGACCTCGTCAAGGCGATGAAGTCGGGAACCAATCTGAACATCGGCATGGAGTCCGTCACCCGCAAGCCGGTCACCATCCCGGTGTCGCTGGCCGGCTTCACCGCCGCCCTGACCAAGCTGGAATCGATCAAGTAGCGGGTCGCCGGCAACCGTGGCCGACATCCTATCCCTTCGTCATCCACGGGCGGAGCAGCCGCGGCGCGGCGTCGCGGAGACCCGAGGATCCATGCCGCGACCGTGCTGGCGGGTGCAGCGGAGCAGATTCTGGACCGTGGATCCTAGGGTCTGCGCTGCGTCGCTGCGCTCCTTGCTCCGCTCTAGGATGACGAAGTCGTGGGCGTCTCCGCTCCGCACTCAAGGTATCGGTGCGTCAATACGAGCAACCGTCTTGATTGTCCGCACCTGCGATGCTCCGTTGTCGCTTCGGACATCCGGAGAAACACATGACGGGTTTTGTCGACCGGCAGCGCGCCACGCAGTTGATGCAACGCGCCGGCATCGCCGCGCTGGTGCTCTCAGCGCCCGAGGCCTTCCATTACGCGACCGGCGCTTCGATCGGTCCGGCCGGACTGTTCCGGCGCGCCGGCGCCGGCTTCGTCGTCGTCCCGGCCAGGCAGGACCTGCCGATCGGCGTCGTGGTCGCCGACTTCAATGCCACGCAACTGCGGACCGCCGCGCCCGAGATGGTCGTGCGCTCGCACCCGATCTGGATCGAAGCAGCGCCGGTCGAGACAGGAGCTGCCGGGCTGCCCCTGGCGGAGCGTATCGAGGCTGGCCTGGCTTCGCTCGGCCGCGCGCCGGATTTCGCGCGTCCCGCCACCTTCGACCTCGCCGGCTCGGTGCGACAGCTGCAGGCAATCCTCGCCGATTTCGGGCTGGAGCGCGCCACGCTCGGCCTCGACCTCGACTTCATTCCCGCCGCCGATTTTGCCGCCATCAAGGCGCTGCTGCCGGATTGCCCTGTTGTGGACGGCTCGCTTGTGCTGGACCGGCTGCGCGCGCTCAAGTCGCAGCGCGAGATCGACCTGCTTCGGCAAGGCATCATCCTGTCGGAAGCCGGCCTGGAGCGGCTGCAGGTCGATGCCATGGCCGGCATGCGTCAGAGCGATCTCGTCGCGCTCTACCGGCAGGGCGTCGCCGCAGCGGCGGCTGGGCTTTCGTATCCGGTCATCACGGCCGAATATGTGACGCTGGGCGCCCGGGCCAAGGGCGCCGACGCCAGGGCCGTGGCGGGCGATCCGCTGAAATGCGACATGGTCTGTACGGTCGGTGGCTACGCCTCCGACATGTCGCGCAACTTCACCTTCGGCCCGCCTTCGGCTGATCAGGCCGAACTGCACGCCATTGCCGAGCGCGCCTTCGACGATGGGCTGGCCGAGCTTGTTCCCGGGAACACGCTTGCCCATGTCCACCGCGTCGCCACCGACAGCCTGGCGCGCCAAGGCCTGCGCTCCTACCGCCGCGGCCACTTCGGCCACGGCGTCGGGCAGTCGGTCTTTTCCGAGCAATGGCCGTTCATATCGGCCGGCAGCGAGGTCGTGATCGAGGCCGGCATGGTGCTGGCCTTCGAAATCCCGCTCTATATCGAGGGCCTCGCCAGCTTCAACCTCGAGGACCAGTTCCTGATCACGCCGGATGGGCCGGTCGCGATGAACCGGCTGCCGCGGCGGCTGGAGGTGATTGGGTAGTAGGAGGCTTGATATCTGCACCTCCGGAAATTGGCTGAGGTCCCTCCACCTTCGTCATCCACGGGCGGAGCAGGAGCGAAGCTCCGTCGCGGAGACCCGAGGATCCATGCCGTGACCTTTCCGTGGGGTGCAGCGGAGCAGAATTTTGGACCGCCGGGAACGCTTTGATGTCGCGGCATGGATCCTGGGGTCTGCGCGGCGTCGCTGCGCTCCTTGCTACGCCCCAGGATGACGACGGGAAAGGTTTTGCCGTCCAGCGATCAAACCTCCGTACAGGTCCCTAAGCGCTCACCGGCGGCCGCCTGTCCCTCCATGGCATTTCCTGTTCCAGCTGTGCCGACGCCGCCAGCACCGTCGCCTCGTCGCCGTAGCGGCCGACCAGCTGCACGCCGACCGGCACGCCGCCCTGCGACCAGCCGAGCGGCAGCGAGATCGCCGGCTGGCCGGAGATGTTGAAGGGGAAGGCAAAGACGGCATCCGTCCATTTGGCGTTGTAGCGGTCGATGTCGGTCTCCGACATGTCGTAATAGCCGAACGGGCGCGGCAGTTGGGTCAAGGTGGGCGTGACGAAGAGATCATAGGCCCTGAGGTCGCCGACAATATCGCGGCCGACCTGCCGGAGCTGCTCGACATCGGAGATGTGCCTGACCCCGCTGGTGGCGCGGCCGCGCTCGATGATCGCCCAGGTCACCGCCTCGACATCCGCTGACGTCACCGGCCGGCCGATCACCGTTTCCAGGGAGTCGAAGGTCGCCGCCGTCTGGACGCAGGTCATGTTGGTGTAGGTTGCCCATACGCCATTGGCATCGAGCGGCATGTCGTGCTCCTCGACATCATGCCCCAACCGCTCGAATGCGGCCACGGTCGCCAGCACCGCCGCCTTCACCTCCGGATCGATGGCGGTGCCGTTGGACGGCGTGACGGTGAAGCCGATGCGCAGGTTTTTCGGCGCACGCGCCGACAGGCTGAGCCAGGAGGCATCCGGCACCGGCGGCGTATAGGGTTCGCCGGGCAGCGCGCCGGCCACCGCATCGAGATAGGCCGCCGTGTCGCGCACCGTGCGCGAGCAGCAGAGGAAGTAGGCACCGCCATACCAATAGTCGCCGAACGGGGCCAGGCTGACGCGGCCGCGCGACGGTTTCAGGCCCACGATCCCGCAGCAGGAGGCGGGGATGCGGATCGAGCCGGCGCCGTCGCTGGCCTCCGCGATCGGCACCATGCGCGAGGCGACAGCCGAGGCCGCGCCGCCGCTCGAGCCGCCTGGCGTGATGCCTTCCTTCCACGGGTTTTTCGTCGTGCCGTAAAGTTTTGGTTCCGTCGTGATCGACCAGCCGTTTTCGGGCGCGTTCGACTTGCCGACCAGCACCAGTCCCGCCGCCTTCATGCGGCGGACGACTTCGGTGTCGAAATCGGCGACGATATCTCTGAGGTAGAAGCAGGAATTGGTGTTGGGCGCACCCGTCCAGGACGAGGCCAGTTCCTTGAGCAGGAATGGTACGCCGGCAAAGGGTGCTGATGTGTCGACCGTCGCGGCCTGCGCGCGCGCCATGTCATAGAGGCGATGGATGACCGCGTTGAGCGACGGATTCAACCGCTCGACCAGCGTGATCGCCGCCTCGACCAGTTCCGCCGGCGAAACCTGGCCGCCGCGGACCAGCGCGGCGAGGCCAAGTGCGTCGGACTCGGCATAGGTTTTCAAAAGACTGTCGGTGACCATGTCTCACTCCCAAATTTGCGTTGCCTCGACATCGCGCTTAGGAATGCGCGAGCTGTCGCCGGCTAATTACAAATGTAGGCGCCGCCCCTCATCCGCCTGCCGGCACCTTCTCCCCGTATAGTGACGGGGAGAAGGATGAAACTCCTGCGCTGCCGGTGCCGCCTCCAGCGCCAGCAACCGGATAGCATCAGGCCAGCTCGACCGTCCGTCCCAGCTCGATGCTCTGTTCGGCCGCGAGCACGATGCGCAGGCTGTTGACCGCCGCGTCCATCTGCTCGGTCAGATCGAGGTCCTCGCTTATGGCGCGCAGGAAGAACGCCTGCTCGCGGTCGCACAGTTCCTGGTGGCCGGGCTCGTCCTCCATGCTGACGATCTCGTCGGGCTTTTTGAAATTCTTGTCGCCGTCGACGGCCGCATAATGGATCTTCAGCGCGTCGGTCTTGGTGTGGCGGTCGATGTCGGCGGAGTTCGACACTTCGGCCAACTCGGCCGCGCTGCTCGCCTGCTGGCCGGCGACGATCGAGACCGCGCCTTTCGGGCCGACGACATCCTTCACGAAGTAGGCCGTCTCGCTCATCATCGGGCCCCAGCCGGCCTCGTACCAGCCGACCGAGCCGTCATCGAAGGTGACATGCAAGTGGCCGTAATTCTGCTTGTCGGCTTCGGCCCATAGTTTGGCGCCGATGCCATGCACGCGCACCGGCTTGGCGCCGGTCAGCTGGCACATGACGTCGACATAATGCACGCCGCAATCGACGATCGGGATCAGCGAATCGATCAGGTTCTTGTGCCAGTGCCAGGCGCTGCCGCTGCTTTGCTGGTTGAGGTTGAGCCGCATGACCAGCGGCTTGCCGAGCGTCTTGCCAACCTCGATGAACTTGATCCACGAGGGGTGGACACGCAGGATGTAGCCGAGCACCAGCTTGCGGTTTTTCGCCCGCGCGGCCGCCACCACCTTTTCGGCGTCCTCGATGTTGGTGGCCAAGGGCTTTTCCATGAACACGTGGCAGTTCGCCGCGATCGCCTTCAGCGCGTATTCGGCATGGGTGTTCGGCCAGCTGTTGATCGAGACCGCGTCCGGCCTGGTCTCCCCCAGCGCCAGGTCGAAATCCTCGTAGAGCGGATAACCGGCGAGTTCGGCCGGGATTTTCGTGTTGCTCCTGATCGAGCGGCTCATGATGCCGACGATCTCAAACCCCTCCGAACGATGATAGGCACTGGCGTGCGACGCACCCATATTGCCGAGACCCACCACCAGCACTTTTACCTTGTCGGCCACCGTTATCTCCCAGGTTCTGGATTGAATTGTGCGCGGCGACCGGTTGCCGCGTGTTTATCCGGACAATCACCTCAGGTCAGCGCCGCCGCTCGTTGCCCGGCCCTTTCCTCTCCCCCGTCGATCGGGGGAGAGGTGTCGAGCG
>NZ_JAIUHE010000022.1:0-120129 GCF_020164995.1 Mesorhizobium sp. CO1-1-11
CTTGCTCTCCTTGCAAAGGGCCGAAAGTGTAACCCATCTATCCGGAATGAACTGTCACCCATCTCTCGGGAAGGGCATATGAATCAGATAGGGACCCCACCGCTATCCCCAGCCCGCTTGGCTGCGGTGGTGCCGCAACATCTTCACCAATCATCCGCGGGTGCCATGGTCGAGTTCGACACGGGCATCTGGGGCCGCCGATTTGAGAGCCGATAAGGGGTGACTGCAAGGGCCGTAAAGCGTCTCGTAGTTACCATTCACGATGATTTTGGGCATGGTGGGCACAGGGAACCGGTAGCTATCCACCGCGTTCTCTCGGCATGCTCAAGAAAATCGCCTTTGCCGCCGTGCTTGTTCAAGTTGCAGCCTTGTCAGCCCTCCTGACGCAAACATTCCTCCTAGCATCCACGCCTACCCAAGCGGCCAGTGTGCAAGGCGAGCCCGTGGTGGCCGTTACGGCATCGGAATGCGCCAAGGCGACATGGCCTAATATTCCCGTTCAGTGCCTTGAGAGGGTTGAGGCGAGAGCGCAATAAAACTGGAGAAACGCAAGCCGGCGGGCCGCCTCCGACACACGGAATTGTTCCATTGCGTCCAAGGCGATCATTGCCATCGTCGAAAGCTACAGATTACTGCTGACGCCCGACCGGCGAAACTGTCACGATTAACGAATCATTGACCGCGCTGTCCTATTCTGAGACAGCGCGGTCAAATCCCAACCGGACTGCGCAGGCGGCTCCGGCAACCCAGCCCCCGCCGCACTGTCGGAGCCGCCACCATAAATGGAATACCAGCAATGGTTGAATCAACCGTTACTGCAGTTGTTGCAACTAGAACGAACGATTCCACTGTTCCGCATCATTCCACCTAGCGCGCCCGGTTCAAAAAACCGCAGGACGTCATAGGAGCCAAAAAAAGCCCGCCGGCGGAGTCAGCCCGCTCAGCGTGACAAACAGGAGACTGATAGCGAATCCGTTTCGATTTATGCTCTGAGCATGGAATGCGCCTTCGATGACATCGCCAGCGCCAGACAGCCCGCAAAGGGCAAACGGCAATGGGAAGCGCTATAGCAGCGAGTCCTGCTCTAGCTCCCTCTCGCAAGGCGTGGGCCGTGCCACAGCCGGCTGACACTCTACAGAAGAGCCGAGCAGTCTACCTGATCGCGCATCGAGGCTAGATCGTCGCGAACGAGCCATTCCGAGTAAGCCCTCAGTCGCCTGAGGCCAGCGGTCTTGGCGTCTCGCTCGGTTCGCTCAGTTTCCAGCGTTGCTGACGCTGGGAGCCACGCGATGCATTTAGGCTTCGGATGATACCGAAGTGATCCGACAATTTGATCCTTCACCGGCCATTCCCCTCATACGCCTTGTGAAGCTTTCACATGTGGCGGGGTAAGTCGTCCGTCATTGTGATGATGTCACGGCCAACTGCTATGCGTTAGCAATCGCTTGTTCCCTCTGGACTATCGCCGTGCCGACCGCGTTGTTTCCCGGCTGGTTCCAATGGCGGCACCTCCCAGCTGCGCGGGTGCAAAAGCCTTCGGCCGGGACAGGAGGCAGTTCAAAGGGGCGAACCGACAACAGGGAAGCGGACCAGTTCCGAACCTTCATGACCGGCACATATTTTTCAACCCACCAGCAAAAGGCCCGCCAGGTGGGAACCGGCGGGCAAGTTCTGGAGTGCTGGGATCAACCAGCATAGGTCAACGATGGGCGGCGAAGTTGGTTGCGGGGGCGACCCAACCGTAGACGGCTATTTCGACTCCACGCCCGGCTCAGGCTGAATGTCGATCGTGTCGCCATCTCCATGCACGGCATCACGGTCCCAGTCATTGGTCTTGTCAGGTGTTTTGGCAACCGCTTTTCGGGTGTCCCTTCCTCGGTCCTTGCGGGGTTCTGGACCTGGCAGTTCGCGTGATGACTTCGGCTCCACATGCGCCTCCTGTTCTCTACCAAAACAAAGTCGGGGGGCTCGGGTTCCAACAAAGCAAAGCCCGCCGCCTCCGGGAGGAGCGCAGCGGGCCATTCGGCCAAGAAATCTGGCTGACATGTCTCCGGCTAAAAGCCAAATAGCAAACGCCGATCGTTTGCCGGGGCGGAGCGGTTGCGGCGGCTGTTGGGCTAACACGCTATCTCACGGTCCCGTCATCAGGGAACCAATCCGCTGCCGATCTGTTGTTTTGGCAGCGTGGAGATGTCCCCTCAACTCCTAGCTCGGTCGCTTTTCGCTGCGCGTTCGTCTGGTGGCCCCGACGCTTGGTGCAACCCGACCGTCTCCCGCCGTTTGAATGATGCCGTTTCTGGAAGCTGGCGTATTAACGGTCAAGCTGGCGGGTAATCATCCCAACCCAACACCGCTGGTCAGGCCCGGCGGCGTCCCACCCCTCCTCGCCGGGCCGCCCGCATGTTGCACAAAGGCGAAGGTCGCCACCTTGCTCAGTCGGACTGCTGTGTACGCTCCGCGATGGCAAACGCCTGCAGGTTCCTGGCCTTGCCGATGTCCCGGTCGGCGTTCGCGATGATCGAAAAGAAGGCTGCTCTGGCGATATCCTTCTTGGAGGCCTTGGGGTGCGCTTTCCGGGCAGCCTTGACGAGCTGCTTGGGAGACATGTCGGGCGTGACGATCCTCATGAGGGTATCGCCGATCGCACTCATTTCGCTTGCATCCATGATGGGCGTCCCTGCTGACCGCAATGCCACAATAGCAAGGACAACTCGCGACCGACAATATGGTTCTGAAAATGAGAAACCCCGCCGGCAGGGACCGGAGGGGTTAGTCCTGGAAGGACGCGCGTTGCGCTGCGTTCGACAAGCGCGCATTGTCCAGATATCGCGCGGTTGCGACACCGATGTGACACAAGGACAGATGGCTGCGTACGCCCTTCGCAAGGACGATCGGTACGCGTCTCGCGGTCTTGCGACATCGGTGGCGATCACATGCCGGCCATAAGCATTATCGGAGATCCCTTCAGCCTTTGGAAAGGGAGATGTGGTTCTGCTGAGGAGTTGAAGCGCTGGCGGCGTGCCGGCGACAGGCTGGGCGATAGATGGACATCTTTGGCATCAAGGCGCTTTTGATCTGTGCGCTGATCTTCATTCCGTTCGAACATCTGTTTGCCGAGCAGCCGCAGAAGGTCCTCCGCAAAGGCTTGGATGTCGATCTGATTTATGTGCTGTTCAACACCTTCGTCATAAAGGCAGCCATGGCCATGATGGCGCTCGGCACCCTCGAAGCCGCCGCGATCCTTGTCCCGCAATCGGTAACGCGGGCCGTCAGCGGCCAGCCCATCTGGCTGCAGGTTGCGGAAATGATCCTGATCACCGATATCGGCGTCTATTGGGCGCATCGGGCCTTCCATAAAATCCCCGCTCTCTGGAAATTCCATGCGATACACCATGGCATTGAGGAGCTGGACTGGCTCGGCGCTTTCCATTCCCACCCGGTCGACGCGATCGTCACAAAGGCAATATCGTTGACGCCGATCTACCTCCTTGGCTTCTCCGACGCCTCACTCGCCGTCTTTTCGCTTATCTACTTCGGCCACACGATGCTTGTTCATTCAAACCTGCGGATTGCGTTCGGCCCCTTCAAGTGGTTGATCGCCAGCCCGCAGTTCCATCGCTGGCACCATGCCAACCAGCGCACAGCCTACGACAAGAACTTCGCCGGCCAATTGCCGTTCCTCGACGTGATATTCGGCACCTACAATGCCACCGGCAACAAGCTGCCCGAGAAATACGGCGTCGATGATCCCATCCCCTCCAGCTATTTCGGCCAGCTCGGCTATCCGTTCTTGCCTCACAGGAAGCCGTCGAAACGGGCAGCGCCGAGCGTCGAAGCAGGCTGGTTGCCGGACACGCCGGGCATCGAGCATGTCGACAGATGAGTTCGGGGCCACGGTGCCGAGGCCTTTCATGGCGAATCGGCTAAGCCTCGAGGCATGAACGAGACCTCACTCTACGCGCCGGTGAAGCGCTTCCTCGAAAACCTCGACTTCGTCGTGAAAGGGGAAATCGGCGGTTGCGACATCGTCGCGCTGCGCGAGGGAGAGCCGCCGATCGTCGTCATCTGCGAGCTGAAGCTGCAGTTCAATCTCGAACTGGTTCTGCAGGGCGTCGACCGTGCGGCTGCTTGCGATGAAGTTTGGCTGGCAGCGCGCATGTCGGCGCGGGGCAAGGGGCGCGAAAGCGATGCCAGGTTCCGCAATCTCTGCCGTCGGCTTGGCTTCGGCCTGCTCGCGGTGACCGCCAATGACAGGGTCGAAGTGCTTCTCAGTCCGGTCGCCCAGGCACCGCGCAAAAATGCGCGACGGCGTTCTCGCCTTGTCGATGAGCATCAGCGCCGCCGCGGCGATCCTGTCGCTGGCGGCGGATCGCGCACTCCGATCATGACCGCCTACCGGCAGAGCGCCCTCGCCTGCGCCGCCGCGCTTGCGGACGGCCCCAAACGGCCGCGCGATCTGAAAGCCTTGACGTCGATCGCGCCGAAGATTCTTCAGCACAATGTCTATGGCTGGTTCGCAAGGGTCGAGCGTGGTCTCTATGATCTCACGGATGCCGGCCGAGCTTCGCTGGTTCGTTGGCCGCAGGTCGCTCACGATGAAGCCCGACACGAGATTTTGATTGCGCCGGACCTCTGAATGCCGGGGTTTGCCGAGCATGAACCGCCGCTATTGGTTGATTTTTCAGACAAAACATGTTGCTTGTCCCGCCCATGAAGACACTCTGCATGATGGCCATTGCGTCCCTGACGCTGGCCTTTCCGGCCAGTGCGATGGACAACGCTTTGCGCGCCGGGCTGATGAAACTTGATCCGCAAACCCGCCTCGAACAGCGTTGCGATGCCGAAATCCTGGACCGGATCACCCACGATGATCGCAAGTTCAAGGCCGACCGCGTCGTCGCTTACGCCTTCGCGACGCCGGAGATGAGCGCCGACGCAATCCGGAGTCCCGGTGCGGCGTTCCGCAGCAAGGGGCAATGGTACCGGCTCAAATTCAAATGCCAGACGGGACCGGACCATATGGAAGTTCTCCAGCTCCGCTATCGGATCGGGGACGAGATTCCGGAAGCCGACTGGGCGAAATACAATCTCTACGATTAGGTTCTCGCGGGCTTGCGCCCGCCTCCGGCTTGTGCCGGCGGCTGTCGAGAACCTCCCGCAATTCCACCGCCACGAAAATGGTTTTCCAGCGTTGCCCGTTGCCGCACTTGACGCCAGCGGACCATGCCTTTAGGCCCGTTCGGACGATCGACGACGAACACTCGACGAAGGGCTTCCAGGTCGATGGAAATATTTACCGCCGCGGGCTTTTCGGCTCTCCTTCAGGTCATCGCCATCGACCTTGCGCTCGCGGGCGACAATGCCATCGTTATCGGCCTTGCCGCTGCCGGCCTGCCGGCCAGCCAGCGCCAGCGAGCCATTCTTGTCGGCATCGCGGCGGCCACCGTTCTTCGCATTTTCTTCGCCCTGATCACGCAATGGCTGCTGACCATTGGTCCCATGCTGCTTATCGGCGGCGGCCTGCTTTTGCTGTGGGTTTGCTGGAAGATGTGGCGCGAATTGCGTGTCAGCCACGACGATGAGCGCGACGCCACCGAAGCGCTGTCGAACGGCGACTTCGACAAGGATGGCGTCATTGGCGGCAAGGGGCCGAGCAAAACCTTCTCGCAGGCCGCCTGGCAGATTGTCATTGCCGACGTCTCGATGTCGCTCGACAATGTTCTGGCCGTCGCGGGAGCGGCTATGAACCATCCGACGGTGCTGATTGTCGGGCTGGCGCTGTCGATCGCTTTGATGGGCTTTGCCGCGTCATTCGTCGCGCGCTTGCTGCACAAATACCGCTGGATTGCCTATATCGGCCTGGTCATCATCCTCTATGTCGCGGTCAAGATGCTACTGGACGGAGCCGTGCAGCAATTCCCCGATCATTTCGCCTTCCTGTCACCCTGGTTCGGGTCAAGCGGGCACTGACGCAAATGCCGGGCCGCAGGGCTCCGTTTGCCTGATTGAGCAAGCCGTGCTATTGCGCCGCCCAAATTGAGCTCCTGCCAGGAGCCATGCAAGCCATCATATGTTGAGACTGCGGGCCGGATCGGTGTTTCCGGTTCGCGTCCATTGGAAAATTGCCCATGTCCGCCCCACGCGTCAGCTTCGTCAGTCTCGGATGTCCCAAAGCCCTTGTCGATTCCGAGCGCATCATCACGCGTCTGCGGGCCGAGGGCTACGAGATCGCCCGCAAGCATGACGGCGCCGATCTCGTTGTCGTCAACACCTGTGGTTTCCTGGATTCCGCCCGCGACGAGTCGCTTAACGCCATCGGCTCGGCACTGTCGGAAAACGGCAGAGTCATCGTCACCGGCTGTCTGGGCGCCGAGCCGGACGTGATCCGCCAGAAGCACCCCAACGTGCTGGCGATCACCGGTCCGCAGGCCTATGAGAGCGTGATGGCCGCCGTCCATGAGGCAGCCCCTCCCGCACACGATCCCTACATCGACCTGCTGCCGCCGCAAGGCGTCAAGCTGACGCCGCGCCATTATGCCTATTTGAAGATTTCGGAAGGCTGCAACAACCGTTGCACCTTCTGTATCATTCCGGCACTGCGCGGCGATCTCGTCTCGCGGCCGGCCGCCGATGTGCTGCGCGAAGCCGAGAAACTGGCCAAGGCCGGCGTCAAGGAACTGCTCGTCATCTCACAGGATACCAGCGCCTACGGCATCGACATCAAGTACCAGACGTCCATGTTCGGCGACCGCGAAGTGCGGGCGAAATTCCTTGATCTCTCGGAGGAGTTGGGCAAGCTCGGCATCTGGGTGCGCATGCATTATGTCTACCCCTATCCGCACGTCGCCGACGTCATCCCGCTGATGGCCGAAGGAAAAATCCTTCCCTACCTGGACATCCCCTTCCAGCATGCCTCGCCACAGGTGCTGAAGAACATGCGCCGGCCCGCTCATGGCGAGAAGACGCTCGAGCGCATTCGCGGCTGGCGCGACGTGTGCCCGGATCTCGCCATCCGCTCGACCTTCATCGTCGGCTTCCCCGGCGAAACGGATGACGACTTCGAGATGCTACTCGATTGGCTGGATGAAGCGAAAATCGATCGCGCCGGCTGCTTCAAATACGAGCCGGTCAGAGGCGCCCGCTCCAACGAGCTCGGGCTTGAGCAGGTGCCGCAGGAGATCAAGGAAGCGCGCTGGCATCGCTTCATGCAGCGCCAGCAGAAGATCTCGGCAGCGCAGCTGGCCAGGAAGGTCGGCAAGCGTCTGCCGGTGCTGATCGACGAGGCGCACGGCACTTCGGCAAAGGGTCGCACCAAATATGATGCGCCCGAGATCGATGGTTCGGTCCACATCCAGTCGCGCCGCCCGATGCGCGCCGGCGACATCGTCACCGTCAAGATCGAGCGCGCGGACGCTTACGATCTCTACGGCTCGGCTGTCTGAGCCTTCCATCAAGTTCACCATCCAAATGAAAAAGGGCGCCTCGCGGCGCCCTTCCCATAGAGACGTGGCGTGCTGCTTATTGCGGCAACTTGTCGTCGACGCCCTTGACGTAGAAATTCATGCCGAGCAGCGTGCCGTCGTCGGCGACCTCGCCGTCCTTCAGCCATGCCGAGCCGTCCTGCTTGGCGATCGGCCCGGTGAAGGGGTTCCAGCCTCCGGCGATCTTCTTTTCGGTCGCTTCGGCCATCGCCTTCACCTCGTCGGGCATGTTGGTGTAGGGCGCGAGCTTGACCGCGCCGTCCTTGATGCCGAGCCAGACATTGTCCGGCTTCCAGGTGCCGTCGATGGCCGCCTGCACGCGGCTGATATAATACGGACCCCATTCGTCCGTCAGCGAGGTCAGCTGCGCGTTGGGCGCGAACTTGATCATGTCGGACGACTGGCCGAAGCCGTGCAGCTTGCGCTCCTCGGCCACCTGCAGGGCCGCGGTCGAGTCGGTGTGCTGGACGATGATGTCGGCGCCCTGGTCGAACAGCGCCTTGGCGGCGTCGGCTTCCTTGCCAGGATCGAACCACGAATTGACCCAGACGATCTTGGCCTTGAAGTTCGGATTGATCGACTGCGCGCCGAGCATGAAGGAGTTGATCCCCATCACCACTTCCGGGATCGGGAAGGAGACGATGTAGCCGGCGACGCCGGACTTCGATTCCTTGGCGGCGATCTGGCCGAGCACGTAGCGGCCTTCATAGAAGCGGGCATTGTAGATGCCGAGATTGTCCCCGGTCTTGTAGCCGGTGGCGTGCTCGAACATCACCTTGGGAAACTTCTTGGCGACCTTCACTTCGGCGTCCATGAAGCCGAACGAGGTGCCGAAGATGATCTTGCAGCCTTCGCGCGCCAGGCGCTCGAAAGCGCGATCGGCATCGGGGCCTTCGGAGACGTTTTCCAGGTAAGCAGTCTCGACCTTGTCGCCGAGCGCCTTCTCGACCTCGAGGCGTCCCTGGTCGTGCTGGTAGGAATAGCCAAAATCGCCGATCGGGCCGGTGTAGACCCAGCAGGCCTTCAACTTGTCGGCTGCCTCCGCGGACACGGCCAGCGACAAAGCCGCTGTCGTCGTCATCAGGGCAATAAGCAGTTTTTTCATTGTGTTACCTCTCTGAGTTAAGCCTTGGAGCTTCCCGTCTTGTTCTTGTTGTCAACGATCCGGAACGAATGGCTGCCCCAGGGATGCCGGCGTGTTCATCATCGTCAGACGCTTGTTGCGCGAGATTAGAACGAGAACCACGACGGTTGCCAGATAGGGCAGAGAAGAAAGCATCTGCGAGGGCACTGGAATCCCAAAAGCCTGTGCATGAAGCTGGCCGATCCACACCGCGCCGAAGATGTAGGCGCCGGCCAGTACCCGCCATGGCCGCCAGGACGCGAACACCACCAGTGCGAGTGCGATCCAGCCTCGGCCCGCGGACATGTTCTCGACCCACTGTGGCGTATAGACGAGCGACAGATGCCCGCCGGCAAGACCGGCGCAGGCACCGCCGAAGATGACCGAGAGATAGCGGTAACGGATGACCTTGATGCCGAGCGCATGCGCCGAGGCATGGCTGTCGCCGATCGAGCGCAGCGTGAGGCCGGTACGCGTCTTGAACAGGAACCACATCACCGCCGCCGTCAGCGCGATCGAAATGTAGAAGATCGGATCCTGGCCAAAAAGAAGCCTGCCCACGACCGGTATGGAACTGAGGCCGGGAATATCGAGATTGGGCAGCCTGACGCCGGGCTGGCCGACGAAGCTTGTTCCCATCATGCCGGAAAGGCCGAGACCAAGCAGCGTCAGTGACAGGCCTGTTGCCACCTGGTTGGTGGCCAGCGACAGCGTCATCACGGCAAAAAGCAAGGAGAACAGCGCGCCCACGACAATCGCCGCCAGAAGGCCGATCCAGGGCGATCCCGTCAGATAGCCGGCCCCGAAGCCGCCGACGGCGCCCATGACCATCATGCCTTCGACACCGAGGTTGAGCACGCCGGAACGTTCGACCACCAGTTCGCCAATCGCCGCGATCAAAAGCGGCGTCGCCGCCGTGGCGATGGTCAGGAGGATGTTGACGGTGATGTCCATCAGCGGGCTTCCTTCAACTTTGGCGCGGCCTCGAGCTCCACGGGCGTTTCCTGTTTCGTCAGCGCCAGACCGATCAAGCGGATGCGGTAATGAATGAGCGTGTCGCAGCCGAGCACGAAGAACAGCAGCATGCCCTGGAACACCCTCGCCACCTTGTCGGAAATGCCGAGTGCGCTTTGCACGGCCTCGCCGCCGAGATAGGTCAGGGCCAGCACCAGGCCCGCGGCGACGATGCCGAGCGGATTGAGGCGGCCGAGGAACGCCACGATGATGGCCGTGAAGCCATACCCGGGCGAAATCACGGGCTGAAGTTGCCCGATGGCGCCGGAAACTTCGGAGATGCCGGCAAGGCCGGCCAGCGCTCCCGATAGCAGGAAGGCAAAGAACACCATCCGGTTGAGGCCGAAGCCGGCGAAGCGCCCTGCCCTTGGGCTGGAGCCCAGCACGCGGACCTCGAAGCCCTTGAGCATGCGGCCCATCAGGATCCAGATCAGCACCGCGGCCACCAGGGCGAACACAAACCCCCAATTGGCGCGCCCGGCATCGGGCATCAGTTCCGGCAGTACGGCCGCGTCGCCGAACTGGATCGTCTGCGGAAAGCCGTGGCCCTGCGGATCGCGCCAGGGACCCCGCACCAGCCAGTCGAGGAAGAGCTGCGCGACATAGACCAGCATGAGGCTGGTCAGGATCTCGTTGGTATTGAACCGGGTCTTCAGCAAGGCCGGGATCGCCGCGTAGGCCGCACCGCCGACCATGCCGAGCAGAAGCATCAGCGGCAGCACCAGCGGGCCATCGAATTGCGGGAACAGCACGGGAATGATCGAGCCGAAGATTGCCCCGAAGATGAACTGGCCTTCGGCGCCGATGTTCCAGATGTTGGCCTTGTAGCAGACCGACAGGCCGACAGCGATCAGGATCAGCGGCGCTGCCTTGATCGCCAGCTCATGCAACTGCCAGACCTGGCTGATCGGCTCGATGAAATAGATATGGAAGGCATTCAGCGGGTTGACGCCGAGCAGCGCGAACAGAACCGCGCCGGCAATGATGGTCAGCGCGAAGGCGATGAACGGCGACAGCATCGAAAACAGCGCCGAGCGCTGCGGGCGTTTGACAAGTTCGAGGCGCATCATGCCGTCTCCAGCGTATGTTCGGCGTGGCCGGGCTCGGCGCCACCCATCAGCAAGCCGACCTTCTCGAAAGTCGCTTCGGCGATCGGCATCGGCCTGGACAATTCTCCATTGTGCATGACGGCGATCGCGTCCGATATTTCGAACAGCTCGTCGAGATCCTGGCTGATCACCAGCACCGCCGATCCGCTGCGAGAGAGCTCGATCAAGGCCTGACGGATGTGCGCTGCGGCTCCTGCGTCGACACCCCATGTCGGCTGGTTCACCACCATCACGCTTGGGCGGCGGTCGAGTTCGCGGCCGACGATGAATTTCTGCAGATTGCCGCCCGAAAGTGCTGCCGCTTCGGGATCCGGCGCGCTCTTGCGCACATCCATCGCCTCGATGATGCGCTGCGAGGCGGCATAGACGGCGCCGCTCTTGACCATCCCGCCGCTGCCGACAAAAGCCTTGCCGTCCGTGGCATGGCGCGACAGCAGGAGGTTTTCCGAGAGCTTCATGCGCGGCGCGGCGCCATGGCCGAGACGCTCCTCCGGCACGAACGCGGCCCCCAACAGGCGCCGCCCGGTAATGGTGAGGCTGCCGGCGTTCTTGCCGCGGATGCGCACCGAAGCGGCATCCTGCTGCAAAACCTCGCCGGAGACGGATTCGAAGAACTCGCCCTGGCCGTTGCCGGCGACACCGGCAATGCCGATCACCTCGCCAGCGCGGACATTGAGGCTGATGTTCTTGAGCGGAATGGAAAACGGCGTTGCCGGCTTGCGGTTGAGGTTGAGGATTTCGAGCAGCGGCTGCGCGGTTTCGATCCCCTCGACCGGCGCGCGCACCACGGCCTGCACTTCGTTGCCGACCATCATGCGGGCGAGCGATGAGGCTGTCTCCTCGCGCGGGTTGCAGTGACCGACCACCTTGCCGTGCCGCAACACCGTGGCGCGGTCGCAGATGCGTTTGACCTCTTCAAGCCGGTGCGAAATGTAGAGGATCGATTTGCCTTCCGCGCGCAAGCGCTCCAGCGTCTCGAACAGCTTGTCCGCCTCCTGCGGCGTCAGCACCGATGTCGGCTCGTCCAGGATGATGAGCTGCGGCGTCTGCAGCAGGCAGCGGATGATCTCGATGCGCTGGCGCTCGCCGACGGACAGATCGCCGACCAGCGATTCCGGATCGAGCGGCAGGCCGTAGCTGTAGGAAAGCGCCCTCGCCTTGGCCGCGATGCTGCCGATCGGCGAGCCGTCATCCAGCGACAGCGCGATGTTCTCGGCGGCCGTCAGGGCTTCGAACAGGGAAAAATGCTGGAAAACCATGCCGATGCCGATCTTTTTGGCAACGCCTGGGCTGGTGATCCGCACTGCCTGGCCGTTCCAGAAAATCTCGCCGGAATTGGGTTCCAGCGAGCCGAACAGCATCTTGACCAGCGTCGATTTGCCGGCGCCGTTCTCGCCGAGCAAAGCGTGGATTTCACCTTTGGCGATGTTGAGATCGATATGATCGCACGCTGTCAGCGTGCCGAATATCTTGGTCAGGCCACGAACCTCGAGCAGGTTCGCCCCATCATGATTTGCACTCACAGTGCCTCCCATCCGGATTACCGGACATGTTCTGTGTTCCCGCAAGCATCGTATGCGCGGCCGGCTCTCGTGCGAAAGCAGCACCCAACTTGAAAGAGCTTCAAGAATTTCAGCGGAAACTCAAGGGCAAAGATCAGCCTTCCTTCGCACAAGCATATGGCGGGCCGGCTTTTCGGGCAAACCATGCTCGCGGCTGCGGCAGCGCGCTGAAAACCCAGGCAGATTGCCGTCAGGGAACCAGGATGGTCGTACCTGTCGTTCTGCGGCCTTCAAGGTCCGCATGTGCCTTGCCGGCATCTTTCAGCGCATAGCGCTGATTGATCTTGATCTCGACGGCGCCGCTGAGCACGACCTCGAACAGTGCGGCGGCGGAGGCATCGAGGTCCTCACGTCTGGCATTGTAGACGAACAGCGTCGGCCTGGTTGCGAACAGCGAGCCCTTCTGCGCCAGCAGCGACATCGAGAACGGCGGGATGGGTCCCGAGGACTGGCCGAAGCTGACGAACATGCCGAGCGGCTTCAGGCAGTCGAGCGAGGCCGGAAATGTGTCGTTACCCACCGAATCGTAGACGACGTCGCACTTCTTGCCGCCGGTGATGGCTGCTACGCCGGCGACGAAATCCTGCTCCTTGTAGTTGATGACATGGTCGAAGCCGTGCGCCTTAGCGAGTTCGATCTTGTCGGTGGAGCTGGCGGTGCCGATGACCGTCGCGCCGAGATGCTTCGCCCATTGGCCGAGGATCAGGCCGACTCCGCCGGCCGCGGCATGAAACAGGATGGTGTCGCCCGCCTTCACCTTGAAGGTGCGGCGCAGAAGGTATTCCGCGGTCATGCCTTTCAGCATCATGGCGGCGGCCTGCTCGTCGCTGATGCCGTCCGGTACCTTGACGACCTTGCTGGCATCGATGACGCGCTCTTGTGCGTAAGCGCCCGTCGTCACGGCATAGGCTATCCGGTCGCCCGGCTTCAGCCAGTCGATGCCCCCGCCGACTTCCAGCACCACGCCGGCGGCTTCGCTGCCCGGAATGAGCGGAAATCCGCCGGGCGGCGGATAAAGACCCGAGCGATGATAGACATCGATGAAATTGAGACCGATCGCGGTATGCCTGATCAGGATCTGCCCCGAACCCGGCTGGCCAGGATCGGCGTCCTCATGGATCAGGACTTCCGGACCGCCATTGGCGTGGATGCGGATGGCTTTGGACATGGAGAGGATTCCTTGAAGAGCGGCTGGTCAGGCCTTTTTGGCGCCGAGGTTCGGAAAGAACTGCATGAGGCCACCAATGGTTGCGAGATAGAGCCCGGTAACGGTGATTCCGATCTTGGTGAAAGTGCCGACTTGTTCGCCAAGCACGCCGATCTGGTCGTAGAAAGCGGCGAGTGCGGCCTGCGCAAGCGCGAGCGCGCCGAAAGCACACCACAACAGCGTCATGCCGAGATTGATCGGCCGCAGCCGCTTCACCCGCACCGGATGGATGAAGTTTATCGGGACAAAAGTCAGAATGCCGGCCACCACCACCACCGCGAACGAGACCCATTGTCCCGGTTCGATGACAAACAGCGTGAACACGACCATGTTCCAGACCACCGGGAATCCCTTGAAGAAATTCTCCTTCGTCTTCATGCCGGTGTCGGCATAGTAGATCGCGCTGGAGACGACGATGATCGCCGCCGAAAGGAACGACAGGCCTTCGCCCATGAAGCCCCGTTGGTAGAGCGCGAAGGCCGGGATCAGCACGTAGGTCACGTAGTCGATGATGTTGTCGAGGAGTTCGCCGGACCAGGTCGGCAGGATTTCCTTGACCTCCAGCTTTCGGGCGATCGGCCCGTCGATGCCATCGACGAACAGCGCCAGGCCTAGCCACCAGAACATGGCCGTCCAGCGCTCCTCGCTCGCCGCCACCAGCGACAGGAAAGCCAGGAACGAACCGGAGGCGGTCAGCAGATGCACCGAAAACGCACGCGCCTGCGGCCAGGTGACCTTCTTCTTCGGCCGTGGAATCCGGTCGGTGATCTTCCCGGCGATCTTGCGGGCTTTTGTGTTCTTGCTCACGGGCCCCGCCAATCAAGCTTGCAGATCTCGGCCGAGCGGCCGGCGAAATTCCAGTTGCGGCCAAAGGCGCGCATCTTGCTCTTGTCGGACCTTGCCACGATGATCTCCGGCGCGATCCAGTATTCCGAATTCGTGATCACCGTATCCTTGTCGCGGTCCTTGCCCGCGATTGGCGTGACCGCCCCGTCGATGATCTTCGGAATCTGGAAGATACGCGTCTTGTCCCGTGTCTCGTAGGTGATCGGCACCTGTTCTACGCCCAGGAATTTGCCGACCAGAATCGAGAGCAGCGACGTGGTCCCGCCGGCCTTGCCGGTGAAGATCTTGGTCAACGCCTTGACCGCGTAAACCGAGGCTCTGATGTCGATGAACAGGCCTGCGGTCCAATTGCCGCGGCTCATGTAACCGGGAATTTCCATGATCAGCCCAAGGTTGAGGCCGGAGAGGTCGACTTCGCCGAAGTGACCCGCATCGATACGGAACCCCGCCCATGTCTGGCAATAGCCCTCTGTTGGTGGGTGACTGCCGAGCGACAAGACGCAAGGGCAAAAAACCGTGCAATTGCAGGAGAGTACGAGCTCTCCTTTCATTGCCCAGCCCTGGTCAGTCATCGAACTCCCCCCAATCACAGTGAGACTACTAGCAGCACGGCTGCCCAGACAAGCAGTATCGCACCGGCCAGCCGGGTTGGAAGACTGCCCGTCGTTTGTTTTTCAATCAGGGTGAACACCCCGATCAGCGCCATCCAGAAGACGTTCATGACGCCGACTGCGAACATCACCAGCATCAGTGCCCAGCAGCATCCCAGGCACCAGATGCCTTGCACGATGCCCAGCCGAAAGATGCGGAAGGTCTCGGCACTCCAGTTTGAAAACAAGGTCGAGAATGGGTTCCGGCATTTCGTCAGGCAGGCCTCCTTGAGACCGCTGAACTGGTAGAGGCCGGCAACCAGCAGGGCCAGCCCACCAGCAACGCCAAGCACCGGATCGAATACCCCCGCGGACGCGACGACTGCGTGGACGGCAAGTGTCAGTGCCGCAAACAGCAGCGATGCGGCGAGCCAGGCGCAGAGGTAGCCGGCAACCAGCACCAGCGGATGGACGACCGGCGCCCGCTTGATCCGCGCCGTATCGGCGATCTCGCAATAGGTGCGGATCATCGGTGCCGCCGACGGCAGCATCGCGGCGATCGCCATCAGGAACCACATGAGGATGAGTGCCAAAGCACGCGGGCCGATGCTTGCGTCCAGCGGCGCTGGCGAAAGGCAAAGAACGAAAAAATGGTCCAGGAAATCGGGCAGCGGCAGCTGTGGCAGGTTGCGCAGGAGACCGTCACCCGGTGCGCTGATCCGCGCCTCGGCCCCGCGTATCGCCATCGCGGCAAGCAGCAGCCAGGCCAACGCGATGCTTGCACAGACGACGATGTTGACCGTCAAACGCGGGTCGCGCGCGACATTTGCCGTGGCGCGGCCGGCGCGGTCGAGATGGCTGAAGTCGTCCTGTTGGCCGGTCATGACATCCGAATGGGCCGAATCGCCGCGTTGATCAAGCCGCATGATCTGCCCTATATGCCTGTTTGGACTGGCAGGTCTGGTGGCCGCCTCTCAACTGCAGACCGGAAGCCGATCTTGGAGCATCAGCAAACAGCGCGGATACTGATTGCGGGCACGGGGCCGGCGGGGTTGATCGCCGCGCTTGCCTTCGCCGATGCCGGCTTTCCGGTGACGATTGCCGGGCCGGAAACCTCGGCTCCCGACGGTCGCACCACGGCGCTCATGACGCCTGCCCTGAAGGTGCTCGAAGGGCTGGGCGTGCTCGAGGACATCAGGTCCAAGGGCGCGCCTTTGAAGGTGATGCGCATTGCCGATGCGACCGGCCGGCTGATCCGCAGCCCCGTCGTCACCTTCCGCGCCAGCGAGATCGGCGAGGAACAGTTCGGCCTGAACCTGCCCAACGGCGTCCTTGGCCCGGCGCTTGCCAGCAAGGTGGCCGCGCATTCCGGCATCGAGTGGCGCAGATCCATGGTGAAGGCATGGCATCTCGGCGCCGGCAAAGCGCATGCCACGCTGGCTGATGGCAGCGGGATCGATGCGTCCCTTGCGGTCGCCGCCGACGGCCGCCTGTCGCCGGCCCGCGAGGCCGCGGGCATCTCGACGGCGGCGCGCGCCTACCCTCAGGCGGCGCTTGTCCTCAATTTCGGCCACAACCGCGAACATGGCTTCACCTCGACGGAATTCCATACAGAGACCGGCCCGTTCACGCAGGTTCCACTGCCGGGCAATCGCTCCAGCCTTGTCTGGGTGGTCAAGCCAGAGACCGCCAAGGAGCTTGCCGCTTTGGACGATGCAACGCTCTCGCTCCGCGTCGAGCAAAAGATGCAATCGATGCTGGGCCGGGTATCCGTCGAGCCGGGTCGCCAGATTTATCCATTGTCGACGGTGACCCCCCTGCGTTTCGCGGCGCGACGGGTGGCGCTTGTCGGTGAGGCGGCGCACGTGTTCCCGCCAATCGGCGCGCAAGGCCTCAACCTAGGCATCAGGGATATTGACGATCTGGTTGGAATCGCGCGTGAAAATCGTGAGGATCCGGGGGCTGTTGCGGCCCTTGCTGCATACGATTTCAAGCGCCGGCCCGATATTCTGGCGCGCAGCAGCGCAGTCAATCTGCTCAACATGTCGCTGCTTTCGGACATGTTGCCGGCGCAGATGGCGCGTGGCGTTGGCCTGGGTGTACTTGGCGGCTTTACGCCGCTGCGCGCCTTCTTCATGCGGGAAGGGCTTCGCCCGGGCAGCGGCTTTGCGGCAGTTGCGGGCGGCCTTCGGAAGCCGGCTCGGCAGCGGTAGCGATTTTGCGGACTTTGCCGCGGTATCGCGACGTTCATCAAAACCTTTGTTGCGCATACCGCGTATCTTGAAGGCGCTCAGACGCTCGGGATTGAATTGATGCGGAGTCTGCGCCAAATAAAGCCAAGGAATTCAGTGGTGAGTGCGATGAAAACGGCCAAATTCGCGATCGGACAGGTGGTTCGCCACCGGCTGTTCCCGTTCCGAGGCATCATTTTCGACGTCGATCCGCAATTCGCCAACACCGACGAATGGTACGAGGCCATCCCCGCCGACGTACGGCCGCGCAAGGACCAACCATTCTACCACCTGCTCGCCGAGAATTCGGAAACCGAATACATCGCCTATGTGTCCGAGCAGAATTTGCTCGAGGATCAGTCGGGAGAACCGGTCCGCCATCCGCAAATCAAGGAAATGTTCGACAAGAAGCCGGATGGGCGCTATGCGCCGAAACGGCAGTCCAGGCACTGACATCCGTCATGCTGAGTATGGCCAGAAATGAAAAAAGCGGGGCATGACCCCGCTTTTTTGACTCGCTATGCCCGACGCCGGATCAGTTGGCGGTCTTCGCCTTGTCCTGCTCGTCCTTGAGCTTCTTGGCGAAGTCCTGGTTGTTCTTGGCGACGAAGTCCTGAAGCTTCTTCTGCCGGTCCTCGATGTCCGACTGCTGCAGCGGCGGGCCGTCATAGGCGCCGCTGAAGCCCTGCAGCGCGATCTTGATCGGGTTGGCCTGGTTCTGGAAATTGATCGAGGTCAGCGTGATCCCCTGACCCTTCTTGAACGAAGCGACAAGCTGATCGGTCAGCGGCACTTCCGCCACGCAACGATCCGGGAAGCAGATGACATAGTCGAGCTTCTGCGCCTTGCCGGTGTCGATCTGCAGGCCGATGCCGGGAGGCACGAGGCGGCCGGTCGGGACCGTCACCTGGAACACTTTGCGGTTCACCTTGCCCTTGAGCTCGATCAGGCTGACGCCGGTGACGAGTTGGCCATTGCCAGCAGTGACGATGTTCTGGACATTGCAGATGTCGACGTCTTCCTGCTTGGTGCAGGCCTTGAACCAGCCCTGCGGAATCTGCGGCTGCTGCTGCGCGGAAGCAGAGGGAAGTCCTGCGCCGAGAAAGCCAACCACGCCTGCGGCCATGACCGACAGACGGTACGCGTTGCTGTTCAGGCTCGTCATGTCGTGCACTTCCTCTCAATGATCCCGGGACCGGCTTCTTCGTGCCGTGTGGTCCAGCTACCTGTTGCCAAAATGAGGCAACAGAATGACTTCGGACGGCGTGTTACACTGCAAGCGGCGTCGAATCCAGCCCGCCGACCGGTAATTCTTGACGACGCCATTGGCCGCCACGCAGGTGCCCCATGCTAGGGTGCGGACCGAATCATCAAGCCGACCTGTTAAGGAGACGGTCATGGGCCGCGTTCTTGTTTGGCTGGTCACCGCATTATCGTTTTTCAGCCTGTCGTCGCCACCGGCGCTGTCGGAGCCGAAACACGCGATTGCGATGCAGGGCGAACCGGCCCTGCCGCCGGACTACACCCATTTCAGCTACGTCAATCCCGACGTGCCGAAGGGTGGCAGCATTACCTATTGCGTCGTCGGCAGCTTCGACAATCTCAACCCTTTCATCCTGAAAAGCCTGCGCACGACCGCGCGCGGCATGATGGACACGATTTACGGCAATCTGGTCTTCGAGCCGCTGATGCAGCGCAGTGCCGACGAGGCCTTTACCCTTTATGGGCTTCTGGCCGACACCGCCGACATGGATCCCGAGCGCAAGACCATCGAATTCCATCTCAACCCGAATGCCAAATGGTCGGATGGTCAGCCAGTGACGCCGGAAGACGTGCTGTTCACCTACGATGCCTATACGCAGAAAGGCCGTCCGCCCTACAGCGACCGCATGGCCAGGATCGCCAAGCTCGAAAAGACGGGCGACCACAGCGTGCGCTTTACCTTCAATGACAAGGCCGATCGTGAGTTTCCCCTGATCATCGCGCTGACGCCGATCATCCCCAAACACGCTTTCGACATCGGCACTTTCGACAGGACGACGCTGAAGCCGTTGATCGGCAGCGGTCCCTACAGGATCGCACAGGTGACGCCCGGCCAGCGCATCGTCTTCAAGCGCAACCCCGACTATTGGGGCAAGGACGTTCCCGCCAAGCGCGGTTTCGACAATTACGACCAGATCACCATAGAGTATTTTCTCAACGCCAACGCCAAGCTCGAAGCCTTCAAGAAGGGTCTTTGCGCCATCGACGACGACAGCGATCCGGTGAAACGCGAGCGCGATCTCGACTTTCCGGCGTTTCACAGGGGAGACGTTGTCTCAGAAACCTTCGATACCGGCATTCCACCCGTCGTGACGGGTTTTCTGTTCAACACGAGGCTGCCGAAGTTTTCCAACCCCGTGGTTCGGCGCGCGCTCGGCATGCTTTATGATTTCGAATGGGCCAACAAGAACCTGTTCGGCGGCAAGTACACCCGCACGATGAGCTACTGGCAGAACTCGGAGCTTTCCGCGCTCGGCCATCCTGCTGATAACAGGGAAAAGGCGCTGCTGGCGCCCTACCCCGGCCGCGTGCCGGCCGACGTCATGGACGGCACCTGGAAACCGCCGGTGACGGACGGTTCGGGCCAGGACCGCAAGGTGCTGAAGACAGCTTTCGATCTTCTGAAAAGCATCGGCTACCATGTGCAGGACGGCACGATGATCGATCCTGACGGTAAACCTTTCGGCTTCGAGATTCTGACCGCCTCGCAGGATGAAGAACGTCTGGCCGGCATCTACCAGCGCACGCTTGAGAAGATCGGCATCAATGTCAGCATCCGCAGCCTGGACGGCGACCAGATCCAGTCGCGCAAGCAGCGTTTCGACTTCGAGGTCCTGATCGGCTCCAGCGGCTTCAACAATTCGTTGTCCCCTGGCATCGAGCAGATCGGGCGCTGGTCGTCCGCCGCGGCCAGGACCGAGGGATCGTTCAACCTCGCCGGCGTCGCCGATCCGGCGATCGATGCGGCCATCGACGCAATGCTGCGAGCCCGTTCAAAGGAGGATTACGTCGCGGCGGTTCGCGTTCTCGACCGGCTGCTGATCTCCGGCAATTACATGGTGCCGATGCAGTACAATACGCAGCAGTGGCTTGCTTACTGGAATTATCTGGAACATCCGCGCAAGACGCCCATATTCGGTTATCAGCTGCCAACATGGTGGCGCAAACCGAACTGAAGTCCGGAGATCGAGATGAGCGAAGCGAACGCCATAACCGTCGACGTGGTGTCGGACGTCGTCTGCCCCTGGTGCTTCATCGGTCAGAAGCGGTTGGACAAGGCGATCGCCGCGGCCGGCGATGTCGAAGTGCATATACGCTGGCGGCCGTTCCAGCTCGATCCAACCATTCCGCCGCAAGGCAAGGACCGCCACGACTACATGCTGGCCAAGTTCGGCAGCGACGAGCGCATTCGCGAAATTCATGCTCGCATCGAACCGCTTGGCGAAGCTGAAGGCATTTCCTTTGCCTTCGACGCCATCAAGGTGGCGCCGAACACACTCGACGCGCATCGGCTGATCCGCTGGGCCGGTGCCGCCGGCGAGGACGTCCAGAACCGACTGGTGCGCCACCTATTCCAGCTGAATTTCGAGGAAGGCGCCAATATCGGCGACCACACCGTCTTGGTCGAAGCTGCCCGCGAGGCCGGCATGGACGCAGCTGTTGTCGAAACGCTCTTGCCGAGTGACGCTGATGTCGAGGCGGTTCGCACGGAAATCGCCACTGCGTCGCGCATGGGCATCACAGGCGTGCCGTGCTTCCTGCTTGAGGACAAATATGCCGTGATGGGTGCGCAGGATGCCGACACGTTGGCCGATGCGATCCGTCAGGTCGCGGCGGCCAAGGCGCGTGGCGAGTTGGAGAAAGCCGGCTGAGGCCAGCGGACGCCAATTCGCCTTCATTTGGCGTGCTGATGAAAGAGCCGCTTGCCATTGGGCCGGTGCGGATCACCCCTTTGGTTGACGAATGGGCAAGAGAACGATCCCCGCTCTTCCAATCCGATATTGGCGACTTCGCCACGGCGAGGAATCAGACGCTGAGGACAGCGTGTTCTCAGGCATTCTGGCCAAGTCTCGGGAAGAGAACCCCGGCCCTCATGATTTTTTGAGTCACGAAACCGTGTGCCAGGTTTCCCCAGGGGAAGATCGACAGAAGCCCCGTTCGCCGCGTCCAAGTTGCTGAAACCAATCAAAATTTTCTGATCGTTGCCCACCGTTTTGCTGGCGATTCGATCTTCAATCTGTTGCCTCAGCGCAACGGCCGCCAGAGCAATCCCATAGGCCTGGTTTAAAAATTAATGGAAAATGATCAATTGGTGTTACCATCCGTAACAAAGCAAAAAAGGTTTGGGCGGGATCGTGATTCGGATCGGCAGGCGATCGCAAGAGTCAGTACCGGATGGACTACACAGCGACGCCGCAGGGCGGTCGCATTTGACGCCGGTATCCTCGATGCGCAATTTCTGGGGGCTCGTGCGAGCCTACTGGATCTCGGACCGCTGGAAGGAAGCCTGGGCGCTGACGCTGGTGATAGCCCTGCTCACCGCGCTGTCCAGCAAGGCTAGCGTGTGGTTCGCCATGGCGTCGGGCGAATTGGTGAATTCGATCGCCTTCCTGCACGATGCCGCCAACACCAGGCCCTTGGAAACAATCCTGACCAACGCCGGCATACTGGTGCTGCTCGTCATGCTCAAGGATGTCGGCTTCACCGGCGTGCGCAATCTCGTCTCGGCAACCTTGCACCGCAAATGGCGCGGCTGGCTGAACGACCAATTCAACCAGGCCTTGCTTGACGGCAACCATACCCATTTTCACGCTCAACATGGTTCCGCGGACGGCGGCATCGTTGCGCCCGACAATGTCGACCAGCGCATCCAGGAATCGATCAAGGACATGACCGGCGGTGCGATCGGCCTCGCCATGGGCGTGCTGGGGCTGGCGACTTCGCTCTATTTCATAGGCCAGAACCTGTTGCAGTCGTCAGTGGAGGTCAAAGGCCTGGAGTTCCTTGGCAGCTATGGCAGCGCTGTTCTCGCCCTTCTCGCGGTTGCCACCTACGTCCCCCTCAACACCTGGATCGCCGTCAAGCTCGGCAGCCTGCTGGAACGTCTCAATATTCGCATGCAGAAGGCCGAGGGAAGTTATCGTAGCGAACTGACGACGTTCCTGCGCCGCAGCTTCCATGTCGCCGCCTCGCATGGCGAGGGCGTGCAGAAGAGGATGCACGACCGGCTCTATGTCGACATCGATCGCACCTGGGGGCGGCTGAATGTCGTCAACTCCAGCTATATGTCGTTCGAGCTGATCTACAACTTCGTCGGCGCCCGTATCGTCGCCTATGCTCCAGGCCTTGTGCCGTTCATCCACAGCCGCTTGGACTATAAAGGCTACATCACCGGCTCCGAAATGGTCGCCCAGCTCATCAGCCAGTGTTCCTGGTTCATCCATGTCATGCCCGCCATCGCGACGCTGCGCGCCAACAGCCAGCGCGTGACGGAGCTCGCCAACGCGATCGAGAAAGTCCAGCACCCGCAGGAATTCTACAGCCAGAGCGGCCGTTCCGACTTCCACTACGCCAGCCAGAATCCGGTCTTCGGTCTGACCATCCAGAAGCTGGAGCTGGCGCATCAGGGTGAGGATGCGACACCATTTCTCAGTTCCGCCAACCTGCGCTTCCGGCGCGGCGAATGGACCTTCCTGAAAGGCGAATCCGGGTGCGGCAAGACCTCGCTGATCAAGGCGATCAACGGCCTGTGGCCTTATGGCCGCGGCACCATCGTCTTCCCCGAGGGCGTCAAGAGCTTCTATGCCGCCCAAGAGGTCAAGCTGCCGCAGGTGTCGCTGAAACAGCTGGTCTGCCTACCAGGCTCCGAAGGCGACCACGGCGATACCCAGGTCGCGTCGGCACTGCACAAGGCTGGCCTTGGCGATTTCATCGAACACATGGCCAATGAAAGCCGTGAGGGCAAGAGCTGGGATCAGGTCCTGTCGGGCGGCCAGAAGCAGAAGCTGGTGGTGGCTCGTATCATCCTGCAGCAACCGGGCCTGCTGTTCCTTGACGAGGCCACCGGGGCTCTCGACCCTGATGGCAAGATTGCCTTCCACCAAGCCATCAAGGACAACTGCCCTGATGTGACGGTGATCAGTGTCATGCACGAAGCCGTGGCACCGAGATCTGCCGCCGGGACCGAGTTCTACCACTCGATGGTCCTGATCGCCGACGGCGTCGCCACGAAGAAGCCGCTTGCCCCGAGCCTGCCGCTGGAACTCACCACGATCCTGGCCCAGCCAAGGCCGGTCGAGGACAAATGGACGCGTTTCTCGCGCCGGCTGAAGCAGAAATAACGCTGATGTCCCCGTGGCTTGCCACGGTGAACGGTCCACGGTGATCACAGTCTCGCGATCCGGGCCGTTCGGCACTGTTTTCCTTCCTCACCGCGATTGACTCGGCAAGGCGCGCTCCTATGTTGCGCCGGCTTGCAGCAGTCAAAAACGAACCCGCAAGCAGAAAGGTCATCGCGCCATGCCTGGCGACAGTCACAGTCGAACGCAACCGCCGTCCGCCTAGACGTGACCTGAATGGTTCATGTCCTGCCGGACGGCAAGGAGTGAGCCATGAACGATTTTTTCCCCGTAGCGGACGACGAGGCCGTCGCTATCGCCCGCATCCTTGCCAATGATCACGTCGCCGACCTTGTCGAGGCGCTCAACCATGAATCGCGCGAAACCGCGACGGAGCTGCTTTGCGCCGTACCCTTCGAACGGCTGGTCGAGATTTTCGACCAGCCTGAGCTCGAAGGCGCGCCCGAACTGGCGGAGGCCCTGCCCCGTCCCAAGGCGAGCAAGCTGCTCGCCGCCATGTCCGTCGACCGCGCGGCCGACATCCTGCGCGAGCTCGACGAGCCGGCACGCTCCGAGCTGCTCGGTGCGCTGGCGCCGCCGCTGCGCGCCACCCTGCTTTCCATTCTGGGCTATCCCGAAGGCAGCGCCGCCTCGATCATGACCACGGAGTTCGTCAGCGTGCCCTCCGACTGGACCGTCGGACGCACGCTCGACTACATCCGCAAGGTCGAACGGACGCGCGAGACCGTCTATGCAATCTACATCGTCGATCCGCGGACAAATCTCCTGGTGCGGTCGACGGGCTTGCGTCGGCTCATCACCGGTGAACCGGACGACCCGATCCTGTCGGTAGCGCCGGACCGCCTGCCGGTGACAGTCACTCCGCTGACGGATCGTGAACACCTGGCGCAGACGATCTCCAAATACGATTTGCTCGCCGTCCCGGTCGTCGACAACGGCAAGATCCTCGGCATCGTCACCATCGACGACATCATCGACACGATGATTGAGGAGACGACCGAAGACGTGCATCGCTTTGGCGGCATGGAGGCTTTGGACGAGCCGTATATGAAGATGAGCTTTCTCGCCATGATCAAGAAGCGCGGCGGTTGGCTCTGTGCGCTGTTCATCAGCGAGATGCTGACGGCCAATGCCATGCAAAGCTATGAGGGCGAGCTGGAGAAGGCGATCGTGCTGACGCTGTTCATCCCGCTGATTATGAGCTCCGGCGGCAATTCCGGCTCGCAGGCGACCTCGCTGGTCATCCGCGCGCTGGCGCTGCGCGAAATCGGCCTTCGTGACTGGTGGCGGGTGGCGCTGCGCGAACTGCCTACCGGTCTCGTGCTCGGCGCCATGCTGGGCGTGGTCGGCGTCTGTCGCATCGCGCTCTGGCAATATATGGGCTTCTATGACTATGGCCCGCACTGGCCGCTGATTGCCGCGACCGTTGGTGCCGCACTGGTCGGCATCGTCACCTTCGGTTCGCTGTCGGGGTCGATGCTGCCTTTCGCCCTGAAACGGATCGGTTTCGACCCCGCCAGTGCATCCGCACCGTTCGTCGCCACGCTGGTCGATGTCACCGGACTGGTGATCTATTTCTCGGTGGCGCTCGTCATCCTGCGCGGCACCTTGCTGTAGCGGTTCGACTGCCGCCGCCGGCCGTGGCTGGCGGCGGCAGCGCCGCGTCAGGCGACGTCAGACGCGCTCGCCGTCCTTCACTCGATAGGTCGGCTTGTACATGGTGACGAGCTCTTCGGAGGCGGTCGGGTGCACGGCCATTGTGCGGTCGAAGTCGTCCTTGGTCAGTCCGGCCTTCAGGGGGATGCCGAGCAGCTGTGCCATTTCGCCGGCATCCGGCCCCAATATGTGCGCGCCGAGAACCCTGCGCGAAGCGCCATCGACGACCAGCTTTATCAGCATCTTTTCGTCACGGCCCGACAGCGTGTGCCGCATCGGCCGGAAGCTGGCGCGGTAGATTTCGACATCGGCGAAGCGCTTTACGGCTTCGTCTTCCGACAGGCCGACCGTGCCGATTTCCGGTTGCGAGAAGACAGCCGTTGCGATCGTGTCGTGGTCGGGCGCCGTCGGGTTGTCCTTGAATGCCGTCTCGACGAAGCACATGGCTTCGTGAATCGCCACCGGGGTCAGCTGCACGCGGTTGGTGACATCGCCGATCGCCCAGATATTGTCGATGTTGGTGCGGGAATACGGGTCGACCTTGATCGCACCGGTCGCGGCGGTCATCTCGATGCCTATGCCTTCCAGGCCCATATTCTCGGTGTTGGGGAGGCGGCCGATGGCCAGCATCACCTGATCGACCGTCAGCACCTGCCCTCCGATGAGCTGCGCGTCGAGCCGTCCGTCCGGCCGCTTGCTGACCGATTCGGAGACGGAATGGCAAAGGATCTTTATGCCCTTCTTCTCCATCGTCTCATGCAGCGTGCGCCGCAGGTCCATGTCGAAGCGGCCGAGGATTTCCTTGCCGCGATAGACCAGCGTGGTGTCTACGCCGAGGCCATGGAAGATGTTGGCGAACTCGACCGCGATATAGCCGCCGCCCTCGATCATGATCGCCTTTGGCAGTTCCTTGAGGTCGAAAGCCTCGTTGGAAAAGATGCAGTGTTCGTGGCCGGGCAGCGCCGGATGCGCTGCCGGACGGCCGCCGGTGGCGATCAGGATCTGATCGGCGGTGACGGTGCGGTCCTCGCTCAGGAGGTGGATCACGTGCGGGTCGACGATCATCGCCCGCGTGTGAAACGTCTCGCCACCCGAACCCTCGACATTCTTCTTGTAGATCGCTTCCAGCCGGCTGATCTCGCGGTCCTTGTTGGCGACCAGCGTCTGCCAGTCGAAACTGGCTTCCGGCACTGTCCAGCCATAGCCGGCGGCGTCGGCGAAATGCTCGGGAAATTGCGAGGCATAGACATAGAGCTTCTTCGGCACGCAGCCCCTGATGACGCAGGTGCCACCGAAACGGTATTCTTCGGCAATGCCAACGCGTTTGCCGAGCGCTGCCGCGACCCGCGCCGCCCTCACCCCTCCGGAGCCGCCGCCGATGACGAAGAGGTCGTAGTCATAGCCGGCCATGAAGCGGCTCCTTGAACGCCAAAATGCGACTGACAGGTAGGCCGCAAACCGTCAAAAGAAAAGCCCGGACAAGCCGGGCTTCACAGATGGCCGCAAGGCCGTCGGAAAGATCACGATCAGTTCTGCGTGCCGTCCGACGGCGCAGAACCGTCGGCGGGGGCCGCGCCATCCGCCGGAGCAGCTCCGTCCGCAGGAGCAGCACCATCCGCGGGGGCGGTTGCATCGGCGGGTGCGGCCGGCGCCTTGGCTTTTGCCGCCGCTGCCAGAGTCTCGCCGACTTGCTGGGCGAGATCGCGCGCGACGCCGTTCTGCCAGATGTCGGCGGCCTTGACGAGGTCACGCGTCACGGTCGGGCCGCTGTCGAGCAGCTTCTTGCCGGACTCGGAGCTGTAGAAAGCCGCGATGTCGGAGAGTTCCTTTTCGGAAAACACCTTTGCATAGGCAAGAGCCGCTTCCTTCTCGAGATCCGCACGGCGTGAGGCCATCGCCAGCGCCTTCTCGTTGATCGTCTTGCCGATCAGTTCCTGCATGTCCGGGTTCTTCTGGATAAGCTGCGATTCGAGCGCCGCGGCGGCCTGCGGCAGGATGTTGTCGAACGGGTCGGTCGCGTGGATCGCGGCGACCGCGGCGCGTGCGGCCTTCAGATGCGATTCCGTGACGTCCTGCGCGAAGACAGGCGAGGAGAACGCGAAGACGGCCGAAGCCGCCACAAGGACGGAAAGACGGCGAACCCGGTTATGCAACATCATGATCGGTAGAACTCCCTGGTTTTCGGGCGGCATGGACAGTTTGGATACCGTCGCCGCCGGCGATGATGGCCGCTGACGCCAGCCCGATGAAAAGACCATGCTCGACCACGCCAGGAATGGCGTGGAGAGCATTCGAAAGCGCTCTTGTATCCGGAATGCGGCCAAAAGATGCATCGAGGATAAAATGGCCGCCGTCTGTAACAAAAGGCTGGCCTCCCGTCATCCTCAATGTCACCGGACCGGAAAGGCCGAGATTTCCAGCCGCCATGGCCACGGCGATCTCGGTCGCGCGCAGGCCGAACTGGTTGACTTCTATTGGAAGCGGAAACCGGCCGAGTGTCTCGACCATCTTCGAACGATCTGCGATGACGATCATGCGCTGCGAAGCCGCGGCCACGATCTTCTCGCGCAGCAGCGCCCCGCCGCCGCCCTTGATCAATGTCAGCTCCGGGTCGACCTCGTCGGCACCGTCGACGGTGAGATCGAGCTCGGGCGTTTCCTCCAGCGTCGACAGTGGCACGCCGAGTTCGCGGCACAGCGCAGCAGTGCGTTCAGAGGTCGGCACGCCTGTTATGGTCATGCCGGTGGCGACCTTGTCGGCAAGCAGCCGCA
This sequence comes from Mesorhizobium sp. CO1-1-11, assembly GCF_020164995.1. Classification (NCBI taxonomy): domain Bacteria; kingdom Pseudomonadati; phylum Pseudomonadota; class Alphaproteobacteria; order Hyphomicrobiales; family Phyllobacteriaceae; genus Mesorhizobium; species Mesorhizobium sp. CO1-1-11. The sequence continues at coordinate 27,992 of NZ_JAIUHE010000022.1, forward strand.
CGAACTCCTCGGCAGTGGTGCCGGTGCCGATGCCGAGCCGCATGCCGTCGCTGACATGGGCAAGGGCCGCCCGCGCGGCCTCGACCTTCAATTGCCTCGCATCCATGCTGCTTTGCTGCCCCGAAACCGAATGCATGTCGCCCAAAATGACCTCGGCTTTGGGAAAACGACATGCATGAAAGAAAGACCTGAAGCGCGCCGCATGAGTCTGTTTCGACGCGACGCGCTTTAGCGTTTTCGGCTCCTAGCATTTTTGCAGGCCGGGTCAAAGCCCTTGGCAGCCGCCCCGCCGGTCTGCTTGCCTTAACGCGTCGCAGCCGTTATCGCCTGCCATGCACAAACCTGCGCAGGATGGATCATGACTCGCCCGATCATCGTGTTCGACCTCGATGGAACGCTGATTGACACGGCGCCGGACCTGCTCGACAGCCTCAACCACAGCCTGGCGGCCAGCGAACTATCGGCCGTCGACGAAGCCGGCTTCAAACGCTTCGTCGGCCATGGCGGCCGGGTGATGATCGAACGGGCGCATGCCGCGCAGCAACGATCCCTCAAGGTCGAGGAGCACGACCGGCTGCTGAAACTGTTCCTCGATCACTACACCGACAACATTCCGGGCAAATCCCGCCCCTACCCCGGCGTGATCGAGGCGATTGCCCGCTTTGAGAAGGCCGGCTATCTGCTGGCCATCTGCACGAACAAATACCAGGCCAATTCGCTGGCGCTGATCGAAGCACTCGGCTTGACCAGGCATTTCGCGGCAATTGCCGGGCAGGACACGTTCGCGTTCCGCAAGCCCGATCCGCGCCACCTGATCGAGACCATCAAACTCGCCGGCGGTGATCCGCACCGCGCCTTGATGGTCGGCGATTCGCAAACCGATATCGACACCGCCAAGGCGGCCGGCATTCCTGTCGTCGCCGTCGATTTCGGCTACACCGACCGTCATGTGCGCGAGTTCGAGCCCTCGGCGGTGATCTCGCATTTCGATGCGTTGACGCTCGATCTGGCGCAAAGGCTGATCGGCGCCGCCGCACACTGAGCGCCGACGATGAAAATCTCTGCGGAACGGGCCTTGGCGAGACCGCAAATCCGATCTGTGTGACAACACCAGACGCTGCCTTGACTTAATGGGTCGGCCTCCCTTATATCGCGGCTCGCTTGGCCTTCGGGCAACGAGCGGGCGATTAGCTCAGCGGGAGAGCACACCCTTCACACGGGTGGGGTCGCAGGTTCAATCCCTGCATCGCCCACCATCTGTTTGCTGAACATCACATCGGCAGCTACAGCCCGCCTTTCCCCTTTGGCGCTCTGCCTTCTGCACAGGCGCTGAACGCCGGAACACCCACATGCGGAACAAACCTGCATGACAGCGAGTTTCCTTGCGTCGAAACTTGAGGGAAAACCATGTCCAGATTTCTGCTTGCGGCCTCCGTCGCCGTTCTTTTCGCCGTCGGACCCGCCTTTGCCGCGGATGAAACTGCACTGCCGCCACCCAATGCCAAGAAGCTGTCGGAGATCATCGCCAAGGTCGAGCAGCGTGACGGGTTTCGCTACGTGAAGGAGGTCGACTGGGACAAGGACGGCTACACCGTCACCTACTATACCTCGGACAAGGCGAAGGTCGAAATCGTCTTCGATCCTGTGACGGCCGAACCAAAATAAGGTCCGTAGGAACATCCCCGTCGCGAATGCGCTGCGTCTGCGTATTCTCAACGACGACGGGCGTCAAAATTGTCCATCCTGGAGTATGTTAGGCTCCGGCGCGGGGGCCGCGCCTTGGGCAATCCTGTTGGCTTGGGGGCCATGATGCGATGTTTCGTTAGACCCTATCTTCTGTCAGTGTTCGCCATCGTCCCAGCCGGCGGCTTCCTTGCCGTTTCTCCGGCATTGGCGGACGGGCCGTCCTTCGACTGCGGCAAGGCAAACCTGCCGGCGGAAAAGGCGATCTGCGCCGACCCGCAGTTGTCGGCGATCGATCTGCTGGTTTCGAAGGCCTATAAGGAATTCGAGCCGGCGTTCGGCGGCGACAAGCGCAAGATTGCCCGCGGGCTGATCGCCGATCGCAATGCTTGCAAGAGCGATACCGCCTGTATCGCCAGCGCGCTCAACAACGCCTTGCAGACCTATGGAAATGCGCCGTCCTGGGTGCAGGACTACACCATCGCGCTGATCGGCAAGAAGGCGCTGGACGCCGCTGCACGGAACCCCGGCAATAAGGACCAGCCCCTGCCCTCGGCGATCGGCCAATGCGCGTCGACGCATATCGAGACGCTGACCACGCGGCTTGGCGACGATCCGCTGGAAACGGCTACTCCCGAAGCGGGCAGCGCGGCCACATTCACCAATGGCGGCGGCGCCGTATCCTATGATCGCGAGGCTGGCCTTGCCGCCGCCAAGGTCGGCGAACCCGTCGTCATGTGCTTGATCTCCATTCCCAGGGACTGCCCCAAGGACGACGACCGTGGCCGGGTTTATTATTCCGTCGACCTCGTCGCGAAAGGCTCCTGGGCTCTCCCGGATTCGCAGCACATGTGCGGCGGCGCCTGAGCGGCGGGATTTTCACCAGCGGGCCACCACGAGTGTTCCGTCTCCCCTTGCGTCAATTCGCCATTGATGGCTGACTGTGGAACGACCGGCTTCAGGGGGTGGGCATGTCGACTGCGAAGCACTTGATGAAGCGCGTCCTCATGATGCTGGCCGGCTATCTCGTCGCCATACTGGTTGGTCTGATCGCCGTCGTGGCGATCTATGCCGCGCTGAGTTCCCTGCCCAACGCGCCAGCCTATTTCGACCTCATGGGGGTCTCGCCGATCGCGGCCTTTGTGGTACCGCCGCTCGGCATGTTCATCTATTTCCTGACCATCGTGGTGACCGCGCCCCAGACGCTGATTTTTGCGCTGATCGCCGAATTCTTCTCTCTTCGCAACGCTATGCTGCACATGGTCTTCGGCGCCGCGGCTGCGGCCGGAGGTTTCTTCCTGATCTGGCCGGGCGCGGCGGAGGACGTGGATCTGGAGCGCTGGGCCGACATCGGCATCATAGCCGCCGCCGGTCTGGTTGCCGGGCTGGTCTATTGGCTGATCGCCGGGCGCGACGCCGGTTTCAGGCGCTCGCTGTCGGAGCGATAACGACTAGCTCGAGGGTGAGCGCACCGCCTCGGTTGCGTCCAGGGCCTGCTTCAGCCGGGAATCGCGATCGTAGACGTCGCTGAAATACTCGACCTTGCCGGACATGTCGGGCCAGGCGGTGAAATAAGCGACATAGACTGGGATCTTGCGTGTCACATCCTCGGTCGAGTGTCCGTGCTTCAGCTTCTCCGCGATATAATCGACCGAGGTGCCGAGCACTGCCGCCGCCATGCCGCGCGGATCCTGCAGGCGCACGCAGCCATGGCTGAGCGCGCGCATATCCTGCTTGAAGAACGATTTCTGCGGCGTGTCGTGCATGTAGATCGCGTGCTTGTTGGGGAACAGGATCTTCAGTTCGCCCAGAGCATTGGCCTCGCTCGGCTGCTGGCGCACATTATAGGGAATGTTGGCGCCATAAGCGCCCCAGTTCACCGCCGACGAAGGGATGCGCTTGCCGCGTGAATCCGTCACCTCGTAGCCGGCCCGGTCAAGATAGCCGGGATCGCCGCGCAACCTCGGCAGCATTTCGTTGACGATGATCGACTGCGGCACGCCCCAGTAGGGGTGGAAATCGACCTGCTTGATCTGGTCGTAGAAGAAGGCGGTCTGGTTGGTGACGCGGCCGACGACGGCGCGCGTCTTCAATTTTTCCTGACCGTCGTCGATATAGCTCGCGGTGAAGGCAGGCTGGTTGATGAAAACACGCGGGCTGCCGAGATCGGAAGGCAGCCAGCGCAGCTCTTCCAGCGCCACCTCCACCTTCAGCAGCCTGTCGGCCTTCGCCGTCCCGGCCAGCGTGGCGACCGTGCGTGGACCGATGACGCCATCGCCCTTCATGCCTTCCTTCTGCTGCACCGCCTTGATCAGCGGCACCAGCTCGGGAACGTAGACTTCGCTGGTTGCCAGCCGCGACAGGACCTCGCCATAGGTGCCGCCCATCTCGTCATCGAGATTACGCGCGATCAGCGACAGCAGCTTCGGCAATTCGGGGCTGGTTTCGCCTGGCTTCAGCAGCAGCTTGGGATCGACGACGATTTCGTTCTCGGCGCTCGCCTGCAGCGCTTCCAGTTCGACGCGCAGCGCCTGATATTCCGCATTCTGCGGATGGCGCGATTCCAGATAGGTGCGAACCTCCTGGGTATGCGCCAGAGTCTTCAGCACGCCCATCATGTCGAGCGGCTTGGCCGGGAAATCGTAGTAGCCGGTCATGCGGTTGGGCTCGACACGGCCATTCTGGGCGTCATGGGCATAGCGCAGGACACGTGCCGACAGCGCCATCTCGAATCGCACGAGCTCCTTCAGCTTGACCTCGTCGTCCGCCGAGGACGAACTGGCGGCAGGCACATCGACCGTGTAGTCGGCAGGCGTGAGGCCGTAGCTTGCAGCCTCGCCAAGCACCCGCACGGCATCCTGCGCGCGGTTGTTCGGGGTGGTTCCGGTCACCCAGATGAAATCCGGGTTGGCCGAGTAATAGGCGATCAGCGCCTTGGCGATGTCGGGCTCGGCATAGAGTTCATAGTCGGCGAGCCCGGCAATGGCTTCATGGAAGGCAGCACCCGTGGCCGAAGGCACGAAAGCGGCGTCTTGCGGTGCAGCCGGCTGCGGCGCCGTCGCCAGCGTCGAGAAGTCGACACGCACCAGCTTGTCGGCCTTGTAAGTATAGTAGGACGGACTGCTGATCCTCACGCCGCCGCCGGCCGGAGCGTTCGGCTTGGGTTTGTGCTTTGGCGGAGGAGGCGGAAACTCGCCTTTCGGCTCATGCCTGATGCCACCGCCGAACAGCATGTCGAAAAATCCCTGAGCTCCTGCCTGAGGCATGCCGAAAGCCAGCGTCGCCGTAATCGCCACCAGCGGCATCACGGTTGCTTTTTTACCGAGGAATTTCATGGATCACCCGCTCCGGTCGCAACCGGTTCCCGTTCCGCACGCTAGACCGTCCCGCTCACCGCATGGCGGATGTAAGGCGCGACTATACCGATTCATACCGATTTCGTTAAGCTTTCATAAATTTCGGCAGGGCTGTTGCAGAACGGTTTCACAACATCGTGACGGCCCGCGCGCCCCCACTGTCGCCCCGGCCCGGGAATCCCTGTGGCTTACGCGTTTGCGCCTCCATCGATGGTCAGCGCGGCTCCGGTGACGAACCTGCCCTCCGGTCCGGCGAGCCAGGCAACCATGCCGGCGATATCGTCCGCCTGGCCGAATCGCGGGGTGGCCATCTTCTGGCGCTGATGCTCGGCATGCGGGCCGTCGGCCGGGTTCATATCGGTGTCGGTCGAACCGGGATGGACGACATTGGCGGTGATGCCGCGTGACCCGAGGTCGCGGGCCAATGCCTTGGTCAGGCCGACCAGCGCCGCCTTGCTAGCCGAGTAGGCGCCCAGGCTGGTGTCGGTGACCCGCTCGGCCAGATTGCTGCCGATCGAGATGATCCTGCCGCCCTCGCCCATGTGCCTTGCCGCCGCTTTCGAGGCGATGAACGGCGCTCTCAGATTGATCGACATGGTTTCGTCGAAATCGGCAAGCGACAGCGCATCGATCGGCGCGGCGCGCCAGATGCCGGCACTGTTGACCAGGATGTCGAGCCGGCCGAAGGCAGTCACAGCATCGGCCACCGCCTGGTCTATGGCCTCGGCGTCACGGTTGTCGGCTTTAATGGCGATGGCGCGACCGCCCTTGGTCTCTATCTCGGCGACGACGGACCGAGCCTGCTCCTCGCCATGCACATAGGTCAGCGCCACATCGGCCCCCTCCGCCGCCAACCTTCGTGCAATGGCCGCGCCGATACCGCGGCTGCCTCCGGTGACGAGTGCTGCCTTGCCGTTCAAATTTCCTGATGACATCGGTTTCTCCATTTATGTAGCGATTGATACATAAATACCTGCCAGCCTTGCCTGGCCGCGTCAACTCATTTATGTATCGATCAACACAGAAAAGAGCATCATGTCGGAAAGAGGCCGTCCCCGAACCTTCGATCGAACCGCGGCCTTGCGGCGCGCGATGGACGTGTTTTGGGCCAAGGGCTATGAAGGCGCATCGATCAGCGATCTCGCCGTGGCAATGGGCATAAATTCGCCGAGCCTCTATGCCGCCTATGGCAGCAAGGAGGCCCTGTTCCTCGAGGCGACCGATCTCTATTCCCGCGTTGAGGGCGCCGACATCTGGCTCGCGCTGGAAGAGGCGCCAACGGCGCGGCTTGCGATCGAGCGGTTCTTGCGCCGGACCGCGAAGGCCTATTCGCAAAGCGATCGTCCGCAGGGCTGCCTGATTACGCTGGGTGCGCTGCACGAAGACTCGAGCCGGGGCGCGATCTGCGCGGATTTGCGGCGCCGGCGCGCCGAGAATCTCGCCGCGCTGAAGAAGCGTCTGGAGCGCGGCGTGGCCGAAGGTGAATTGCCTGCCGACTTCGATTGCCGTGCAGCCGCGACCTTTTTCGCAACGGTCCAGCATGGCATGTCGATTCAGGCGCGTGACGGCGCTTCCCGCGCCGCCCTGATGGCGACGGTAGCCGGGGCAATGGCCGCTTGGAAGGCCATGGCCGGCACCATCGAGGCGTGACAAACACCATCCGTTGTGCTCGAAATCCGACTTGCCAGCAAACTTGCGGCCGGAGGGAACCACGTGAAAAAAGGGTATCGCGAATTGCTGGATGAAGCCAATGCCGAGATCGAAGTGGTTTCGCCCGAGGAAGCGGCAGGGCTGCTTGAGGACGAAGACACCATCTTCGTCGATCTGCGCGATCCTCGTGAAATCGAACGCGACGGCAGAATTCCCGGCGCCAAGCACGTCACGCGTGGCATGCTGGAGTTCTGGATCGATCCCGAAAGCCCCTACCACAAGCCTTTCTTCGCTTCCGGAAAAAGCTTCGTCTTCTTCTGCGCCGGCGGCTGGCGTTCAGCGTTGGCTACCAAGACGGCGCAGGACATGGGTCTTTCCCCGGTCAAACACATCCTCGGCGGCTACACGGCCTGGAAGGCTGCCGGACTGCCTGTAGAGCCCGGAGACAAGAAGAAATAGCCTGAGTGCCGCTCAGTGGAGCAGCGACGGGTTCTGCTGCATGGTCACGAAGCCGACGGCGCGTTCAACCACGCCCTTGTCGGCCAGAATGCGGCGATGGCCGAGCCCGTCGGCCCAGTGCAGCCGTACATGGTCGCCGGCGCCGGCATAGCGTCGTGCATGTTCAGCCGGCACCTCCCGGTCGTCGGGCGCGTGGATGACCAACGTCGGCACGGGCGCCTGGGCGAGCTGCCGGTCACCGGTGAATTCGTGCAACGGCCGGCCGGAGAGATATTCGACGCGGTCAGCCATGGCGACCTGCGAGCGGGGACCGACATTGAGCATGCGGCTGAAGTCGGCGAAGATTGCCGGCAGCGAGCTTGGTGCCGCGATCAGCACAAGACGTGCGGCCGACAGCGGCGGGATGTCCTTGACGGAGCCGGCGATGGCATTGGCGGCAACGGCGCCTCCGAAGGAATGGCCGACGGCAGCCACGAACGGCCCAAACCATTCGCCGGCCACTCTTGCGGCTTCGACGGCATTGACCATGTTCAGGTGCCTGCCCTGCGAATGGCCATGACCGGGAAGATCGAGCGAGACGACCTTGTAGCCGGCGGCGCGAAAACCTTCGATCAGCACGCGCATATATTCGGTACGCGAGCGCCAGCCATGGATGACGAGGACGGTGCCGGCGGACTCGCGGCCCGGCTCGGGGCGGAATTCATGAACCATGACGCAGCCGGTCGCGGTCTTCAGCCGATGATGCCGCGCCTCGGCCATGAACTCCGCGGCGCGGTCGATGGCGCGGCGCTCGCCGTCGGTCAGTGTCCTGGTGCTTGGCGTACGGCAGAACAATTCGAAAGCCGCGCGCCCGGTGATGCGCGGCGCGACATGTTCGGCCGCACCAAACACACCTCGGATGACCTTCAGCCCGAATGATGCCATAGTCAGAATCCATCCATACGTTCAAGCATGAACATAATAGTTCAAAGATGAACAATAAACAAGAGCTACCCTGGGACAACCCGCGTTTTCGCAACTGGGTCGCGGTGGCGCGCGCCTGCCATGTGCTGGAGCGCACGCTGGCGGTGAAACTTGCGCCGCTCGACCTTAAGCCGGCGCAGCTCGACGTGCTGATGAACCTCTACCGCCACCCGGGCATGTCGCAGCACGACCTCGCCCGCAAGCTGCTCGTGGGCCGCTCCAACATCACCATGCTGTTGCCGCAGTTGGAGACGCGTGGCCTGCTGCGGCGCGAAGGCGATGAGAAGGACAAGCGCATCTTGCGGCTTACGCTGACCGAAACCGGCGAGGCGCTGCTGATGCGGGCGCTGAAAGTGCATATGGCGCTGATCGAGAAGGCAATGAGCCAGTCGACGCCGGAACAATGCGACATGATCGGCGAGCAGATGCGCAAGATCTATGACGTGCTGAACGAGGCGTGATCGCCCTTTCAGGCGATCACCACATCGATTTCTTCGCCCGCTCCGGCCACTCCCTGTCGTAGGTTTCGCCGTCGATATTCTTGCGGCTGGTGATCTCTAAAATCTTTCCGGGTGTCGGCAGCGACTTCGGGTCGACATGCTTGGCAGGGTTCCACAGTTCCGACCGCACGATGGCGCGAGCGCACTGGAAATAGACCGAATCGACATCGATCACGGTGACCGAACGCGCAGGCTTGCCGTCGACCATGAACGACGCGCACAGCGCTGGGTCCGTGGTGATATGGGCTCGGCCGTTGATGCGCAGCGTCGTGCCGGAGCCCGGCACCAGGAACAAAAGGCCGACGCGCGGATCCCTGATGATGTTCTTCAGCGAATCGGCACGGTTGTTGCCGCGCCGGTCCGGCATCATCAGCGTTTTCACATCGACGATGCGCACGAAGCCCGCGAGATCGCCGCGCGGCGAACAATCCAGCCCCTCCGGGCCATTGGTGGCTAGCGCGACAAAGGGCGAGGCTTCGATAAAGGCGGCGTATTCGGGAATGACATGGTCGAGTTCCTTGACCACCGAGGCCTCGCCCGGCAATCCGTAAAGGGCTTCGAGTTGTTCGACTGTGGTGATGACCGACATTTTTTTCCGTCTCCCGTTCCGCCGCCCTACTCCCGATCGGTGACGTTCTGACGACGCAATGGCGGCTAACGATCGCGGCTTAGGCCCTTCTCGGCGAGTTCCGCGAGATAGGCATTCCAGCGCGCATCCTTCTCATGGCCGAGCGTGTGCAGGTAATTCCAGGTGAAGATGCCGGTGTCATGGAAGTCGTCGAAGGTGATTCGCACCGCATAGTTGCCGACCGGCTCGATCTTCAGGATGGCCACATCGCGTTTGCCGGGAACCGTCACCCGCTGTTCGGGCGAATGGCCCTGCACTTCCGCCGACGGTGAGGCGACGCGCAGCAGCTCGGCCGGCAACTCGAACGGCTGGTGGCCGGGAAAGGTCACGGTGAGCAGCTTGCGGTCCTTGGAGACCCTCAGTTCTTTCGGAGCCGTCATGATCGATCCTGCCTGAATTTGCCCTTCCCTACGCTGCTTCGCGCCAAGCGAAAAGGTATGGGATCGTGCCGACACGCAATGTCGGTCGCGGAATGTTATCAAAGATCGAGGTCGGCTATCTTGAATGGCGGGCTGGATCGTATCACATAGCTGTATATAACGGCGCCGTTAACGGCCACGGAAACGCTCGAACATGAACATGATCGACCCCTTCGGTCGCACGATCAGCTATCTCAGAGTGTCGGTCACCGACCGCTGCGATTTCCGCTGCACCTATTGCATGGCCGAGGATATGGCCTTCCTGCCCAAGAAAGACCTGCTGTCGCTGGAAGAACTCGACCGGCTCTGCACCGTGTTCATTGAAAAGGGTGTCAAACGGTTGCGCCTCACCGGCGGTGAGCCGCTGGTGCGCAAGAACATCATGCATCTGGTGCGCCAGCTTTCCCGGCACCTTGACAGCGGCGCACTGGAAGAACTGACGCTGACCACCAACGGTTCGCAGCTTTCGCGCTTCGCCGCGGAACTCGCCGATTGCGGCGTCAAGCGCATCAATGTTTCGCTCGATACGCTCGATGCCGACAAGTTCCACGCCATCACCCGCTGGGGTCATCTCGGCAAGGTCATGGCGGGCATTGATGCCGCCCAGGCGGCTGGATTGAAAGTCAAGCTCAACGCGGTGGCGCTGAAGGATTTCAACGACGCCGAGCTGCCCGAAATGATGCGCTGGGCGCATGGTCGCGGCATGGACCTTACCGTCATCGAAACCATGCCGATGGGCGAGATCGACGCCGATCGCACCGACCAGTACTTGCCGCTGTCGCTGCTGCGCGCATCACTCGAGCGCCAGTTCACGCTGACCGACATTCCGTTCAAGACCGGTGGCCCGGCCCGCTATGTCCAAGTCGCCGAGACCGGCGGAAAACTCGGCTTCATCACGCCGATGACGCATAATTTCTGCGAAAGCTGCAACCGGGTCAGGCTGACTTGCACGGGCACGCTCTATATGTGCCTTGGCCAGGAAGACGCGGCCGACCTACGCGCTCCGTTGCGCGCGTCCGAAGGCAATGAACTGGTTGCCGACGCTATAGACGAAGCCATCGGCCGCAAGCCGAAGGGCCATGACTTCATCATCGACCGCCGCACCAGCCGTCCGTCGGTGTCTCGGCATATGAGTGTCACCGGCGGCTGACCTTGTCTCCTGTCCGTGCGAGAATGCCGTGCAATCATCGGCTTCGGGGCAAGGCATGCGACGGCTCTACTCAATCATCATATCTCTTGCCGCGGTCTCGGCGAATACCGCGTTTGCCGCGCAATCCACCTACGTGAACGAGCGCTTCGGCACCGTTTGCACCTTCCCCGACGATATCTTCACCGATCGCCAGCCCGAGCCTGAGAATGGCGACGGTCAGGTATGGCTGAGCGCGGACGGCGCCAGCCTGACATGCTCCGGCATCCTCAACATCGACCATGAGACGCCGAGAGACTTTGTCGTCGGCGAAAAGACGAGCAATGAGCCTGGCTACAAGGTCACCTACGGCAAGGCCGGCAAGGATTGGGCGGTGCTGTCGGGCGTGAAGGACGGAAAGATTTTTTATGAGCGGCGGCTGTTTGACGGGGATGGCGTCATCCGCACGATCTGGATCGACTATCCGCCGGCGCTGAAATCGAAATATGACCCGCTGGTCGGCGCCATCGCTGGCAGCCTCAAGGGGCCATGAACCGTTCGGGCCAAGAGTATTTTAGCCACACCGCAAACAAATCTCTGTCGGCAAATGTCGGTCTGATTTACTGGTCATGGTTTCCCGCCTACCCTCCGTTCCGTAGCGATTCATCGCATTTTCGGGGGATTACATCATGCGCAAACTTCTTCTCGCTTTCGCCTTGCTCGGCTTGGCTGCCCTGCCGGCGGCTGCCCAGTCGATCGGCGGCACTTACACCGTTGCCGGCACCAATTTCGATGGTTCGTCCTATGGCGGCGAAGCCACCATCACGCTGACCAGCGGCACCACCTGCACGATCCACTGGGAGACCGGCGGTTCTTCTTCCGATGGCATCTGCATGCGCAACGACAACGCATTCTCCGCTGGCTACGAAATGGGCAAGGATATCGGCCTCGTCGTCTACAAGGTCGAGGATGACGGGTCGCTGCATGGTCTGTGGACCATCGCCGGCAAGGAGGGGAACGGCACCGAGGTGCTGTCACCCAAGAAGTAGGCAATCCCTCGTCCGCACCGTGTCGGGAGGCGTTGCCGCCTTCCGACAGAATTCATACCTCGTCCGGGATGGTTTCACGCCGGCGAAGATGGATATCGGGTCCTGGCCCAGCCCTTTGCCGTTGCTGTCTCGTGGCGGGCTGTTACAGCCTTGCTTGCCAAAGCAACCGGTAGATGTCTTGCCCCTTTCCCCAAATCTTCGCGGCGCGTTGTTCATGGTGGTAGCGATGGTTGGCTTCACGCTCAACGACGCCATCACCAAATACTCTTCGGAGTCGATGAATATGGCGCAGGTCATGTTGATCAGAGGGGCGTTCGCCTCGCTGTTCGTCGGTCTGCTGGCTTGGCAACGTGGCGCACTTTTTCAGCCGCGCCTGATGCTGCAGCCGCTGGTGGCGGTCCGTGTCCTGGGCGAAGCGGGCGCTACGGTGTCCTTCCTGGTCGCGCTCGCCCATTTGCCGATCGGCAGCGTTTCGGCCGTTCTGCAAGCGCTGCCGCTGGCGGTGACGATGGGCGCGGCGCTGTTTTTCGGTGAAGCGGTCGGCTGGCGGCGCTGGCTGGCGATCGCCATCGGGTTTGCCGGGGTCATCATCATCGTGCGGCCGGGTTTCGAGGGCTTCAGCATTTACTCGCTGGTGGCGCTGGCATCCGTCGCCTGCTGCACGGTGCGGGACCTTGCCACCAAGCGCATCCCCCAGGCCATCCCGACGATGCTGGTCTCGACCGCCACCGCGCTGGCCATGACCGTAGTCGGTGCGTTTTTGTTGACGCCGATGGGTGGCTGGACACCGATGACCGGCAAAAGCACGGCGCTGCTGGCGCTGGCCGCGGTGCTGGTGCTCATCGGCTACCAATTCATCATCATGGCGATGCGATCGGGTGAGATCTCCTTCATCGCCCCGTTCCGCTACACGGCGCTCCTCTGGTCGATACTGCTTGGCTTGATTATTTTCGGTGACATACCGGACGTGCCGATGATTGCCGGCGCGGCAATAGTTGTTGGCTCGGGTCTCTATACGCTTTATCGCGAGCGGATGGTCGGCCGGCGAAAGATCGTCGCCGAAAGCACCGGCCCGGCCATGGCGCCGGAAGGACTCTAGCACCCCCTTGAAGCCGCTTGCGATTTCCCGCGGCTGGCGTACAGGCTGGATAGCATGAAGCGGGATATTGCTGGGCTCATCCTGGCAGGTGGCCAGTCGAGGCGGATGGGCGGTGGCGACAAGGCGTTGTTGCCGCTGGGCGGCGGCTGCGTGCTCGACCAGGTGCTGTCGCGATTTGGCCCGCAGCTCGAGACCCTGGCGCTCAGCGCCAATGGCGATCCGGCGCGGTTCGCCCGGTTCGGGCTGCCGGTGCTTGCCGATACCATCGAAGGCTTTGCCGGGCCGCTTGCCGGAATCCTGACCGGCCTGGAATGGGCCGCCGCCGGCACGCCTTGCAGGGCGATCGTCACAGCGGCCGGCGACACGCCTTTCCTGCCGCCGGATCTCGTTGATCGTCTTGCGGCGGCGCATCAACACCCCGGTTCGATCGCCGTCGCCTCTTCGGCGGGCCGGCGGCATCCGACCTTCGCGCTGTGGCCAACCGGATGCCGCGAAGCCTTGCGGCATTTCCTGGTCGATGAGGACAACAGGCGCGTTTCGGCCTTTATCGAACAACACGGCCATGTCGACGTGGAATTCCCTGTCCCGCAATCCGTCGGAATCGATCCTTTCTTCAACATCAATGTGCCGGACGATCTTGCCCAGGCTGAACAGCTGTTGCAGAGCATGTCGCCATGAACAGACGCATCTTCGGCATCACCGGATGGAAAAACTCCGGCAAGACCACACTGACGGAAAGGCTGGTCGCGGAGCTTGTGCGGCGCGGCTGGAAAGTCTCGACGGTCAAACATGCTCATCATCATTTCGACATCGACAAGCCCGGCGCGGACAGCTTCCGCCACCGGCAGGCGGGTGCTACCGAGGTTGCGATCGTATCGGGCAGTCGCTGGGCGCTGATGCACGAATTGCGTGGCGAGCAGGAGCCGCCGCTGGACGCCATCCTGTCGCGGCTCGCCCCCTGCGACATCGTGCTGGTCGAAGGCTACAAGCGCGAATCCCACCGTAAGATCGAAACGAGGCGGCTGGAAGCGAAGGACCGGACGCCGCTTGCGGTGGATGATCCCAATATTGTCGCCGTCGCCGCGGATTTCGCCATCGCCGACCAGAGCCTGCCGGTGTTCGACCTCGATGACGCAAAATCCATAGCCGACTTCATCGAGCGTACGACCGGCCTCGTTGCTTGAGAAGTAACGTAACGGTAGAAGCCCATTACCGATTTCGGCGGTTTTGCGGTTGCTTTTTTCTTGGAAAGAGTGGGAGTATCGGCCTAGCGGGCGGTCAAAAAGCACCGCCCCACAGAGCCGTTTCGGAACGACGGCCGGGACCATAAAGAGAGGACTATCATGCGTATTGCACTGCGTATCGCGCTCGCCGCATCGGCTGCGCTGCTGACGCTCGGCGTAGCCCAGGCCCAGGAGAAGACCCTGCGGATCGGCACCGAAGGCGCCTACCCCCCCTTCAACAACCTCACCGCCGATGGCCAGCTTGTCGGCTTCGACATCGACATCGCCAAGGCACTTTGCGATGAGATGAAGGTCAAGTGCACCTTCGTCGCCCAGGATTGGGACGGCATCATCCCCGCACTTCAGGCCGGCAAGTTCGACGCCATCGTGGCCTCGATGTCGATCACGCCGGAGAGGCAGCAGAAGGTCGACTTCTCGCACAAATACTACAACACCCCGTCGGCGATCGCCGTGCCGAAGGATTCGCCGCTCAAGGGAGTGACCAAGGAAGACCTCGCCGGAAAGAATATCGGCGTCGCCACCACCACCACCCATTTCAACTATGCCTCGAAGACCTACACGGACAGCACCATTAAGGGCTATCCGAGCAGCCCCGAGGAACAGGCTGACCTCGCCAATGGCCGTCTCGACGCCATCGAGGACGATATTGTCGTGCTGCAGCAGTTTCTGGATTCGCCTGAAGGCGCCTGCTGCAAGATTCTCGGCCAGCCCTCGCCGCAACCTGTCGAAATTTTCGGACCTGGCGCCGGCATCGCCGTTCGAAAGGGCGATACCGACCTGGTCAACAAGCTGAATTCCGCCATCGACGCCATCCGCGCCAACGGAAAATACAAGGAAATCAACGACAAGTACTTCAAGTTCGACGTCTACGGCGCCGAGTCCTGATCATCATTGCCAAGGCGGCGGGGTTCCCCTGCCGCCTTGTTCATCTCGGGAGCGCCGTGGGGTAAGGCCAGTCAATGCCAGTCCAAAGCATATGGACACTGCTCAGTTGGGGACCGGAGGGCTGGAGTGACGATATTGCCTATGGTGCGTTGGTCACCATCGCGCTCGCGCTTGCAACGCTGCCGATCGGCCTGACGATCGGCTTTTTCGTAGCCTGGGCCAAGCAGTCCGAAGAACCGTCGCTGCGGCTGGCCGCCAACATCTACACCACCATGTTTCGCGGCCTGCCGGAATTGGTGACGCTGTTCCTGTTCTTCTTCGGCATGCCCATCTTGCTGCAATACGTCATCCGCCTCTTCAAGCCCGAGGCAACGATCGATGTCGACAGCTTCATCGCCGGCATGATCGTGCTGTCGCTGATCTTTTCTTCCTACGCCAGCGAGGTATTCCTCTCCGCCTTTCGCGCCATTCCGAAGGGCCAGTATGAAGGCGGCTATGCAATCGGCCTGTCGAAATGGCTTACCATGCGCAAGGTGATCCTGCCGCAGCTGCTGCGCATCGCCTTTCCCGGCCTTGAGAATTGCTGGCTGAGCCTGCTCAAGGACACCGCCCTCGTCTCGGTCGTCAACCTCGCTGAAACCCTACGCAATGCCGGCGTGGCGGCACGTGTCACCAAGCATTCCTTCCTATTCTACAGCGTCGCCGCACTGGTTTTCCTCGTCCTGGCGATCCTGTCCTCGATCGCAACCGGGTTCATCTTGCGCTCGCTGGGGCGGAGGGAGGCACGATGAGCGTCACGGAAGCGATCTCGGTCGACCGCCCGCCGCCGCGGGCACGCGGCTGGCCGCGCACCCGCATCGTCGGTTACGCACTCGTCGGCCTCTGGATCCTCTTCGGCCTCGGTATCCTCACCTATCTCGTCTACGCCTGGAATGGCGAGTTCTTTGCCAGATATGCACCCGCCTATCTGCAGGGGCTGTGGACCACGCTGTCGCTCGTGGCGATCTCGATGGTGGCCGGCGCGATCTTTTCGCTGCCCGTCACCTATGGCCGCATGTCGAAGAACCGGTTCTTGTCCGGCCTTGCCTATTGCTATGTCTATTTCTTCCGCGGCACACCGCTGCTCGTCCAGGTCTACCTCGTTTACTATGGCTTGGGCTCTTTCCGGCTGCAGCTCGAGTCCATCGGGCTGTGGTGGTTCTTCCGCGAGGCCTTCAACTGCGGCGTGTTTGCCTTTGCGCTCAACACCGCGGCCTATCAGGCCGAAATCCTTCGCGGCGCCATCGAGAGCGTGCCCGGGGGCCAATGGGAAGGTGCTGCCTCGCTCGGCCTGCACAAGCTGCAGACGCTGCGCAAGGTCATCCTGCCGCAGGCATTCATCGTTGCCTTGCGGCCCTACGGCAATGAACTGGTTCTGATGATCAAAGCCTCGGCCATCGTCGCAATCATCACGGTCTACGACCTGATGGGCAATGCGAAACTTGCCTACGCCAAATCCTTCGATTTCCAGGCCTATGTCTGGGTCGCCATCGTCTATCTGGTGATGGTCGAAATCCTGCGCCATGGCGTCGAATGGATCGAGCGCAGGATTACGATCCACCTCAATCGCTAAGCCGCTCCTGATCGGCCTGTGCCAGTCGATGCCGCACCGCGCGCCTTGACGAATTCGTCGCATGGCCTAGAGCTTCCGCAGCTGAAATCTCTGTTTCGCCGGAAGGACAAGGCATGGCATCGGTGGCATTTCTCGGTCTTGGCGTCATGGGCTATCCCATGGCCGGACACCTGAAGAACAAGGGTGGCCACGACGTGACCGTCTACAACCGCACCCAAGCCAAAGCTGAGCAGTGGGTCGCCCAACATGGCGGCGGCTTTGCCGCGACGCCGGCCCAGGCCGCCGAGGGCAAGGATTTCGTTTTTTCCTGCGTCGGCAACGATGACGATCTGCGTTCCGTGACCACAGGCCCCGCGGGCGCCTTCAAGGCGATGAAGAAAGGCTCGGTCTTCATCGACAACACCACGGCTTCGGCTGAAGTCGCGCGCGAACTGGCCGAAGCCGCGCAATCGGGCGGCTTCTCATTTCTCGACGCGCCCGTCTCCGGTGGCCAGGCCGGCGCCGAGAACGGCGTGCTGACCGTCATGGTCGGCGGCGATGAGGCCGCCTTCGACAGGGCCAGGCCAGTTATCGACGCTTTTGCCCGCATGGTTGGACTGATGGGATCGGCGGGCGCCGGGCAGCTCACCAAGATGATCAACCAGATCTGTATCGCCGGGCTGGTGCAGGGGCTTTCGGAAGGCATCCATTTCGGCAAGAAGGCAGGTCTCGACATTGAGAAGGTCATCGAGGTGATTTCCAAGGGCGCGGCCGGTTCCTGGCAGATGGAAAACCGGCACAAGACCATGAATGCCGGCAAATATGACTTCGGTTTCGCCGTCGACTGGATGCGCAAGGATCTCGGCATCTGCCTTGAAGAGGCCGATCGCAATGGCGCCAGGCTGCCGGTGACCGCGCTGGTCGACCAGTTCTACAAGGACGTGCAGGCGATGGGCGGCAAGCGCTGGGACACGTCCTCGCTGCTGGCGCGGCTGGAGAAGTAGGCGCAGTATCCCTGCCCGTTCCAGGCTGGACCGCGCAGGACATCGTCGCCCATCTGCACGCGATCGGAACCGAGGAAACCCGCGCCGGCATGGGGCGGTTCGGTATCAACACCGCGACCGCGCTCGGTGTCGCCAATGCGGATTTGCGGCCTTTGGCGCGCAAGCTGAAGCGCGACCACAAGCGATCCCTGGCGCTGTGGGACAGCGGCGTTCGCGAAGCACGGCTGATGGCGGCCTTCACCGGCGAGCCGAAAAAGATTACCATTGAAGAATGCCGCCGCTGGGCCGGCGATTTCGATTCCTGGGAGATCGTCGACACCGTCTCGGATCTGTTCGTGGATACGCTGTTCTGGCGCCAGCTGGTCGAGGAGTTTGCCGCCGACGAGCGCGAATTCGTTCGCCGCACGGCCTTCGCGATGCTGGCATGGGCGTCAGTGCATTTGAAAAAGGAGCCGGACGCGACGTTTCTGTCCTACCTGCCGCTAGTCGAGGCTCATTCCCGCGACGAGCGCAATTTCGTCAGGAAAGCGGTCAACTGGGCGCTGCGGCAAATCGGCAAACGGTCGGTGGGTTTGCATGGCCCTGCCCTTGCCCTGGCGCAGGAACTTGCCAACTCCGCGAACAGGACGGCGCGCTGGATCGGCAAGGATGCGGTGAAAGAACTCTCGCATGCCAAAACCCACGAACGCCTCGCCACCAGAAAGACCTGACAAGGCGGGGATTGCCGCAGCCGGTTCCGCCGACATGTGACGCGGCTCGAGCATTGACGCCACCGACAGCGGCGTCTTTACTCGCCCGCAAAGGATGCGACCATGAACCATTTCAAAGCGATCCTGGCGCTTGCGGCCGCGCTTGCACTCTCCACCGCGGGCGCTTCGGCCGAGACCACGCACATCTTCTGGAAGGATCTGCGCCCGGCGACGCAGGCCATCGCCGAAGACGCCGGCTTGCCGATGATCGCGGCGAAACTGCCGGATCATGGCGAGACACTCTCAGTCGCCCTGCACGACAAGACCATACAATTAGCCGGCTATGCATTGCCGGTCGATCGCGACGGAGATCTCGTTTATCAGTTCCTGCTGGTGCCATGGACGGGTGCGTGCAGCCACATGCCGACGCCTCCGCCCAACCAGATCGTGCTGGTCACACCAGCCCGTCCCTACAAGATGTCCGAGGCCTACCAACCGGTTGCCGTCACCGGCGCCCTGAAGCCGGACATGGAGAAGAGCCAGCTGTTCATTCTCGACGGCGTCAGCGTCATCCAGTCCGGCTACACCGTGCGCAAGGCAGATGTCGTGGCCGTCGACACGGTTCCGGACTCCGTTGTGTTGCCGGTGAACTCGCCCTGGAGCTTCCTCAACAAGAAGAAGAATTGAACGGCGGGCTCAGGCCGCGTTCGCGCCCGACTCCTTGTCCAGCAGCATATAGTCGAGCGGGATTTCCGTCGTGTACTTGATCTGCTCCATGGCGAAGGACGACGACACGTCCCGGATCTCGATCTTGGCGATCAGCCGTTTGTAGAAGGCGTCGTAGGCGGCGATGTCGGGCACCACGACGCGCAAGAGGTAATCGACGTCGCCACTCATGCGATAGAATTCGACCACCTCGGGAAATTCCTGGATAACCTCGGAAAACCGGCGCAGCCATTCATGACTATGCGAATTGGTGCGGATCGACACGAAGACGGTGACCCGCACATTGACCTTCTCGTGGTCGAGAATGGCGACGCGCCGTTTGATGACGCCCTCCTCCTCCAGCTTCTGGATGCGTCGCCAGCACGGCGTGGTCGAGAGGCCGACTTTCTTGGCGACGTCGGCGACCGCGAGCGTCGCGTCCTCCTGCAGCAGGCGGAGAATTTTTCGGTCGAGGCGATCCATCGGAGGCTCCTGGTGGAATAGTTTCGCTATATTCCCTTTTATTTGGGCCATTCACAAGAAAAAAATTCTGCCGCTTGCGTCAAAAGCGAGTGTTTTCTTGCTCAATGCCTAACCGAGGCGATAGCGGATTTCCGAGCGCAGGAAAGGCAGCAAATCCATTTCAAACCACGGATTCTGCTTCAACCAGCCGGTGTTGCGCCAGGATGGATGTGGCAGCGGCAGCACTTTGGGGCCGACGGAATTCTCCCAGATGGCGCGCCAGTCCATCACCGTTTCCGTCAGCGAGGCGCGCCGCGCCGCGCCCATATGCCAGGTCTGCGCGTAGATGCCGATCGTCAGCACCAGGTCGATCCGCGGCATCAGCGCCATCAAGGGCGCGCGCCAGGCCGGGGCGCATTCGCGCCTCGGCGGCAGGTCGCCGCCCTTGGCGTCCTGTCCGGGAAAGCAGAAGCCCATCGGCACGATGGCGAATTTCTCGATGTCGTAGAATTCGTCGCTGGTCACATCAAGCCATGTCCGTAAACGGTCGCCCGAAGCATCGGTGAAGGGCATGCCCGACAGATGCACCTTGGTTCCCGGTGCTTGGCTGGCGATCAGGATACGGGCGCTGGAAGAGGGTCGCAGCACCGGACGCGGCTCATGCGCCAGCGGCTTGCCGATGGGATCGTCCGCGCAGATGCGGCAAGCGCGGACCGTCGCGGCGAATCTGTCCAGTTCCACGCTCAAGCAGCGGCACTCGGCCGGCTGGAGATTGCCTGATGCCAACGCGACACATTGGTACATTCCTCCGGCACCTTGATGCGTGCCGGCTTCATGAAGTCGATCGCGATCAGCCCTGTGATGTCGGCAATGGAATAGCTGTCGCCGGCGACGAATTCACGGCTGCCGAGTTCAGCATCGAGCAGCATGAGAAACTCCACCGCCTTCGGCTTGTTGGCCTCACCCCATTCAGGGATCTGCGGAATTTCCCATTCCTTCATGGCGGGATGGATATGGCGGAAAGCCTGCGTGACGCTGCTGAGCAGGTTGAACTCCATCCGCCTCTGCCACATCTCGACCTTTGCCTTGCCAAGCGCGTCGTGTCCGAACAATGCCGGCTCGGGATGGAGTTCCTCGAAATAGCGGCAGATGGCGACGGATTCGGTGAGGATGGTGCCGTCATCGAGTTCCAGCACCGGCAGGCGCCGCAGCGGGTTGCGCGAGCTTACCGGCTGCTGTTTGTGCTCCAGCGCGCCCATGTCGACGGGCACCAACGGAACCGCGATCCCCTTCTCGGCGAGAAAAATCCGAACCCGCCGAGGGTTGGGTGCCCGGCCGCCGTCGAACAGCTTCATTTCGATCCTCCTTTTCCTTCCGCCAGACACGCTTCACCAGAAGCGAAAGATCTCGCGCGCCGCGTCGCCGATCGACGCCAGTGTGCCATGTTTTCGCTCGACGACCTCGCCGTGGTGACTATCGCGCCAGTCCTGCGGCAGGTCGAACGTGCCCGCCCAGATGCCAACCCTGGCCGCGCGGGCCGTTGCTTCATCGCCTTCGAAAGCGCCATAGGCAACGGCCCAGCCGGCCTCGACTTGGGCGCGGTTTAGGTCGGTGCCGCCGGCCTTGCAGTCGCCGAGCAACCGGCCATAGCGGTCGCGCTGCCAGCCGCTGCAGGTGACCGGCCTGCCGGCGATCAGCCGCACCAGCGACTGGCGCGCCAGCGTGCCACAGGCATAATCGGCGCCGTTCTTGTGGCAAGTCTGGGTGTATTCCGGGGCGTCGATGCCGCGCATGCGGATGCGCTCGGCGCCGAGCGTGATCGAATCGCCGTCATTGATGATGGCTGTACCTTGCGTCTTGCGTGTCTCCACTCGATCGAGACGCGCCGCAAGCAGGATCAGCAGCCCCAGAATGATGACGGTCAGCCCGTAATCCAGCAGCTTTCGCCACGGACTTCTCGGGCGCGCTGCCGCGTACCTCGGGCGCGACCTTGGCGACCACGAACGGCTCATATGGCAAACGGTTGGTTAATCATTCGAACGTAGCTTAACACCTTGAAATCGCTGCGCGCATAAATTGAAGCTTTTGATGCCCTTGCAACGCTCGAACACGGCGGACAAGTTCATTGTGGACCGCAGGAAACGGCATCGCAACAGCGATGTCGCGCGCGCGGTTCGCAAGACGCGCGACCGTCTTTCGCAGCAGGCCGGCAATCTCGATTTCGACCGCGAGCTGCTGAAGCTCCATGCCCAGGCGATGACCAGCGGTGCCGTCGTCATCCCGATGCTCGTCCTGGCGATCGCCGCGGCCGGTCGTCTGGCCGGTGTCGGCAATGAGATCGGGCTCTGGGCGTTGTTTACGCTGACCTCTTATACGATCGTCGTTTTCATGGCGCGGCGCATCGAGCGCACGGAAGCTTCCGAACTTAACGCCTTGCAAACGCGAAGGGAATTCCTGGTCGGCCACTTCCTTTGTGGTCTGGGCTGGGCCTGGTTCGTCTGGCTGGGCTGCGGGGCCTGCGAGGTCGACCAGTTCCAGGCGGTCAAGGCGGTGGTGCTGCTGTTTGCCATGGCAGGGACGGCGCTCATGGCCTCGTCCCTGGGCGGAGCACTGCTGGCGACCTTCGCGGTTCCAGTGGCGCTCTACGCCTATGCCGCGACCAAGTCCTGGATGCCGGTCGGGGCCACCATGGCTGCGCTGCTTGTCCTGTCGCTGCCTTTCTTCGCCTATATTGCCAGTCACCTCAATCGCTTTTCCCTGCTGCTGTTGTCGTTCCGCTCCGAAAAGGACGCGCTGATCGCCGAAGTGGAGACGGCGAAATCGATGTCGGATGAGGCTCGGCGGCGGGCCGAGGACGCCAACCTGGCAAAATCGCGTTTCCTCGCTTCGATGAGCCACGAATTGCGCACGCCGCTCAACGCCATCCTCGGCTTTTCCGAGGTGATGGCGAACGAGGTCCTCGGGCCGATGAGCAATCCCACCTATCGCGATTACGCCCACGACGTGCATGACTCAGGCCAGCATCTGCTCGACCTCATCAACGAGATCCTCGACCTGTCGCGCATCGAGGCCGGCCGCTACCAGCTCAACGAGGAGCCGGTCATGTTGCTCAACATCGTCGAGGATTGCTGCCACATGATGGAACTCAAGGCGCGCAACAAGGACATCCGCGTCGTCCAGGATTTCGAACAGACATTGCCGCGGCTGTTCGCCGACGAGCGCGCCGTGCGCCAGATCACGCTCAACCTTCTGTCCAATGCCATCAAGTTCACCGCCACCGGCGGCGAAATCCGCGTCCGAGTCGGCTGGACGGCGGGCGGCGGACAATACATTTCGATCAAGGACAACGGTCCGGGCATTCCCGAAGACGAGATTCCGGTCGTGCTTTCAGCCTTCGGCCAGGGTTCGATCGCCATCAAGAGCGCCGAGCAAGGCACCGGGCTTGGCCTGCCGATCGTCCAAGGGCTGCTCGCCATGCATGGCGGCGAGTTCGAGCTTCATTCCAAGCTGCGCGAAGGCACCGAGGCGATCGCTATTTTCCCGCTGAGCCGGGTGATGGAAGAACTGCCGGCGCTGCCGACCGCAGCGGTGGCCGCGCGACGGCGGTAAGGACCCCGTAAACGCTGGTGCCGCGTGGTCAACCCCGCACAGCCGCCGCCATGCCCGAACTGGTCAGTGCCGCCGCCTTGACCAGCCCAGCCGTTAGAGCGGCTCCCGCCCCTTCGCCGTGGCCGATCCCCAGATCGAGCAGCGGACGCAGCCCGAGGTGCTCGGCCGCCCTTGCATGCGCGCACTCCGGCGACAGGCTGGCGAGAAGACAATGATCAAGGGCTGCGGGGTTCGCTGCATGCAGCACCGCCGCGGCTGCCGTTGCCGCGAATCCATCGAGCAGTACCGGTATCCGCTGCATCCGCGCGGCAAGGATTGCGCCGGCTATCGCCGCGAACTCGCGGCCGCCCACCCGGCGCAGCGCCTCAAGCGGATCTTCTAGATGGCGGCCGTGAAAGGCCAGCGCCGCATCGACCACCTCTGCCTTGCGAGCCCGCATCGCCGCGTCGGCGCCGGATCCCGGGCCAACCCAGTCGGCACCCCTGCCCCCCAAAAGCGCGGCGAGCAGGGCGGCGGCGACGGTGGAATTGCCGACGCCGAGATCGCCGAGGCAAAGCAGGTCGGTGCCGCCGGCAATCGCCTCCATGCCGAAGGCCATGGTGGCGGCGCAACCGCGCTCATCGAGCGCGGCGTCCTCGGTGATGTCGCCGGTCGGGATGTGCAGGGCAAGATCGAACACCTTCAGACCGAGGTCGTTGGCAATGCAGATCTGGTTGATCGCCGCACCGCCGGCCGCGCAAAGCTCGACCGCGTTAGCGGTCGCCGCCACAGGCCTCGGCGAAATGCCTTGCCTGGCAACGCCATGGTTGCCGGCAAAGACAGCCATCAGGGGCCTGGTCACGGCAGGCGGAGCGCGACCGCTCCAGGCTGCGAGCCAGGCGGCGATGTCCTCGACGCGGCCAAGCGAATTCTCAGGCTTATCGGCCTTGGCAAACAGTGTGCGCACGCGCGCTTCAGCTTTGAGGTCGGCCAATGGCAGATTGCCGAGCAGGTCGCGGAAATCATCGAAAGGCAGTGCACTGGTCATGTCGCGAACAATCGTTGCTGGAGCAGAGGAGCGGAATAGCTGTCTTGCGTGACCGGCACAACCTCCTCGATCGTCCTTCCTGATTTGCCGCAAAGGCGGCCACGGAAGGCGCGATCGGGAGGGCTTGCATTGGCTTTGCCATTGCACCATGTGGAGGTGGAAGAGCGGATTCCGGACCGGGTCCACCGAGAGAAAGTCATGACGGCCATCGAATCTCCCTGCATCCTGGTCTGTTCGATCGATATGAAAACCGGCTTCTGCTTCGGTTGCGGCCGCACGCGCGAGGAGATCGGCGCCTGGATAGGGATGACGCCCGAGACGCGCCGCAGCGTGATGGCCGAACTGCCAGCCCGGCTCGAAACCGTCGAGCGCCGGCCGCGCCGGGAAACGCGCCGCACCCGCATGGCACGCGAACGCGACGCACTCTAGCGAGGGAAGAGTGAGCAGCCGGCTGTTCTGGGTTGTGATGGCGGTGATCGGTGTAGGGGCAGCCCTGCTCATGCTCAACGATTCCGCCGGCAGCACGTTCGGCGTCGAGAATTACGATTTTGGCCGGCTGATCTGGCTTGGGGCTTTCGGCGCCCTTATCGGCGCCGGCTTGCTGCGGTCCGCTCCGCTGGGAGTAATGGCCCGCAACCTCGGCGCCTGGGCGGCTATCGTGCTCGCGCTGATCGCCGGCTATCAATATCGCTACGAGCTGCAGGACGTCGCCAGCCGGGTGACCGCCGGCCTCGTTCCCGGCAGCCCGCTGGCGCTCGGTGTCGAAGACGGCCACGCCACCGTGACCTTGGACAAGGCCGACAATGGCCATTTCGAAGCGCGCATCCTGGTCAACGGCAACGCGGTTCGCGCCGTTGTGGACACCGGCGCCACCAGCACGGTTCTGACTTCGGAGGACGCCCAGGCCGCAGGCTTCAATCCCGCGGCGCTCAACTACACGATACCGGTTTCGACCGCCAATGGCATGGCGCGCGCCGCGGCGGTCAAAACCGACGAACTGGCGATCGGCGGCATCGTGCGCAAGGATATGCCGGTGATGATCGCCGCTCCCGGCATGCTGAGCCAAAGCCTGCTTGGCATGAACTTCATCGGTTCGCTGTCGGGCTTCGACGTGCGTGGCGACCGGATGATCCTCAGGGACTGAGCTCAGGCCGCTTCGGCGGCCGCTCCACCGAGTTCGACAGCCGCGAAAGCCGTCTTCAGCATATCCGCCCCGGCCCCGGGTCGGGTCGCGTCGGTGGACAGGATCTGACGGTAGCGGCGCGCGCCGGGCAGCCCGTGAAACAGCCCGACCATATGGCGGGTAATATGGCCGAGCCGGCCGCCCTGTTCGATATGGTGCGCCGCATAGTCCGCCATCGCATCGATCAGTGCCGCGAAATCGAACGCTTCCGACCGCGCACCGTAGAAGGCGGCGTCAACACCGGCCAGAATGCCTGGTGTGTGGTACGCGGCGCGGCCGAGCATGGCTCCGTCGACATGATCGAGATGCAGCCGCGCCTCGTCAAGAGACTGAATACCGCCATTGATGCCAATGAATTTGTTTTGTTTTCCAGCCTTCAACCGATAAACCCTGTTATAGTCGAGCGGCGGGATGTCGCGATTTTCCTTGGGGCTCAGCCCTTCCAGCCACGCCTTGCGAGCATGCACCCACAAGGCATCGGCGCCGGCATCGAAAACCCCATTCGCCAGCGCATCGAGCGCCGGCTCCGGATCCTGTTCGTCGACGCCGATGCGGCACTTGACCGTGACTGGCACCGTCACCGCCGCCTTCATCGCCGCGACGCAGGTTGCGACGAGGTCGGGTACTTTCATCAGGCAAGCGCCGAACGTGCCCGACTGGACGCGGTCGGAGGGGCAGCCGACATTGAGATTGATCTCGTCATAACCGAAGGCTTCGCCAACGCGCGCCGCTTCGGCAAGTTTTGCCGGATCGGAGCCGCCAAGTTGCAGGGCGACGGGATGTTCCACCTCATCGAAGCCAAGCAGCCGCTCGCGCGCGCCGTGGATGACCGCGTCGGCCACAACCATTTCGGTATAAAGCAGCGCATATGTCGTCAGCTGGCGATGGAAGAACCGGCAATGCCGGTCCGTCCAGTCCATCATGGGTGCGATAGCCAGTCTATATTGTTGATTTTTCAGCATTTTCTTTAACATTCAAAACGCTAGACCCTGCCGAGTGCACACGAATTTACGCCAAGTCGATCATGGTGAGACGCTGACAAAGTCCCGTATAGCGCGCCTGAAGCCCTTCGGCGAATTCATCGACCTTCATATCGACGACATGTGCGATGTAGGCAAGTCCCTCTCCGATCTGTGTCGTAAGCACATGAGTTGTCCGGATTAGGTAGCAGATGAGTTGTCCGGGTTTATCGCCCGCCAAAAGAGGCTTGGGATGACACGGACAGCATGGCTGAGCACCAGCCTCCAAATCCAACTGCACGAATTTTTCCAAAGCAGGAACATAGAAGCATTGTGCGAGTTAGGCACGGACGCCTGCTCGCGTTCCACGATCTGCCAGGGTTCTCTTTGATGTTCGAACGAATGCCCAAGACAATGTATCGCTGTCAGCTTTTCGTATCTGCCTTTGGTTTGTTGTTGCTGATGGGCGACCTGCTCCACGATGACAGGGCCATGGCGCAGCAGGCTTGTCCGGCCGATCACGATAGGCTGCTTACAGTCCTCAAAGCCAATGTGAAGGCAAGCGGCGGACCAGCCAATGGCGGCTTTGAAACCAACGAATGGGGCGCGATCGTTGCCCGCGATGGCACTGTCTGCGCGATTGCGTTCAGCGGCCCCGCAGTCGATTCGCAATGGCCGGGCAGTCGGCTCGTCGCAGCGGAGAAAGCCAACACCGCCAACGGTCTCAGCCTGGCTCAAATGGCCCTGTCGACGGCCAATCTCTACGCTGGCGTGCAACCGGGTGGGCCGCTGTTCGGGCTGCAGGCGACCAACCCCGTCAACCAAGCCGCGGCTTATGCGGGCGATCCCAAAACCTTCGGCAGCGCCAACGATCCGTTGGTCGGCAAGCCTATCGGCGGCGTCGTCGTGTTTGGCGGGGGCTTGGCCCTTTACGACGGCAAAACGATCGTCGGCGCGCTTGGCGTCAGTGGCGATTCCTCTTGCGCCGACCACAATGTCGCCTGGCGCGTTCGCGCGGCTCTCGGCCTCGACAAGGTCCCGGCAGGCGTCAATCCCAACCGTAAGGATGCCATCATCTATGATCTCGATCCCGGCGGAAAAAGCGCCTCCGGCTGGGGTCACCCGCTATGCTCGGGCACCGAGGCCGACATCGCGGCGGAAATCGGTTCAGGCGTCGGAGGCGCGACACCGAAATGAAGCAAGCAGCGCGGTGTGCAACACCCTGCGTCGACGCGGTACGCACGAACCGCCCGGCGGCAGCTAGAAAACGTCTCCAGAGCTTCCTTGCGGGGTTGCTGCTGGCTTGCACTCCTCTGCTGACGGGCGCTTCCGAAGCTCCGCCACCGTCGGCGATCTCGCCGCCGGCTTCCGCCGCACCTCGCGACGATGGGCAATGGACGATGCCGGCCAAGAACTACGCGTCGACCCGCTACAGTGAGCTCACGGAAATCAACGAAGGCAACGTCAAGAACCTGCAGGTGGCCTTCACCTTCTCCACCGGCGTCAACAAAGGCCAGGAAGCGGCGCCGCTGGTCGTCGGCGGCACGATGTACATCGTGACCCCCTTCCCCAACATGGTGTACGCGCTCGACCTCACCAAGCCAGGCGCGCCGATGAAATGGAAGTTCGAACCCAATCCCGAACCCGCGGCGCAAGGGGTTGCCTGTTGCGACGTCGTGAATCGCGGCGCGGCTTTCGCGGACGGGCGCATCTTCTTCAACACACTGGACGGTCACACCATCGCAGTCGATGCGAACACCGGTCAGCCGATCTGGAACTCCCATATCGGCAACATCAACATAGGCGAGACCATCACCATGGCGCCGTTGGTGGTGAAAGGCAAAGTGCTGGTCGGCAATTCAGGCGGCGAGATGGGCGTCCGCGGCTGGGTCAAGGCGCTTGACGCCGGCGACGGTCATGTCGTCTGGACGGCCTACGGCACCGGACCGGACAAGGACGTGCTGATCGGCCCCGATTTCAAGCCGCATTACGACATGGACAAGGGCAAGGACCTTGGCGTCACGACATGGCCGCCGGAAGCCTGGAAAATCGGCGGCGGCAACATGTGGGGCTGGATTTCCTACGACCCGGATCTCAACCTGATCTTCCACGGCACCGGCAACCCTGGACCGTGGAACCCGGATCTGCGGCCCGGCGACAACAAATGGACGTCAGGGATTTTCGCCCGCGACCCCGATACCGGAGCGGCGAAATGGTTCTACCAGTGGAGCCCGCATGACCTTCATGACTATGACGGGATCAATGAGCAGGTCCTGCTCGACATGAACTGGCAGGGCAAGCCGCGTAAGGTGCTGGTCCGGCCCGAGCGCAACGGCTATCTCTACATTCTCGACCGGACCACCGGCGAAGTGCTGTCCGCGAAGCCCTACGGCCCCGTCAATTCCAGCAAGGGTGTCGACCTCGACAGCGGCCGTCTGGTCGAAAATCCGGACAAGAAGACCGGTACCGGCAAGGTCGTCCGCGACATCTGCCCGACCGCATCGGGGCTCAAGGACTGGCAGCCTTCCGCCTTTTCGCCGAAGACCGGGCTGCTCTACATCCCGCATAACAATCTGTGCATGGACGAAGAAGGCGTCGAGGTGAACTACATCGCCGGCACGCCCTATGTCGGCATGAACGTACGCATGATCCCCGGGCCTGGTGGGAACCGGGGCGCCTTCACCGCTTGGGACATCGCCGCGGAGAAGCCCGCCTGGAGCCTCAAGGAGAACTTCCCGGTGTGGAGCGGCGCGGTCGTGACCGCCGGCGATGTCGTCTTCTACGGAACCATGGAGGGTTGGTTCAAGGCGGTCAGCGCCAAAACCGGCGAGCTGCTTTGGCAATTCAAGACGTCATCCGGCATCATCGGCCAGCCCATCACATATCGCGGCCCCGACGGACACCAATATGTGGCGATCCTGTCGGGTGTAGGCGGCTGGGCCGGCGCCATCGTGTCCGGCGATCTCGATCCGCGCGACGCCACCGCTGCCCTCGGTTTCGTCAACGCGATGAAGGATCTCAAGGACGCGACAACGGCGGGAGGCACGCTCTATGTGTTCCGGCTCCCCTGAGGCACTCGAGCGGCCCTCGCGCCAGGTGCGAAAGGCGCTCCAGCGGATGGCAACCGGCATGGCCGCCCTCGCCTTGCTGCTCTTGCCGGCGACAGCGAATGTGCGTGAACTGAGGGTCTGCGCCGACCCGAACAACATGCCCTTCTCCAACGCCGCCGGTCAGGGCTTCGAGAACAGGATCGCTGAGATCGTGGCCGCCGATCTCGGCGCCAAACTGACCTACACTTGGTGGGCACAGCGCCGGGGCTTCGTGCGCAACACGCTGAAGGCCGGCCTTTGCGATCTCGTGCCCGGCACACCGGCCAATCTCGAAATGCTGCGCACCACCACCCCCTATTATCGGTCGTCCTATGTTTTCGTCACCCGCCAGGACGGTCCGGATGTGGCATCCTTCAACGATCCGCGGCTGCGCGCCATGCGGATCGGCGTGCAACTCATCGGCGACGACGGGGTCAATTCGCCTCCCGTCCAGGCGCTCGGCCGCCGTGGCATCGTCGGGCATCTCGTCGGCTATCCCGTCTATGGCGACTACTCCGCACCCAACCCTCCGGCGCGCATCGTCGAAGCGGTGGCGACCGGCGACATCGATCTTGCCGTCGTCTGGGGCCCGCTCGCCGGCTACTTCGCCGCCAAGCAGAAAGTGCCCCTCCGCGTCACGCCCGTCATGCCTCGCATCGACGGACCGCAATTGCCCATGATCTACGACATCTCGATGGGCGTTCGGCGCGAGGACGATGCGCTGCGTGGCGATGTGAACAGCGCGCTGGCCAGGCACAAGGCAGAGATCGACGCGTTGCTGTCGCAATATGGCGTGCCGCGCCTCGATGGCCCGGGGAGCCCAGTGCGATGAAGCACGGTGCCGCCATGCTCTTGTTTACGGCCCTAGCGCTTACGGCATGCCAGCGCGAGGAGCGCGACACGCGCCCGCAATCCTCGCTCGGATCGGGCGAGCAGCCGATGCCTGTGACGACATTGGAACCCGGTGGACAGCGGCCTTCGGCCAGCGACAACAAGGCAGCCAGCTTCGAGGCCAATGCCTTCCACCTCAGCGAGGGCAAGCGCCTGTTCAGCTGGTTCAACTGTTCGGGCTGTCATGCCAATGGTGGCGGCGGCATGGGGCCGGCCTTGATGGACCAGAAATGGCTTTACGGCAGTTCGATCGAGAGCATCCACGCTACCATCCGCGATGGGCGGCCAAAAGGCATGCCGAGCTTCCGCGACAAGATTCCCGATGACCAGATTTGGGAGCTTGCCGCCTTCGTTCGCTCGCTGAGTGGCAACGCACCCTCGTCCGCCGCGCCGCAACGCAACGACGACATGATGCCGCATCCGTCGGAAAACCGCATGCCGGATGCAGCCACGCTGGGGAAATCACCGTGAAGCGCCTTGCGTCGACCGGGTTCGGCACGGCCTGCGTCTTGTTTCTGCAGGGATGCGCGGGATGGCAATCAGCGCTCGACCCGAAAGGGCCAGCTGCCAGTGAGCTGGCATGGCTCATCTGGTTTTTCACCGCGCTTTGCTCGGTGATCTGGGTCCTGGTGATGATCGCTCTTGCCACACCGTTGATGATGCGGTCGCGGGACGGCGCCGAGCCGCTCGTGCTCGACGCCGGCGCCGACCATCGAAAGTTGCGCGTTGTCGTGATCGCCGTCGGGCTGACCGCAGCGATCGTGGTCGGACTGACCTTGCTGAGCTTCTTCGCCAACAGGACACTTGCGGCGATCGGCTCCGACGCCGCGCTCACCATTCGCGTCACGGGCCACCAATGGTGGTGGGAAGTCCGCTACGAAGACGCCACGCCGAGCCGCATCCTGACCACGGCGAACGAGATCCACATCCCCGCCGGGGAGCCCGTACGGCTTCTGCTGACATCGACGGACGTGATCCATTCCTTCTGGGTGCCGAGCCTTTCCGGCAAGCTCGACCTCATCCCCGGCCATATCAATGTGCTCGACATCAAGGCCGACAAGCCTGGCGTATATCGCGGCCAGTGCGCCGAGTTCTGCGGTGCGCAGCATGCGAACATGGGTACCTTCATCATCGCTGAGCCGAAGGAAAAGTTCGACGCTTGGTGGAACGACCAGTTGCAGCCGTCTGGCCCTCCGGCGAGCGACGAGGCCAAGGCTGGCGAGGACCTGTTCCTCAAGCGTCCCTGCGTGATGTGCCACAGGATCGGGGGCACTCCAGCGGGAGGAACCGTCGCGCCGGATCTGACGCATATTGCCAGCCGGCGCACGCTCGCCGCCGGCACGTTGACGATGAGCCGAGGCAATATCGCTGCCTGGATAGCGGACCCCCAAGGCGTGAAGCCCGGTTCCCACATGCCTGTGGTGGAGCTCAACGGCGACGAACTCAACGCCATCGTCGCCTACCTTGAGGGTCTGAAATGAGCAGCGCGGATCTGATCAGCGAACGCGACCTGCCGCCGAAACGCGAGACCGCCACCAAGGGCGACCTGGCTCCCGAGCATGACGGACCGCGCGATACTGGCATGGACGATGCCAGCCTGCACCACTGGCTCATGCGGGCATGGCGCACGCCGCCCGGCATCATCGGAGCATTGTCGAGCGTCGACCACAAGGTCATCGCAAGGCGCTATCTGATCACGGCCTTCATCTTCCTATGCCTTGGCGGGCTGAACGCGGTCGCCATGCGAATCCAACTCTCCGGGCCGCAGCGCGGGCTGATCGGGCCGGACCTCTACAACCAGCTGTTCACGATGCATGGCGTCACCATGATGTTCCTGTTCGCTGTGCCCATCGTTCAGGCAACGGGAATCTATCTGGTGCCGCTGATGGTCGGCACCCGTAACATCGCCTTCCCGCGGCTCAATGCATTCGGCTACTGGATCTACGTCTCGGGCGGGGCCTTTGCCTGGATCTCATTCCTCCTCAACATGGCGCCGGACGTCGGCTGGTTCGCCTATGTGCCCCTATCCGGACCGGAATTCTCTCCTGGCAAGCGCGCTGACGTCTGGGCGCAAATGATCACCTATACCGAAGTGTCGTCGCTTGCGGTCGCCGTCGCCACCATCGTCACCGTGTTCAAGCAACGCGCGCCCGGCATGTCGCTGGACAAGATACCGCTTTATGTGTGGGCACTGCTGGTCACTTCCTTCGTCGTCGTCTTCGCGATGCCGGCGGTCATGATCACCTCGACCTTCCTCATTCTCGACCGGCTTGTCGGAACCCACATTTTCAACCCCGCGGAGGGCGGCGACGCCCTGCTGTTTCAGCATCTGTTCTGGTTCTTCGGTCATCCCGAGGTCTACATCATCTTCCTGCCGGCGACGGGCATGGTCTCCTCCATCATTCCCGCTTTTGCCCGGCGACCGACGTTCGGCCATTTAGGGCTGGTCCTGTCGCTGATCGCGGTGGGTTTCCTGTCGTTCGGCCTCTGGGTGCATCATATGTTTGCAACCGGATTGCCGAAGCTCGGGGCGAGCTTCTTCACGGCGTCCAGCATGCTGATCGCCATCCCCAATGGCGTGCAGATCTTCTGCTGGCTGGCGACCTTGTGGGATGGCAGACCGGTGATCCGCACGCCGCTGCTGTTCGTCTTCGGCTTCTTCTTCATCTTCGTCATCGGCGGGCTAACCGGCGTCATGCTCGCCTCGGTGCCGCTCGACCTTCAGGTGCACGACACCTACTTCGTCGTCGCCCACTTCCACTATGTGCTGATCGGCGGATCGGTATTCCCGCTGCTGGGCGCGGCCTATTTCTGGTTCCCCAAGATCACCGGGCGCATGATGAGCGAACGTCTCGGACGCTGGCATTTCGGGCTGGCCTTCATCGGCTTCAACGCGGCCTTCTTTCCGATGCATCTCGTGGGCCTGTGGGGCATGCCGCGCAGGGTCTATACCTATCCGGCGGAGCTTGGCTGGGGCAACATCAACCTGTTCATCAGCGCCGGCGCGGTGCTGTTCTTCCTGAGTTTCGTGCTGTTCACCTTCAACCTGATACATGGCGCATTGAAAGGGGCTCCGGCCGGCGATAACCCCTGGGATGCCGGCACCCTGGAATGGGCCACGTCGTCCCCGCCTCCAAGTTACAATTTCTCGCGCATTCCGATCGTGACGAATGTCGAGCCGCTGTGGGCCGAACGAGAGGCGCTTCCCGTCGCAACTGGACTCCGCGTCGATGTCCGCGAGTTGCTCATCTCGACGGTGGCGGAGGCCTACCCCGACATCCGCGAGAAATCGGCGACGCCGTCGATCTGGCCGCTGCTGGCGGCGATCGCCGTGGGCGGCACGTTCCTCTACTCGATCTTCACGCCGTGGGCGATCGTCTGGGGCGCCATGCCGATCGCGCTCACGCTGCTCGGCTGGTTCTGGCCCAAGGGCGATCCGGAGGACGAGGAATGAACCAGCGGCCCGTCACCGACCTTTCCGCCCTCCCTACGTTTGGCCATGGTCCGCGCAGCCCAACCTGGTGGGGCACGCTCGGCTTCATGGCATTGGAAGGGACGGGCTTCGCGCTGGCGGCCGGCGCCTATCTCTATCTGGCGATGTCATGGCCCAACTGGCGTCTGAGCGCCCCGGAACCTAACCATTGGCCGGGAACGATCGTCACCCTGTTGCTGATCGCCAGCCTGGTACCAAACCACATCCTCAATCGCTACGCCGAGCATTGCGCAATGGTACCGGTGCGGATCGGCATGGTCGTGATGTCGCTGTTCGGTGTCGCCCCGCTCGTGGTGCGCTGGTTCGAGTTCCCGGCATTGAATATCTTTTGGGACACAAACGCATACGGCTCGATGCTTTGGGTGTTGCTTGGACTGCACACCACGCATCTGATCACCGACGTGGGCGACACGATCGTGCTGACGGTGCTGATGTTCACACGCCATGGGTATAGCGGCCGGCGCTTCGGCGATGTGGGCGACAACGTCTTCTACTGGGATTTCGTGGTGCTCACCTGGATCCCGATCTACCTGCTCATCTACTGGGTACCGAGGCTAGGCTGATGCGCGCGCTGCGGTTGGGAATGTCCTGGGGTGGTCTTCTGTCGGGGCCTTTGGCTTGGGCAATCTCGACGCAGCTGAACTACGCGCTTGTTCCGTGGCAGTGCAATCGCCAGGTTCCGGTCGTGCTTCCGATCGCATTGCTGCTGGCCTTCCTTTCACTTCTCGGCGGCATGCTTTCTTGGCGGGCACGGCGGCAAGGGGGCGCGGCTTTCAAGCCGGAGCGCACGCGCGGCACCGAGCAATTCGTCGCCGATCTCGGCATTCTTGCGGCTTTGCTTTTTGCCCTCGTCATCGTCATGCAGGGCAGCGCCGCACTCATTCTCGACGAGTGCCTGCGATGAGCTTCGAGGCCTTCTTCTCAACCTCGATCTGCTATGGCGCCGGCGCGCCCGAAGCGGGATGGACGCTTGCGTTTCCCATCACGCTCCCTTTGGCCGCAATCGCGCTCATCTATGCGCTCGGAGCGAGCCGGCTATGGCGCCGCAGCAGCCGGGGCCGCTCCGAGCGGACGCGGCAAGTTCTGTTGTTCACCGCCGGCTGGGGCGTGCTGACCGGAGCGCTGGTCAGCCCGATCCATGCGCTTGGCGAACGGGTGTTTGCCGCCCACATGATCGAGCATGAACTGCTGATGGCGGTAGCGGCGCCACTCCTTGTCGCCGCCTGCCCCGGCGCAGCCCTGATATGGGCATTGCCGACCGGACTTCGCCGAGGGACGGGAAGGCTCACGCACGGCAGGACTCTTCATGCGATATGGACCGTTGCCAGCCGCCCCCTCAACGCAACCGCCATCCACGGCATCGCGATCTGGATCTGGCACGTTCCCGTCCTGTTCGAGGCAGCGCTTCAGCAGGGCGTGCTGCACTATGCCCAGCATGCGAGCTTCCTCGGCACAGCCCTGCTGTTCTGGTGGGGGATTTTGCCGCGTTCCGGCCGCCAGCAGGCCTATGGCAGCGCGGTCATGCATCTCTTCTTCACGTCACTGCACACCGGTCTGCTCGGCGTGCTGCTGCTGTTGTCACCCAGACTCTGGTACCCGCAGAATGCCGCCGACGCGGCGCTCTGGGGTCTAACCCCGATCGAGGACCAGCAGCTCGCCGGACTGGTGATGTGGGTTCCGACTGGCCTGATCTATGGCGGAGCCGCCTTGCTGCTTGCCGGCCTTTGGATAAGTAAGAGCGGAATCAGGGAGGCAAGCCATGCGCTCCGGCCTGGCTAGGATGGTGGGCGGCGCGCTCGCCGCGATCCTGCTGCTGACCGCGGCAGTCGCCGCAGCGACCTTGTGGTCCGACCGGCGCGATCGTGTTCGCCACGAATCGGACATGGCGACCGGCGGCTTGGAAGCGCGCGCCATTCCGATCATGATCGCGAACGGCTGCTCTGGATGCCATACGATCCCCGGCGTGCCGGGGGCACAAGGCCAGGTTGGTCCGCGCCTCGATTCCAGCCTTGCCGACCGGGTCTTTATCGCCGGCGTGCTGGCGAACAATCCGGAGAACCTGATCCGCTGGATACGAGCGGCCAGGGAGATCAATCCGCACACGGCCATGCCATCGACGGGGATCACAGAGCAGCAGGCGCGTGATATCGCTGCCTACCTCTACGCCCTGAAATGATCAGCCCTCGCCGCCGCGCCGGGACCACAGGCCGCGGCCGGGGTCGTAGCCGACCACTGCCGCCAGGAAAAACACGACGAGGCAGGCGAGAACGATTTAGGGCGGAAACGAGATCGAAGCGCAGATAGAGCGTGAAGCGTATCAGTTCGACCGCCGAACTGAACGGCCCTCGAGCGACAGCGCCTTCATGGACCGATCACCACTCCCCAGGGGCCGCGTCCCACCGGCACCGACTTCACCACCTCCTCATTCTCCAGATCGATGAACGAGATGTCGCCGGAATTGCCATTGGCGCTGACCAGGCGCTTCTGGTCATCGGACAACGCCAAGTGCCACGGCCGCTGGCCGACGAGATAGAGGCGGCGCACCGCCAGCGTCTTGGCATCCACTTCGGCCACCCGGTTGGCCGAACCGAGCGCGACATAGGCAGTGGCGCCGTCGCGTGCCATTTCGATGTCGACCGCCTGGACGCCCTCGCTGCGGATGCCTGGGACCTCGAACTCGACCTTGCCGGTCTCTGCACGAGACGTGGTGTCGAGGCGGTCACCGTCCCGGGACCAACAGAAGCAGCAGGATCGAGAGCGCCAGTTTCATTGATGGAGAGGTTGGGCGAGAATAGGAGTTCATTGACGACCTGAGGATCGGCCACGTCGATCTTCGCCTGCGGGCCGTCAACTGGCGACGGAAGAACCGGCAATACCGATCCGTCCAATCCATAGCGAATTTTGCTTCCAGCATGTTTGATTTTAGTTGCTCTCTGCCGAGGCTGGTCAGTGTTGATCACCGAACAGCTTGGAAGCCTGTAATCTACTGCATTCTCTTTGTATTTCAGACACTTGGCGGGCGAGCATTGCCGCGATTCACGGCTGTTCGATGCTCGTTTGAATCGGTTTAGATTCATATTAATTTCAAAAATGCAATAGGCATATTGAATTATCCACAAATTGGAGTAGCTTTTTAGCTATTGCTAATAAAAGGAGGACGGCATGCACATCCGTGCGTGCCAAGGGAGGGGGGTCATCATCATGGCCTATTTATTGCCTGATAGCATCCGCCGGCTGCGGATGATCCACGCGCGCAGGACACGTCCGCGCGGGAACGCCTGACCGGGGCATGAGCGAAGGGCTTGGAACGCCCTCGACGCCCTACCCCCGATCCATTCCACCACTCCACTTTCTTTAACGAGGACGCGTAGCGTCGGCCGTACCGGCGGATGCGCGCCCATGCGGCTGGTTGTCGGCGTTGGGGCCGATTTGGGCCTGCCGCAATAACCAGGGAGAATTCCGATGGCACTCGACATCCTCGCCCAAGACATCATCATCGACGAGACGACCGGCCTCCAGCAGCCCAGTGAAATAGACCCGACCGGCAACAGCAATGGCACGTTGCTATATCTCCTCAGCCGCGACGGAGCGGGGGGGCTGGCCTCACCGCAGGTCGCCTTCCAGTCCAACTTCGTGGTGGCCTCGGCGAGCGCGGGGGAAACCATCGACTCAGTCGTTCTTACGCAGAACGCCTCCGGAACCCCGTTTTCCACCACCGTCGGTGTGAACAGCGGCATTCAGACGGCCGACGGCAATTATGTCTGGCTATTCCAAGCCGTGGGGCACCCAAATGTAGTGATCGGCGTCATTGGGACCTCTAGTCTGGTCATCGCGCCAGACGCGAACGGCCCGCTCGCCTTCTCGTTCGGGCTGGATGGCACCGGCGCGAGTGCGGACCTCTACCTGGTTCAGTATGTGCCGTTGCTCCATCTGAACCCGGCCGACCCAGACGACCGCATCGATCTGACCGGCAAGGTGTTCGCATCGGTCTCGGGAACCACCGTCGTCAATTTCAGCCAACTTGGCGATGCCCCTCCCGGACACAACAAATGGTACATTCTCGACGCCGATGCGGCGAGCT
This sequence comes from Mesorhizobium sp. CO1-1-11, assembly GCF_020164995.1. Taxonomy (NCBI): domain Bacteria; kingdom Pseudomonadati; phylum Pseudomonadota; class Alphaproteobacteria; order Hyphomicrobiales; family Phyllobacteriaceae; genus Mesorhizobium; species Mesorhizobium sp. CO1-1-11. The sequence continues at coordinate 65,836 of NZ_JAIUHE010000022.1, forward strand.
CACAGAAGATTCTCGTCACTGCTCACGACAATGGCGTGCAAGCCGAAGTCAACATCAGCACGCAAGGCCTGGGTGTCTCATCCCAGGACGTGCGCTTTGGCCGCGAGCTACAGATTGACCTCATCAATGGTGGCACCCAGAGCGCGGGCAAGAACTTCACCAACTCGCCGCTCGCGCCAGACTACGGCAGCCACATCGAAACTGTCATCAGCGCCGGTTTTTCGGTCTCGCAGTCCACACCTACCAATACCAAGGCCGATATCGAGATCCACGCCTACAACAATAACGACAACGCGGAAGGCGCCGCGTTGCCCGGCGATGACAACGATGCAGAGATAAATATCTCCGCGGTGACCTTCAAACTGAACGGCGTCACAACCACGGCCGCAGCCCTGGGCATCACCATTAATGACAGCGGCCCTGGACTGATCCTTCATGATGTCGGCGAGGGCGTGACGGTCGATTTCACTGCAGACGCTACCTTTGACCGCTTCACCATCAAGAACATCGATACGCAGAAAGATTATTTCGATGTGAAGGAAGTTCACTTTGGTGGACAATCAACCAACGCCTACACCGAACAAGTCGGCTCCTTTATCAACTTCGACGACGACGGCCCGGCGGCCAGTTTGATCGAGGAAACGGCCACGCTGCTGCAGGACGAGACATCCGGTGTCGACCTCAACTCCGATGACCAGCCGCTCGGCTCCCTGCCCGCCGCCTTCGTGGCGCTTGGCTCGGCTATTGGCTGGGCGTCCAGCGCTTCCGCCGCTGTCACGCCTAACTCGAACTTCGGCGCGGACGCACCTGGCACAGAGACGCTGTCGCTTGGCGTCAGCGGGCCAAACGCTGACTCCGGCTTTGATTCGCTTGATGGCCATAATATCCTGCTTAATGTCGAGAATGGCCTCGTGATAGGCCGGGTTGATGTCGGCAATGACGGCAGCGTCGCCAGCGACCCGATCGCGCTCGCTGTCTCGATCGACCAGAACGGCATTCTCAGCATCGCGCAGTACTTGGCGATTGCCCACTCGAATCCCGGCGACGCGGACGACGTGCAGACAATGCTCGACAGCGCGCTGGTCGCCAAGCTCCATGCCGTCGACAGCGACGGAGACAGCAGCGACACCAGCGTCGCCATCGGCGATAAGGTACAGATCAGGGATGACGGCCCGAGCGTCACGGGGGACGGCACCAAGCCGACGATCACGGTTGACGAGTCCAGCCTGGGCGACAACAGCGGCGATTTCTCTGCCGCCTTCCAGTCGAATGCCGGTGCAGATGGTGGCGACATCAGCTATGCGCTCGGAATAAATCTGGTCACGAACGACAGCGGCCTGATCGATACCTTAAGCGGCCAGTCCGTCCTGCTTTTCGTCGAAAGCGGCGCCGTGGTCGGTCGTGCCGGCTCAGCCGGTGGCGCCGTCGTGTTCACGGTTAGCGTGGATATTGACGGTAACGTCACACTCGATCAGGAGCGCGCCATCATTCATTCGCCGGACACCGGGCCGGATCAGCAAACAACATTGACGTCCGATGATCTCATCACGTTGACGGCAACCATCACGGATGGCGACGGCGATCAGGATTCTGACACCGTCAACATCGGCACGAGTCTCATCTTCAAGGACGATGCTCCGACGATCACCGTGCCGTTCGACGGCGACCAGACCGGCACTGCCGGCACCCCCGAGACTCTGGCCAATACGACCAGCGCATCAGCCATAGGAGCCTTCGGCTACGACGTTGGCGCGGATGCTCATCCGGCTGCCTTCTACACGGGTGGCGGTTCGGACTTTGTCGACCAGGACAGCGTGCTCTCCGGCATCCAGCTCAGCCTTGGTGGTAACCTCACCGGCCTTGCACCAGGCGCGACTCCGTTCATCAGCTCGTTCGCGACGCTCCAGTCGGAAGACGCCCATCAGGCATCGTTCAACTGGCAAATCACTTACGACAGCGACCCCAACTCGGCCGCCGACCCCCCGGCAACGGCGGGCGGCACCCTTGTCTTCGACAAAGATAATGACACCTACACCATCAACTTGAACGACGCGGTGGAGGGCTTCACCAAAGACATTCTTCACACCAGTGAGCTTCTATCCAAGGAGCCTACGGGCAATACCGGCCACCCGAATATCGTGGTGGAGAAGCTCTTCGAGGCGGACAGTACACCGGAGACGACCGACCGTGACTTCTTCGTGCAGTTCACGGCGAACTCGACCACCAACACCATTAAGTTCGGGCTTAACACGACCGGCGACAGTGACGGGGTCGGCGCGACACCTACCGACACCCAGTGGAACCCCGGCGACCTGGTCACAAACAGCCACGAGGATTGGGTGTCTGCCACACAGAGTACGAACGGGGTTGCTGGTGACACCATCCAGAAGGGCGAATTGCTGACGCTGCGGTTCTTCGACCACAGTCCCGGCATCGCCACCGAGGACACCGTTCCCACCCAGGCGGCCAGCGACATGGCGATCAAGTTCGACGGCATCGGCAGCAGCGAGGACCTGATGGTCATTCTTCAACTGGTCAGCAGCACCGACAGTTCGGTGCACACCTCCAAGGCGGTCTACATCTCCAACGCCGATATCTACAAGACTGGGCAGGTGCCTGCCGCCTACGCGGCGGACTTCCCGCTCGATAACAACGACGGCCTCGTGATCATCGAAAAGAACGACTACAACGCTGCCGGCGAGAACTGGGTGATCCAAGGTGCCCAGATCATGCAATCCGGCAACGGGATCACAGGCGACAACACTGCGATCGACCTGCAACGGGCGATTGGCTCTGGTGGTGGTAGCTCCCAGAACACACTGGTGAACTGGGACGCGACCGACAACGATGTGCTGAAGATCGTCGACCTCGGCTTCACCTCGACCCAGACCACGACACCGGACGCGCACCTCGACTTCGGCGTCCAAGTGGCGGACGCGGACGGCGACATGACCAACGTGCAGTTCATCCACGTCGACATCGCCTGACGGTCAACTACGGGGGCAGCAGCTGCTGCTGCCCCCACCCGCCACGCCCCAGCTGAGCGCCCGGGCACTCGCAGTAGCATCGAAGTGGGAAATCCGTGATGCAGCCAAGACCGCAATTCCAGGAGGTAATGCATCTGGCACGCCACCAGGTCCCCGCCCTCCTCCTCTTCAGCCTGGTCTCCAATCTTCTCCTGCTCGCCAGCACCGTTTACATGCTGCAAATCTACGACCGGGTACTGTCGAGCGGTTCCATCGACACATTGTTCTGGCTCACATTGGCCGTCATCGGCGCCATCGCCGTCTACGGCCTTCTGGAACATGCCCGCCGGATGATGCTGGGGCATATCAGCCAATGGCTGGACGACCAGCTCAGCGTTCCGGTGATCGAACGCGCCATGGACGCGCGGCTCGCCGGCAGCAGCCTCGAAGCCGGCCTGAAGGACGTAGCGGACCTGCGCGGTTTCATCGTCGGCGACGGCATCCTGACCTTTCTCGACGCCCCATGGACACCGGTCTTCCTGGCGTTCATGTGGTTGCTGCATCCCGCGCTGGGCGTGGTCGGTCTTGCCGGCGCTGTGCTTTTGTTCTGTGCAGCGCTCGCCAATGATTTCCTCACACGCCGCAAGAGCCAGGAGGCCGCGGCCGGACTGCGCCGCAGCCAGACCGCCGTAGGGCAGTTTATCGACGGCGCCGAGACATTGCGCTCGCTCGGCATGTCCGAGCCGGCGCTGCGGCGCTGGGAGGAAAACCAGCAGTCGCTGATGGATATCCAGACCCGGCTCCTGCGGCGCACCACCGTCATCGGCAGCTTGTCGCGTTCGCTTCGCCTAGCGCTCCAAGTGGCGGTGCTCGGGCTCGGCGCCTATCTCGTCCTGCGTCGCGAGCTGACGCCAGGCTCGATGATTGCGGCCTCGATCCTGCTCAGCCGCGCGTTGGCGCCGATCGAGCGCTCTATCGGCGCCTGGCGCGGCCTGGTCAGCGCGCGAACCGCGCGCCGCAATCTCATGAAGCTTTTCGCCGACACCAGATCGATGCAAACGGTTGGCGTCACATTGCCCCGCCCACAAGGCAGGCTGAAGCTCGAGAACCTGCATTACTGCGCGCCGGGAACGTCCCAGGCGCTTGTCAATGCCATAAGCTTCGGCGTTGAGCCGGGCCAGACCTGCGGTGTGATCGGCCAGTCCGGTTCCGGCAAGACCACGCTCTGTCGTCTTATCGTCGGCGCGCTGCGGCCTTCGCTCGGCCATGTCAGGCTGGATGGCGCGGAGGTGTGCAACTGGCCTTCAGACGAACTTGGCATGCATCTCGGCTATCTGCCGCAGCAGGTCGAGCTGTTCCCCGGAACGATCGGCGAGAACATCGCGCGCCTGCGTGACGTCGACAGCGACGCGGTCATCGCCGCGGCGCAGCTTGCCGGCATCCATGATATGATCCTGCGGCTGCCGAACGGCTACCGGACCGAAGTGGGGCCGCATGGCGCTCGCATTTCGCGCGGCCAGCGCCAGCGTATCGCGCTGGCCCGGGCACTGTTCGGCGATCCGCAGCTGATCGTTCTCGACGAACCGAACACCGGCCTGGACGGTGAAGGCGAAGTGGCGCTGTTCAACGTTCTCCAGCAACTGAAGGAGCGGGGCCGCACCGTCATTCTCGTCAGCCACCAGACCAATCTCCTGCGCACCGCCGATCATGTCGTCTTCCTCCATGACGGATCGGTTTCGATGTTCGGCACGCGCGACGAGGTGCTCGGCGCGCTCGGCGGACCGCCCAGGCGCATTCCGGTTCCGGCGGCCTTGCGGGAAAAGCTTGTTGCCAACGCGGCAGCGAAACTGAACGCAGCGGAGTGAGCCATGAGCGATCGATTTGGCGACTTCTCGACGACGCTGAACCGGCTGACGGACAGCTTGCACGAACTCACTGACAGGCTGACCGCCTCCGCCAACGACCTCAGCACAGCGGTATCGGTTTGGTTGGATGGGACCGACACGCCGTCTCGCATAATGTTGCTGGCGGTGGCTGGCGCGCTCTTCCTGCTCTTGATTGCGGGATTGCTCCGGCGACGCTCGCGCGCCTACCGCGCCAGCAGGCGCAATCTGAAGCTGCGGACGCGGCCGGCGCGAATGCTGGGCTACGCTTCGGCCATCCTTTTCGTAGGCGGCACCGCTGCTTGGTCAAGCGTCGCCCTGCTGGCGAGCGCTGTCGTTGCCAACGGCGTCGTCAGCCCCGAAGGTTATCGTAAAACCATCCAGCATCTGGAGGGCGGCATCATCGGCGCGATCCACGTTAAGGAGGGCGATAAAGTCAGCGTCGGCCAAGTGCTTATCAGCCTGAAGACGACCGATGCGCAAGGGCGATATGACGAGCTGGAGGGGCGCTATGTTCGCCTGCTGGCGACCGAGGCGCGACTTGTTTCGGAACTTGCCGGTCGGGACCGGATCACCTTCCCCAAGGAGCTGACCTCGATCGACAGCGAGAGCGCGCGAAAGGTGGTCGCCGAAGAACAGGCGCTGCTCGACAGCCGCCTCGCAACCCGCGAAGGCCGCACACAGATCCTCAACAAGCGCATCGCGCAGATCGAAGAGCAAAGCACGGGAGCGAGGGATGTCATGGCGGCCGAGGCCGAGCAACTCGGCCTGATCGACCAGGAGATCGCCTCCGCACAGGAGATGTACAGGAAGGGCCTCGAACGCCTGCCGCGGATATTGGCGCTTCAGCGCTCCCAGGCCGACATTCGAGCCAACCAGGCATCGAACCGGGCGCAGATAGCGAAGAACGATCAGCAGATCGGCGAGACCCAGTTCCAACTCCTCAACCTGCGTCAGCAGGATAGCGAGAGCGCCAACGAGGATCTTGCCAAAGCGCGCACGGATCTCGCCGAATTGCGCAGCCAATTGCCTTCGCGCCAGGACGTGCTGGCGAGGACGGACATCGTCGCGCCAATCGCCGGAACGGTGATGAACCTGCGCGTAACAACGGAATCGGGCGTGATCTCCAGCGGTCAGGCGCTTCTCGACATCGTCCCGAACGAGGCCAATCTGATCATCGATTCCCGCATCAAGCCCACGGATATCGACGTGGTGCATCCGGACATGCCGGCCCGTGTGGTGCTGTCGGCCTATCCAACCAGACACCTGCCGCAAATCCATGGCCTGCTGACCTCGATTTCGGCTGACCGGCTGACGGACGAGAGAACCGGAGAGCCTTATTTCCTTGCCAAGGTCAAGATCGACGCGGCCGATCTCAGGGATCTGCATGACATCCATCTATCGCCCGGCATGCCGGCGGAAGTCATGATCCTGACCGGCGAGCACACGCTGCTGGACTATATGTTGGCGCCGGTTCGCGATTCGCTCAATCGTGGGTTCAGGGAGAATTGAGAAGCGATACTCACCGACCTGCCCCGAGGGTCAAGCATAACCTCCATCGCGCCCGTAAGGGGCGCGATCCACCAGAGGCAGAGGGGCGTGGCGGCTATCGCCGCAGCGCGTGTATGCTCGCCATGCTGTCGCTGCCCATCGGCAGTGCCATGTCATCGTCGAGAAGCCGCGTGATCCGGGCAAATCCGGTGAACGCCTTTCTGGCTTCCTCCGCCGACATCTGTCCCGACAGGGCAGCCGAGCAGCAATTCAGCGCGCACTGATACACTGGCCCACGTCGTCCCGTCGGCCATTTACGCAAGAAAACCATCGCCTCGGCAACACTATCCACTTCTTCTACAGGATGCCCCTGCCCGCGCGATATCCGCACGGGCGCAAAGAAATGCAGGTAGTCCATTGTTTCCTCCCGGTCGATCGAGATGCGCTCGATCGAACCCTATGAAACGCCCGGCCTGGCGATTTGTTCCATGCGAAAACAGAATTTTAAAAGATTCTGGCGATCGGAATGAGGTCGGCTATACCGTCGGGAAGTGGCAAGCCGCTTTGCGGCCGGATTGGTGCTCCCTCAGCTCCGGCCGTTCCGAACGGCAGCGCTCAACCGCGATTGGGCATCGGGGGTGGAAACGGCAGCCGGATGGCGGGTTGAGCGGGCTCGGTACGTCGCCTGTCAGAATGATACGCTTGTGCGTCCCAGTGGGCGTCGCCTGCACGACGGGAACGGCCGAGATCAAGGCCTGGCTGTAAGGGTGGGCCGGGGCTGAAAACACCTCTTCCGCCGGTCCTTCCTCGACGATCGAGCCGAGATACATGACCGCGATGCGGGTCGAGACCTGACGCACCACGGACAGGTCATGGGCGATGAAAACATAGGTGAGGTCCAACTTCTCCTGCAGATCGGCAAGCAGGTTGACGATCTGCGCCTGTACGGACACGTCGAGCGCGGAGACCGGTTCGTCGAGAACGACGAGATCGGGATTGAGGGCGATGGCGCGCGCAATGCCGACACGCTGGCGCTGCCCGCCCGAGAATTCATGGGGAAAGCGCATGACATGGTCCGGCAACAGCCCGACGAGGTCGAAGAGTTCCGCGACGCGGCTGGCGATCTCGCGCGATGAAAGCCTGCCATGGATGCGCAGCGGTTCGGCCACCAGGTCGCCGACGCGCCGGCGCGGATTGAGCGAGGCCGACGGGTCCTGGAAGACCATTTGCAGGCGCCGCCGAAGCGGCCTCAGTTCAGACAGCGACTTCGAGGTGATGTTGTCGCCTTCGAACAGGAGCTTGCCGTCCGAAATGTCGTAGAGCCTGACCAGGCATCGCGCCAGCGTGGACTTGCCGCATCCGGACTCGCCGACCAATCCAACAGTTTCGCCGCGCCGCACTGTCAGGGAGACATTGTCGACCGCGTGGACGGTTCGCCTGCCCTCCGCGGAAAAACGGCTGCCGATCGAGAAGCGTTTACCGAGCCCGCGCGTTTCGAGGATTGGACGGTCTTTGTCGATCATCGGTCCGCTCATGTCTGCGCCACCCGGAAACAGGCCGCCGCGTGCGGGGCGGCGCCAAGCTCGGGCTTCCTGGTTAGGCAGGGCTCGTACCCGACGGGGCAACGCGGGCCGAAAGCGCAGCCTTGCGGCAATCGCAGCAGCGATGGCGGAGACCCGGGAATGGCCGGCAGGCGGCGGGGTTTGGCACCGGTCAGCGGCGGGATCGAACCAAGCAATGCACGCGTATAGGGGTGTCGCGGGTCGGAGAACAGCTCCGTGCGGCTGCCGCGTTCCACGATGCGGCCCGCATACATGACCATGACCCGGTCTGCGAGTTCGGAGACCACGCCCATGTCATGGGTGATGAAGACCACCGCCGATTTGTGCGTGGCGCGCAGCTTGCGCACGAGATCGAGAATGCCGGCCTGCACCGTGACGTCGAGCGCCGTGGTCGGCTCGTCCGCCACCAGCAGCGCCGGGTTGCAGGACAGCGCCATCGCGATCACCGCCCGTTGGCGCATGCCGCCCGAGAGCTGGTGCGGATAGCGCGACATGGCTTCGTGCGGGTTGGGGAAATTCACCTCCGCCAGCAGTTCCTCCACCCGCTCCATGGCCTTGGATTTGCTGATGTTGCGATGCGCGCGGATCTGTTCGGCGATCTGCCAGCCGATGGTGTAGACCGGCGTCAGCGCCGTCATCGGATCCTGGAAGATCATTGCGATCTCGTTGCCCCGCAAGCGCCTCAGTTCGCGCGGCGGCAGTCCGACCAACTCGCGACCCTTGTAGCGGATCGAGCCTTCGATGATGGCGTTGGGATCGGTGATAAGCCCCATCACCGCAAGCAGCGACACTGTCTTGCCGGAGCCGGACTCGCCAACGACACCGAGAATTTCGCTTTCCGCGAGGTCGAAGGAAACGCCATCGATGGCCCTCACCAGGCCATCATCGGTCCGGAAGGATACACGGAGATCACGCACCGACAATATCATGATGTCCTCAGGCGCGGATCGAGAAGGATGTAGACGAAATCGACGACCGCGTTGGCGACCACCACGAACATGGAAGCGTACATCACCGTCGCCATGATCATCGGCAGATCGAGGTTCTGCAGCGCGTCATAGGTGAGCTTGCCGATGCCGTGCAGCCCGAACACCACTTCGGTCAGGAGGGCCGAGCCGCCCACCAGTGCGCCGAAGTCGAGACCGAACAAGGTGACGAAGGCGATGAGCGACGTGCGCAAGGCATGGCGCAGCAGGATGCGGGTCTCCGAAAGGCCCTTGGCGCGGGCCGTACGGATATAGTCTTCCTGCAGGGATTCGATGATCGCCGCGCGCAAGACGCGGCCGTAGATGCCGATGTAGAGGATGGCGAGGGTGATCCAGGGTATGACCAGGGTCAGGAACCAGCCTTTCGGATCGTCGGAAAAATTCTTGTAGCCAAGCGGCGGCACCCAGGAAAATGCCCAGCTGTCGTGATAGCGGCTCTGGGTGATCAGGTTCATCACCTCGCCCAGCCAGTAGACCGGCATGGAAATGCCGAGCAAGCCCAACGCCATCAGCAGCCTGTCCAGCCAACTGTCGCGTGTGGCGGCGGCGATGATGCCTATGCCGATGGAGACAACCACCCACAGGATCGCCGCCCCGAACACCAGCGAGAGCGTGACCGGTATGGAATCCATCACCGCCGGCACCACCTTCCAGCCGCGATTGACGAAGGAAGTCAGATCGCCCGTGACGAAGATCTTCTCCATCATGGTCACGTATTGCACGTAGAGCGGCCGGTCGAAGCCGAAGCTGTGGCGTACCGCCTCGAGCACTTCGGGCGATGCATTGCGGCCGGCGATACGGGCCGCGGGGTCGGCGCCGGGCGTGGCGAAGAAAATCAGGAAGACGATGACCGAGATGCCGAACATCACGAACAGCATCTGACCGAAACGGCGCAGGATGGCGTAGATCATCAGTCGCGCCCCAGCCGAACCTTCGAGCGCGGGTCGAGCGCGTCGCGCAGGCCGTCGCCGAAGACATTGAGGGTCATGACGGAAATCGCGATCGCCAGGCCCGGCACCAGCGCCACGAGTGGCCTGGTGTAAAGCAGCGCCTGCCCGTCCTGGATGATGGTTCCCCAGCTCGCCGCGGGCGGCTGGACGCCAATCGAAAGGAAGGAGAGCGCCGATTCGGTAAGCATGTTGAGCGCCATCATCAACGGTATGAACACGATGAGGGTGGTGGTGATGTTGGGCAGGATGTCGCGCCATAATATCCGCCATCCCGGTACGCCCAGATTGATCGCGGCCAGCACGAACTCGCTGTGCCGCAGCGACAGAACCTGCCCCCGGATCGGACGCGCCACATAGGGTATGTACACGATACCGATGATGATGACCGGCAACCACAGGCTGCCGGACTCGATCTCGATCGGTCCGATCGAGATGCCTTGCGAAATTGTGACGATGGAAAGCGAAATCGCCAGGAGATAGATCGGAAATGCCCAGAGCACATCCAGCAAGCGCGACAGAACCGTGTCGGTAACGCCGCCGAAATACCCCGCGATCAATCCCGCCGCCGTGCCGAGGACTAGCGTGAAGATGGTCGCGGCCCCGGAGATCAGCAGCGAGCTCAGCCCGCCATAGAGCATCCGGGCCATGACATCGCGCCCCTGGCTGTCGGCACCGAGGAAATAGTTGCCGACCCGCCAGGTCGGGCCGAGCGGCGTGTAGCCAAGCCCGAGCCCCTCTGTCGATTGTTCCATCACCGGAACGTCGGCACCGTCGATCTGAATGACGGCGTCGAGCGTCGAGGCGAAGGGGTCTGTCCCTGTCCATTTCGCGTAGAGAGGCGCACTGAGACAGGCAAGGACGATGACGAGGAACACGGCCAGCGACGCCATGGCGGCCCTGTTTCTTGCCAGCTTCGCAAACGCGACGGCCCAGGGCCCTCGTGTTTTGCGCGGCACGGCAGCGACTTGGTACGACACGGACGTGCCCCTCCGCGGTTCGTTACTGCACCCAGGCCATTACTGTACCCAGGCCATTACTGTACCCACGACTGGGTGATCATCCAGTTGAACTGCCGGTTGAACTTGAAATTGCCCACGCGCTTGCTGACGAAGTCAAGCCGCTTCGGCGTAAAGAGGCCGACGGCCGGTGCCTTGTCCGTGACTTGCCTGTCGATTTCGGCCCACATTTTGTCGGCGGCTTTCTGGTCGGTCACACCGAGGTCCAATGCCTTCTGCATTTTGGCGTCGATATCCTTGTCGCAGAAGCCGGCGATGTTGATCGAAGCGTCCGAACCTTCACGGAAAGATGCGCAGCTGAACAGGATGTTCAGGAAGTCCGAAGCCGCGGGATAGTCCTTGTACCATTGGGTAACGGACATCTGCACTTTGTTGTTGGTGTTCTGGATGTAGGTGAACTGGATGTTCGACGAGATCGGCTTGACGTCGGCGACATAGCCGATGGTGGTCAGCACGCTCTGCAGATAGACGCCGATGGAGCGGGAAATGGCCGTGTCCTCGACGATGATGGTCACCTTCTGGCCCTTGGTGCCCGATTCCTCGACGAGCTGCTTTGCCTTGTCGAGGTCAGGCGCCGACCACTTGGCGCCGGGGTTCTTGGTGAAGGGGCAGTAGTCTTCGTGGCCGGGGAAATCCGGAGGCAGGACCTGACACACCGGCGAGGCCAGCACCTTGCCGCCAAACAGCTTGACCAGCGTGTTGCGGTCGACCGCGTAGGCAACGGCCTGCCGCGCCTTTTCATTGTCGAACGGCGCCAGCCGGTTGTTGAGCGGCGCATACCACCAGGCCGAGAGCGGCGAGATATGCAACTGGTCCATGGCCTTGGTACCGAGTTCGCCGAGACGATCGCTGGGCAGCGCGTCGAACATCCAGTCGGCTTCCCCGTTCTGGATCGCGGTGACGGCAGCTTCCTCGGAGAGGCCGAAATCATACTGGACGACATCAGGATAGCCGTCCGGCTGGGCGTCCTCGCTCCATTGCTTGAAATTGGGGTTGCGGGTCACCGTCATGCCCTTGTTGGGATCGAAGGCGGAGATCATGTAGGCGCCGGTGCTGGGGATGGGCTTGGAGCCCATGTCTTCCGCGGGCGTGTCCGCCGGCAGGACCACGGCATGCGGCAACGCAAGCTTGTAGAGGATCTCGGCGTCCGGCTTGGTGAGATTCAACGTAATGGTGCCTGCCGCTTCGTCGCCGACAACGCCGCCTTCCAGCGTGCAGCTCTTGGTTTCGGCAAGGCATTTGTCGGCGCCGACGATGCCGGCATAGAAGGTGCCCGAGGTCGGCCCCGAGACCTTGAAGATGCGCTGGAAGGAAGCAACGACGTCCTTCACGCCGAGATCCTTGCCGTCGGAGAACTTGATGCCCTTGCGCAGTTTGAAGGTGAAGGTCTTACCGTCATTGGTCACCTCGGGCAGCGCCTCGGCCAGATCGGGGACGATGGTGAAGCCGTCCATGCCCTCGGCCTTGCGGAAGGCGACCAGCCCGTCATAGATCGGCTGATACATCTGCCAGCCCTGGTCGGTGTAATTGATGTGCGGATCGAGCGTTCCGGCGGCCGAGCGGGCCAGCAGGCGAATAGTGCCGCCGCGATGTTCCTTGAGGTATTCGGCCTGTGCCGGAGCCAGCCACGAGCCGGCCAGCAATGCCGCGGCTGAGGCCGCCAAGAGCAGTTTCTTCATGTCGCAGTTCCCCTTTTTTCAGTTGTCGTTGTCGTCCAGGAAGTCTCCCACCACCCGCATGCATAGATCCTGCTCTTCGACATGCGGCATATGGCTGGAATGCTCGAATACCTGCCAGCGCGATCCCTCGATGCCGTCCTTGAACGGCTGCACGGTCGCGGGCGTGGCTTCGTCGTAACGGCCGGAAATGATCAGCGTCGGAACATCGACGGCGGGCAGCCGATCGATGATGCTCCAGTTCTTCAGCGTACCGATGACATGGAACTCGTTCGGCCCGTTCATGACGTTGTAAACGGTCGGATTGCGCACGACCTGGGCGAAGGTCTCGGTCACTTCGGCCGGGAACGGAACGATCCGGCAGACATGCCGCTCGTAGAACACCATCGTCGCTTCCTGGTAGTCCGGATGATCCGTCGTGCCAGCCTGTTCGTGCCGGGTCAGCGTCTCCTGTACGTCCATGGGCAGGTCGGCGCGCAGCCGGTTGGCCTCTTCTACCCAGAGCTTCATGGAAGCCGGTGAATTGGCGATGGTCAGCGACTTCAGGCCCTTCGGCCGCGTCACCCCATACTCGGCGCCCAACATGCCGCCCCAGCTCTGCCCGAGCACATGGAAGCCGCCGCGGATGCCGAGATGGTCGACAAGGTTTTCAAGCTCGTTGATGAACAGCCTGGGTGTCCAGAAATCGGCGCCTTTGTCCGGCAGCAAGGTGGAATTGCCGCAGCCCAGCTGGTCGTAGTGGATGACGGCGCGGCCTCTTCGGGCAAGAAGCTTGTAGGCATCGACGTAATTGTGGGCGGCGCCCGGCCCGCCATGCAGAATGACGATCGGAGCCTTGTCGGCATCGAGGTTACCGCTGACGCGGTACCAGGTTTCGTAGTCGCCGAAATCGGCCCGCCCTTCCCTGGTGACGATCTCCGATGACATCCCGATCTCCTGAATGTTTGAAGGCATGCCGCTGGTCACCTAGTTTGCAACTCGGCCGGCGCGAACCCATTCTTCCAGCATCTGCACGCCGAATGCGGTAGCGCCTTCCCGGCCCAGGGGCTGATCCTTCTCGGTCAGTTCCTTGCCGGCGATGTCGAGATGCACCCAGGGGCGGTCTTCCGTGAAGTGGCGCAGGAACGCCGCGGCGTAGGGAGCGTCACCGTCTTCCATGTCCTTGGCGTGATGTCGCAGGTCCGCGAACGGCGATTGCAGGCCCTCGTCATAAGCCCGGTCGAGCGGCAGCCGCCAGAACCGCTCGCCGACCATTTCTCCGGCCGCGATCATCCGCGAGGCGATGGCATCGTCGGTGCTGAAGAGACCGGCGAATACCGATCCAAGACCGCGCATCACCGAATAGGTCAAAGTGGCAAGGTCGACGATCACCGACGGATTGAAGCGCGAGGCGGCATAGTAGAGGCAGTCGGCCAGGATCAGGCGGCCTTCCGCATCCGTGTCGAACACTTCCACGGTTTGCCCGGACGCTGTCGTGATGATGTCGCGCGGCTTGAGCGCGGTGCCTGACGGCATGTTCTCGGCAATGCCGAGCACACCGACGGCGTGCACCGGGCTGCCTTGCCGGGCCAGGGCGATCAGCAGGCCGACCACGGCGGCCGCACCGCCCATATCGGCCTTCATATCGAACATCTGCTCGCCGCGTTTAATGCAGAGACCGCCGGAATCAAAACAGACACCCTTGCCGACGAACGCCAGCGGCTGCGCAGGAGCACCCTTGCCGCGATAGCGCAGGACGGCGACTCGTGGCGGCCGTACCGAACCCGACCCCACGGCCAGTATCGCGTTCATGCCGAATTCCCTGAGCTTCGCCGTATCGAGTATCTCGACGTCGATGCCGGCTTCGCGCAGAGGCTCCAGGTGATCGTGGAAATTGTCGGGATGGAGATGGTTCGGCGGCAGGTTGACCAGTGTGCGCGCATATTCGACGCCATCCGCGATGGCATTGATCCGCGCCAGCGCCGAATTCAGCTCCGGACCGCCGGCCCCGACCAGTTGCACCCGAAGGGTCCGATCGGCCCCCGCCCCTTGGCGCCGGTTGCGCATGTTGAAACGATAGCGCCGCAGCCGCATGCCAAGCGCGACTCTTGCCAGGATTTCCGCTCCCGGCAGACTTATGCCGGCAATGGGGTCCAGGACCAGGGTGGCCGCGCATTCCCCTTTGCCCTCCAGATGCGCGGCAAGCAGGCCGCCGGCACGCGCCAAGGAGAGTGCGGTGACGGCCTCGGCCTTGCCCATGGCCAGGACAATCACGCGCCGCGCCGATACCGCCTGGGGGGCGATGACATCGATACAGGCGCCGGATTGAGCCAAGGCAGCCGCATCCGCACAGGCCCGGGAGAGGATCCCGCCCATTTCGGTGTCCAGGGCCGTTGCACGCGGGCCAAAGCCGGTTTGAGCGGCCTGCAAGATCACGACGACGGAGGTTCCCGCGGAAATCTCGTCCGCCGTTTCAAAGACCGGCACTGGCGATTGAGGCATAGGTAGGCGTTCTCCTCTTTGCGGGGCTTTGGCCGAGGCGCGGCTTGCAGTTTGCGCAGGGCTTCTCCCGCCACCGGTGGAAACCGGTCAAACCGGCCGTCACCTCTGGTTGGATCGTGCCGAAGTCCCCAATTGTCGTTCTTGAGACGACTTAATTGCTCTTGCCTCTTGGGTATCCCCGAACGGGTCAGGCGATCAAACGCCAATTTTGTCCATATCGATTGACAAAAACTCAACTGGCAATTCATGATCGGCCGATGGCCCTACCCTCACTCAATGGCATGCGCGCTTTCGAGGCCGCCGCCCGTCTCGGCAGCGTCAAGGACGCAGCCGAAGAGCTGCATCTGACACCCTCGGCTATCAGCCGTCACATCCGCGCACTCGAACGGAATCTCGGCCAGGAGCTGTTCGAGCGCGGCTTTCGGCAGATAACGCCGACCATTCGGGGCTCTTATTACGCACGCAGCCTCTCCGAAGCATTCGAAGCCATCTGGCGGGCCACCGACGATGTCAGTCTCGCCGGGCCCCCAAGCCACGGCAGGACCCAGCGTGTCCGGGTTTTGTGCGTCCCTGCCGTCCTGAACCTTTGGCTGGCGGACCGGCTGCCGAATTTTCGCCGACGGCATCCGTCCGTGGATCTCGAGATCTCGACATCGGGCAAGCGGGCCAATTTCGATTTGGCCATCGTCGACGAGTTCGTCTACAAGGCCGGCCCGGCTCTGACGCTGCTGATCCCGCTGGTCCTGACGCCGGTCTGTGCGCCCTCGCTGCTTGAAGGGCCGATGCCGCTGCGATCGCCCGCCGACCTGGTCAACCACCACCTGATCCACGAATGCGAGACCATGCGATGGAAGCGCTGGCTGGAGCAGGAAGGCGTGTTGGACACGACGCCGAAATCCAGCACGACGCTGGATGATTGTACGCTGATCATGCGCGAGGCGATCAATGGCGCTGGAATAGCGCTCGCCGACACGATGATGGCCCAGGATCTGCTGCAGCAGGGCAAACTGGTCGCCCCGTTCAGCGCCCGCCATACCTATCCGGCCGGCATCTACCTGCATCAGCGCCGCAGCATCGGCAACAAGCCGGGTACGGGCCTGTTTCAGGATTGGCTGCTTTCCGAAGTCGAGGACCACAAGCGGGTGATGGCCATCGGCTAGGCAGCCTTGCTTGCCGATAGGCGTCGGGAACGCGGATTTGTCCAGCTTGGAAGCCGTGGATCGAGAATTCGAATCGACAGGCAGGCCTGTTTCAAAAGCGGCTCACCATCACGGGCTCTCGATAATCGCGGTTCGCATTGAATATCTTTAAGGCCAAAGCCGGCAAATCGATTGCTTGCCGGTTCCCCTGCGTCAGGCGTAACCTCTGCGGTCAACGCGTGAGGGCGCGTGCTGCAAGAAGGGGACATTGCAATGACGATACAAGGCGCATCGCCTGACCTGTATAATGAAGACCTCGCTCCTGCCAAGGTTCGAAACTGGGGACCGTTCTCGATCTTCAACGTCTGGACGTCGGACGTCCATAGCCTGTGGGGCTACTACCTCGCCGCCAGCCTGTTTCTGTTCTGTGGCGGCTTCGTCAATTTCATCATCGCCATCGGCATCGGTTCGCTGATCATCTACGCACTGATGAACATGGTCGGTTATGCCGGTGTGAAGACCGGTGTGCCCTACCCCGTGCTCGCCCGCGCCTCCTTCGGCATCTGGGGCGCCAACATTCCGGCACTGGTGCGCGCCATCGTCGCCTGCTTCTGGTACGGCGCGCAGACAGCGGCCGCCTCAGGCGCCATCGTCGCATTGCTGATCCGCTCGCAATGGTTCGCCGATTTCAACGCCAATACCCATTTCCTTGGCCATTCCGGCCTGGAGGTGATCTGCTTCGTGATCATATGGGCACTGCAACTGCTGATCATCCAGCGCGGTATGGAAACGGTGCGCCGCTTCCAGGACTGGGCCGGCCCGGCGGTCTGGGTGATGATGCTGATCCTGGCCATCTATCTCTGCGTCAAATCAGGAACCTTCGCTTTCACCAGCGATATCCCAATGGATGTGCTGCTGGAAAAGACCAAGGATGCGGGCGTCCCTGGTACTCCAGGGTCTTGGACCGCACTGTTTGCCGTGGCGGCGATCTGGGTGACGTACTTCTCGGCGCTCTATCTAAACTTCTGCGATTTCGCCCGTTATGCCCCCGACCAGGCATCGCTGCGCAAGGGCAATATCTGGGGCCTGCCGATCAACCTGATCCTGTTCTCGCTGGTCGCCGGCGTCACCACCATCGCCGCCTACGACGTCTACCATGAGGTGCTGCTGCACCCCGACCAGATCTCGGCCAAGTTCGACAGCTGGTTCCTGGCCGCGCTCGCGGCGCTCACCTTCGCGGTGGCGACGCTCGGCATCAATGTCGTGGCCAACTTCGTCTCGCCGGCCTTCGACTTTTCCAATGTCTTTCCCCGCCAGATCGACTTCAAGAAAGGCGGCTACATCGCGGCCGTCATCGCGCTGGTGCTCTATCCCTTCGCACCGTGGGAAGGCAGTGCGGCTTCCTTCGTCAACGTCATCGGCGCAACGATGGGGCCGATCTTCGGCGTGATGATGGTCGATTACTATCTGATCCGCAAAGGTGAAGTCGACGTCGAGGCGCTGTATCGCGAGGACGGCGAGTTCCGCTTCCAGGGTGGCTGGCACGTCAATGCGTTCATCGCCGCCGGCATTGGCGCCATCTTCTCGTCGATCCTGCCCAACTTCACCAACTGGCTGCCGTCCTGGTGGGGCGTCTATGGCTGGTTCGTCGGCGTGGCGATTGCCGGCGTCATCTACTACGTGCTGCGCACCGCGGCCGTGAGCGCCGGCGCCAAGGTGGCGAAAGCTTGATGAACCAGAGCGGGGTGGCCCGAGCCGCCCCGCTCTACCGCGCGACCATTTCGGCCAGCTTGCGCACGGTGTTCCAGTTGCGCGAGGTGCCGACGCCCATGCGCTTGTGGTTGGCGGCGGCAAGCAGGCGCGAGCTAGGCCTCTCCCTTGAAAAGGCGACCCAGATGTCGCCGCCGACCAGAAATACCTTCTCGTCCATGGCGGCACAGGCCTGAAGCCCGGATATGGCGTCTTCGGCTACAGGTTTGCGCATTACGCGCACCGCCACCTGGTCGCCGGCTTCCACCGACTCGGTCGGGAATGGATTGCCGCTTGCGAGTTTGCGCCAGTCTTCGGCGGCACGCACGATGATATCGACGTGGCGGCCAAAGGCCTGTTCGAAGGCGGATTCCAGGCGTGTCTCAAGCGTAGTGATCGAGGTCTTTTCACTCTCGAAGACCAGGTTGCCGGTCGCCACCAAGGTGCGGACATTCTTCAGGCCGAGACTTTCCGCCATGGCCTTGAGGTCGGACATGACGACCCGCCGCCCCTCTCCCAGGACGATGCTGTAGAGAAGCGCGACATAGGTCCGCATGGGAGCGATCAGACTAGGCGGCTCTGCTCCACCGCCGCCTCGATGAAGCTGGCAAACAGCGGATGCGGATCGAGCGGCCGGCTCTTCAGTTCGGGGTGATATTGCACCCCGATGAACCAGGGATGGTCGGGGTATTCGACCGTCTCCGGCAGCACACCGTCGGGCGACATGCCTGCAAATACCAGCCCGCAATCCTCCAGGCGCTGCTTGTAGTCGATATTGACCTCGTAGCGGTGCCGGTGACGTTCGGAAATCTGGGTGTCGCCGTAGATGTCGGCGATCTTCGAACCCTTGGCGAGCTCGGCCTGATAGGCGCCGAGCCGCATGGTGCCGCCGAGATCGCCAGTCGCCCTGCGCTTTTCCAGCATGTTGCCTTTCAGCCATTCGGTCATCAAACCGACGACCGGTTCCTTGGTCGGGCCGAATTCGGTCGACGAGGCATGTTCGACACCGGCCAGCGATCGCGCCGCCTCGATGCACGCCATCTGCATGCCGAAGCAGATGCCGAAATACGGCACCTTGCGCTCGCGTGCGAATTTGGCCGCCAGGATCTTGCCTTCTGAGCCGCGTTCGCCGAAGCCGCCGGGCACCAATATGCCGTGCACCTTCTCCAGCCAAGGCGTCGGGTCTTCCTTTTCGAAGATTTCCGATTCGATCCAGTCGAGCTTGACCTTGACGTGGTTGGCCAGCCCGCCATGCGAAAGCGCCTCGATGAGCGATTTGTAGGCATCCTTGAGGCCGGTATACTTGCCGACGATGGCGATGGTGACCTCGCCCTCCGGATTGTGGATGCGGTTGGAGACTGCCTGCCACGGCTCCATGCGCGGCTTGGGCGCCGGCTCGATGCCGAAGGCAGCGAGCACTTCCGAATCCAGACCTTCCTTGTGATAGGCCATCGGCACGTCGTAGATATGTGGCACATCGAGCGCCTGGATGACGGCGCTTTCCCTGACATTACAGAACAGCGACAGCTTGCGGCGCTCTTCCTTGGGGATGGCGCGGTCGGCGCGCACCAGAAGAATGTCGGGCGCGATGCCTATGCCGCGCAGCTCCTTGACCGAATGCTGGGTCGGCTTGGTCTTCAGTTCGCCCGCCGTCGGGATATAGGGCATCAGCGTCAGGTGGACATAGACGGCGTTGTTGCGCGGCAGATCGTTGCCGAGCTGGCGGATCGCCTCGAGGAACGGCATCGCCTCGATGTCGCCGACGGTGCCGCCGATCTCGCACAGCACGAAATCATAATCGTCATTGCCGTCGAGGACGAAATTCTTGATCTCGTCGGTGACGTGCGGGATCACCTGCACGGTGGCGCCGAGATAATCGCCGCGCCGCTCGCGCTCGATGATGTTCTTGTAGATACGCCCGGTCGTGATGTTGTCCTGCTGATTGGCGGACCGGCCGGTGAAGCGCTCGTAATGGCCAAGATCGAGGTCCGTCTCGGCACCGTCATCCGTGACGAACACCTCGCCGTGCTGGTACGGCGACATCGTGCCGGGATCGACGTTCAGATAAGGGTCGAGTTTTTTGATGCGTGCGCGATAACCTCGCGCCTGCAGGAGAGCCCCAAGGGCCGCTGCGGCAATGCCTTTTCCAAGTGAGGAAACCACGCCGCCTGTGATGAATACATATCGCGCCATGGGAGTCATCGCTTAACGCGGCCGGATTGATTCCGCCAGAGAAAAAACCGCCGCGAAGGCTTTTTCCCAAAAAGGCGCTCGGACCATGATCCCGAAAAGTGGGATCCGGCTTTCGGACAGGCATCACGGCCAAAGGGTTTTGAATCGCTCTAAGCAAAACAAAAGGGCCGGCTGAGCCGGCCCTTCGGCATGATGACGGAAACGTCAGATGATGACGACTTTGGTGCCGATCCGGACGCGGCTGTATAGATCCATGACGTGCTCGTTCATCATGCGGAAGCAGCCATTGGACGCGCTGGTGCCGATCGACTGCGGCGCGATGGTGCCGTGGATACGCAGATGCGTGTCCTTCCTGCCATCGTAGAGATAGATGGCGCGGGCGCCGAGCGGGTTCTGGCCGCCGCCTGCCATGCCGTCCTTGTACTGGCCGTAGTGCTTGGGCTCGCGCTTCTGCATGTCGAGCGTCGGGATCCAGCGCGGCCACTCCTGCTTGTCCCCGACCGCGACCGTGCCCTTGAACTGCAGGCCTTCGCGGCCGACCGCGATGGCGTAACGGCGTGCGGTGGTCGATGATTCGACGAGGTAGAGTCGGCGAGCGCTGGTGTCGATGACGATTGTGCCGGCGTCATAGCCGGTGAATTCCACGTCCTGAGGCACGAATTCCGGCTTCACCTTGAACGGCTTCTTGGCGTTCTTCTGGGCAAGTGCCGAGTCGAGCGCGCGTGTCTCGGGCAGATAGCTGATCGATGAGCCAGACGATGTTCCACCGAACAGACCCGCGAACAGGCCGCCGCTTGACTGCTTCTGGCCGCCGACGACCTCGCTGCGCAGTTCGCCATTGTTGCCCGTCAAAGCGACATTCATCGCCTCGGCTGGGATCGGCTCGGCCGCCGGGATCGGGGTGACAGGTTCGATCGGTTCGATGATCTTGACGGTCTTCTTGGCCGGCTTGGCATCGGCCACTTCGGTTGCCGCTGCTTTCTGGCCCTTGCTGGCCAGGAACGCCTGCCGATCTGCGTCAGCCCTGGCCTTGGCCGCCTCGCGCATCGCCATTTTCCTGGCCTCAAGCGCCTTGGCCTTGGCATCCTCCTTGTCGGCAACGATCTTGGCCTCGATCTTCTTGATCTGGGCAAGATCCTCCGGCGTGGGGTTTTTCTTCTTCTTGAGAAGCTTCAACTGCGTCGCATCGCTTTTGGCAGCGACGGGGATGGCGTCGGTCTTTTCGAGCGACACCGACTGTTGTGCGGCCATGTTTGCCGGCATGGCGGCGGAGGCCGGGGAACTTATGCCGATTGCGGCGCAAAGTCCCAGGAAAATGAAGCTGCGAAGCTGCATGGCGAAGATCCGATCGTTCAATGCTTGTTGCCCACGGCGTCGCCCGGCGTCCCCCAAGGACGCCGAAAATGCCGCGTGCAATCTATAGTCGAATAAGCGCGTATGCCTCAAGCGCGAGACCGCGCCGTGATCCGTCGAATCTTCGTGATTGCGCAGCATTTGCCGCGACTGTGTTCAAACGAACACAGATCGCGGTTTAGAACATAAGGTTATTGGTTCGGAACCTGAGGCGACGCCGGCGCGGTGTTGGTGGTTCCATTGGCCGCTGGCGGCGTGGTGCTGCCGGCGGGCGCGGTGGCCGGGGCCGTTGCCAGCGGTTTTGTCGCGGCGTCGTTGCCGGACGGAGGCGTCGGCGTGGTGCTGCCGGCGGGTGCCGGCGTGGCCGTACCCGGCAATTGGTTGAGCACGCCCTTGCCGGCGCCATCCGAGGTCGCGGGAACCCGATCGAGAATGTCGATCGGCTTTTCGCCGTAGCGGGCAATGATCGACAAGGTCAGCGACGTCACAAAGAACGCTGCCGCCAGGATCGCCGTCGCCCGGGTCAATGCGTTGGCCGCGCCGCGCGCGGTCATGAAGCCCGATCCGCCACCAATGCCGAGACCGCCGCCTTCGGAGCGCTGCAGCAGCACCACGCCGACAAGGGCGAGCACGACCATGAGATGAATGACGATCAGTACGGTTTGCATAATTTATCCTGGCAAGGCCCTGCCCGGCCGCGGACACGGCCGGTGAATTGGAGGCGGCTCAATACAATGCTTTCACGGCATTTCCAAGCCCGTGGCCGGAATATGGGAAGCAACGCCCTCTTTGCAACGAATTTGAACGGGACGAGACCCGTCCATCCTCGTGAATCTCAGCCAGCAATGCTGCGATAGGCTTCGGCGATGCCCAGGAAATCAGCCGCTTTCAGGCTGGCACCGCCGACCAGCGCGCCGTCGACATTCCTGACGCCCAGCAGTTCAACGGCATTGGAAGGCTTGACCGAGCCACCGTACAGGATGCGCATCCTGGCGGCGGCGGCCCCAAGTTTTTCCGCCAGCTTTTCGCGGATATGCGCATGCGCCTCGGCCACATCGGCCGCGGTTGGCGTCAGGCCGGTGCCGATCGCCCAAACCGGCTCATAGGCAATGACGGTGTTCGATGGCGTGGCGCTTGGCGGCACCGAGCCGGCGACCTGGCGCGACAGCACCTCCAGCGTCGCTCCAGCCTCACGCTCCTGCCGCGTCTCGCCTATGCACACGATGGCCACGAGCCCGGCCCGCCAGGCGGCGGAGGCCTTGGCCTGGACCGTCGCATCGTCCTCGCCGCTTTGCTCGCGGCATTCGGAATGGCCGACAATGACATGGCTGGCGCCTGCGTCCTTCAGCATCTCCGCGGAGATGCAGCCGGTATAGGCACCGCTTTCCTTGGGATGGCAGTCCTCGCCACCGGCATGGACCGGCGTGCGCGACAAAATCTCCGCGGCATGGGAAAGCAGCGTCGCGGGAACGCAGACCAGCGCTTCGGTGTCGGCGTCGAGCCCGCTCATGAAACCGTTGCCGATCATCCTGAGCTCGTTCAGCGAGGCGCTGGTGCCGTTCATTTTCCAGTTGCCGGCGACAAGCGGGCGAATTCCTGGTGTCATGGTGTGCTTCTCCGGGCGATATCAAGCTCTGGCCCTCACTACCAAAATCAGGCCACAAAGCAATCGACAGTGGGCAGGAAGGGCGCTATTGCGCTTGGTTCAGACTCGGCGCATGCGAAAATGCGCATAAATCGGAAGTAACCATGCTTGGTATATTGAGAAGCGCGGCGGGTACCTGGGTCGCGAAGACATTGCTTTCGCTGCTGGTGGTCAGTTTCGCCGCCTGGGGCATCTCCGGACGGCTGATGGGCGGCTTCGCGGGCCACGATTCGGTAATAACGGCCGGCGGCACCAAGGTATCGATCAACGAATACCGCCTCGCCTATGACCGCCAGCTCGCCGTCATGTCGCAGCAGTTTGGTCAGCGCCTCACGCATGAACAGGCAAAGGCGCTCGGCATCGACAACCAGGTGCTGGCGCAACTCGTTTCCGGTGCCGTCCTCGACGAGCAGGCACGCAAGCTCGGCCTCGGCCTTTCCAAGGATCGGCTGGCCGAACTCACCCGCGAAGACCCGGCTTTCAAGGGCCCTGGCGGTCAGTTCGACCGAAGGACATTCGACTACATGCTGCACCAGGTCGGCATGCGGCCCGAGGATTATCTGAAGAACCGTGCCCAGGTAGCGGTGCGCCAGCAGATCGTCGAGGCGGTCTCGGACGGCCTCAAGGCGCCGGACACGTTCTTCAAGGCGGTCGCGCTCTACCGCGGTGAAGACCGCACCGTCGACTATTTGACTTTGCCGAAGGCGCTGGTCGAGCCGATCGCGGCGCCGAGCGACAGCGTGCTTCAGGCCTATTTCGAGGCCAACAAGAAGAGCTACGCCGCACCTGAATACCGCAAATTCTCGTATGTTCGCCTCGAACCGGCGGACATAATGGATACGACCGCGGTCACCGACCAGCAGGTCAGTGACGACTACAACAAGAACAAGTCACGCTACACCACGCCCGAAATGCGCACCATCGAGCAGCTTGTGTTCAAGACACCGGATGCCGCCAAGGCGGCGCTCGATTCGCTCAAGGCCGGCGCTACCTTCGACAAGCTGGTGACCGCCGAGGGCAAGACCCCGGCCGACACGCTGCTTGGCACGCTCGCCAAGGACAAGATCGCCGACAAGGCGGTTGCCGATGCCGCCTTCGCGCTCAACGCCAACGAAGTCAGCCAGGTCGTGCAGGGCGCCTTCGGTCCGGTGCTGCTGCGCGTGACCGAGATCAAGCCCGAGGTGGTGAAGCCGCTCGCCGAAGTGTCGGACCAGATCCGCAAGGATCTGGCGCTGGGCGAGGCAAGCCGCATCCTTCTGGATGTGCACGACAATTATGAAGACACCCGCGCATCGGGCAGTTCGCTGGCCGATGCCGCCGCCAAATTGAAGCTTAAGGACATCACCATCGACGCCATCGATCGCAACGGCCTGAGGCCCGATGGCTCCATCGTCAAGGACCTGCCGGAATCGCCGGCGCTGATCAAGGCCGTCTTCGATGCGGAACCGAACACCGAAAACGAGGCGCTGACCACAGCGGACAACGGCTTTGTCTTCTATGAGGTCGGTTCGATCACACCGGCCCGCGACCGCACTCTTGATGAGGTGCGCCAAAAGGTTGTCGCCGACTGGACGGCGGCCGAGACCGCCAAGCGGCTCGCCGCCAAGGCGGACGAACTCGAGAAGCGCCTCAAGGCCGGCACCACGCTCGACGTCATCGCCGGCGAACTCAAGCTGGAGAAGCAGACCAAGCGCGGCTTGAAGCGCGAAGCCGACGATGCCGATTTCGGCAAGGAAGGCGCCGCCGTCATGTTCGGCGTCGGCGAAGGCGGCACCGGATTGATCCCCTCGCCCACCGGCGACGGCCAGATCCTGTTCAAGGTCGCCGAAGTGTTCGAACCGGCCGGCGCCGACGCCAGCTCGGTGCCGGACGACGCGCAGAAATCATTCACCTCCGGCATGTCCGACGACCTGCTCGACCAGTTGGTGGCGCAGTTGCAGACGCAGTACGACGTCCGCGTCGACCAGGCCGCCGTTGCCCAAGCCTCGACAAGATGAGCGCGCTGAAAACCCATATCGCCAAGGTCGCGACCGGCACCGCCCTGTCCTTCGAGGAGGCGTGCGAGGCCTTTGACATCATCATGTCGGGCGATGCGACTCCAGGGCAGATCGGCGGCTTCCTGATGGCGTTGCGCGTACGCGGCGAGGCGGTGAGCGAGATTTCGGGCGCTGTCGCCACGATGCGCGCCAAGATGCTGCGCGTCGATGCTCCTGACGGCGCCATCGACATCGTCGGCACCGGTGGCGATAATTCGCATTCGGTCAACATCTCGACGGCTTCCGCCTTTGTCATTGCCGGCAGCGGCGTGCCGGTCGCCAAGCACGGCAATCGCGGCCTGTCCTCGCTGACCGGCGCGGCCGACGTGCTGATTGCCCTTGGCGTCAGGATCGACATCGCGCCGGAGCTAATCGGCAAGTGCATCCATGAAGCCGGCGTCGGCTTCATGTTCGCGCCGGCGCACCATCCGGCTATGAAGCATGTCGGTCCGGTTCGTGGCGAGCTTGGTACGCGCACCATCTTCAACCTGCTCGGCCCGCTTTCGAACCCGGCTAGCGTCAGGCGGCAGATGGTCGGCGTGTTCATGCCGGAATGGATCATGCCGGTGGCCCAAACGCTGAAGGCGCTCGGCACCGAGCATGCCTGGGTCGCCCACGGCGATGGTTATGACGAGATCACCACCACAGGCGAGACACAGGTAGCTGAACTGGTTGGCGGCGAAATCCGCAGCTTCACGCTGACCCCGGAAGAGGTTGGACTGAAGCGTCATACCAAGGATGAGTTGCGTGGCGGTGATGCCGCCTACAATGCCAAGGCCTTGCGCGATATGCTAGGCGGGGCCGCCGGCGCCTATCGCGACACGGTTTTGATGAATGCCGGCGCCGGACTGGTGATTGCGGGCAAGGCGACGACGCTCGGTGATGGCATCGCCATTGCCGCACAGGCCATCGACAGCGGCCGGGCGCTGCAGGTGCTCGACCGCCTGGTCGAGATTTCGAACGGGTGAACCGTGTCTGACATTCTGCGCAAGATCGAAGCCTACAAGCGCGACGAGATCGCCGCCGCCAAGGCAAGCGTGCCGCTGGCAGAGATCAAGGCGCGCGCGAAGGACGCCGACGCGCCGCGCGGGTTCCTCGCCGCGCTCGAAGCGAAGCGCGGATCGGGTGGCTTCGCACTGATCGCCGAGATCAAGAAGGCAAGTCCGTCCAAAGGGTTGATCCGTGCCGATTTCGATCCGCCGAGCCTGGCCAGGGCCTATGAAAAAGGCGGCGCGGCCTGTCTTTCCGTGCTGACCGATGCGCCCTCCTTTCAGGGCGCACCGGAGTTTCTGGCCGAGGCGCGAGCGGCCGTGACGCTGCCCGCCCTGCGCAAGGATTTCCTGTTCGATCCCTACCAGGTCTACGAGGCGCGGGCCTGGGGCGCGGACGCCATTTTGATCATCATGGCCAGCGTCGATGATGCCATGGCCAGCCAACTCGAATCGACTGCGTTCGAGCTCGGCATGGACGCCCTGATCGAGGTGCACGATGAAGCCGAGACCGAGCGAGCGCTGAAACTGTCATCGCAATTGATCGGCATCAACAACCGCAATCTGCGGACATTCGAGACCAGCCTCGATACGTCGGAGCGGCTGCGGGCGATGGTGCCGGGGGGTCATTTGCTGGTCAGCGAAAGCGGCATTTTCTCGCATGACGATTGCCTTAGACTGCAAAGGATGGACATCGGGGCCTTCCTGGTGGGCGAGAGCTTGATGCGCCAACGGGACGTGACCGCTGCAACGCGCTCGCTGCTCACGGGCAAGGCGTCCGATGCGGGTCGAAAATCGGAATCGATTTTCGGAGAGCACGATGCATAGAGTCAAAGTGACAGAGCGCACTCTGTGCGTCCGAATGGACGCACGTCGCTCTATGGCGATTTGACGATGACAGGCGCTCTCACCCATCTTGGCGCACAGGGCGAGGCCAACATGGTCGATGTCGGCGGCAAGGACGAGACGACGCGCACCGCGATCGCCGAGGGTTTCGTCTCGATGCAGCCAGAGACGTTGAAGACCATCCTCGCCGGCAATGCCAAAAAAGGCGATGTGCTCGGCACGGCGCGCATCGCCGGCATCATGGCGGCGAAGAAGACCCATGAGTTGATCCCGCTCTGCCACCCCCTGCTGCTGACCAAGGTTTCCGTCGACATAGAGCCTGACCATACTCTGCCCGGCCTGAAGGTCACCGCCCTTGCACGCGTCACCGGCAAGACCGGCGTCGAAATGGAAGCATTGACGGCAGCCTCGGTGGCCTGCCTGACCATTTACGACATGGCCAAGGCGGTTGACCGCGCCATGGTCATCTCCGGCATACGGCTGGTCGAAAAGACCGGCGGCAAGTCCGGCGACTACAAGGCAGGGCTCTGATGGCACTGGTTCCGGTCGCCGACGCGCTCGAGCGCCTGCTCGACGGCGCCGTGCCGCTGGCCGGCGAAAGCGTCCCGCTCATCGAGGCGATCGATCGTGTGCTGGCGGAGCCGGTCATGGCGCTGCGCACCCAGCCGCCCTTCAACGCTTCGGCCATGGACGGCTATGCGGTGCGAGCCGCCGATGTCGCGTCGGTGCCGTCGAAACTCTCGGTGATCGGCATGGCGCCGGCCGGACGCGGCTTTGACGGCGCGGTCGGCCAGGCACAGGCAGTGCGTATCTTCACCGGCGCACCGCTGCCTGACGGCGCCGACACCATCGTCATCCAGGAAAACGTCCGGGATCTCGGCGGCGGCAACATCGAAGTGATCGAGCCCACCGCCGTGTGGCGTAACATTCGCCGCGTCGGCCTCGATTTTTCCAAGGGCGACGTGCTGCTGGAGACCGGGCGCGTGCTCGACCCGGCGGCACTGTCGCTGGCGGCATCGGCCAATCATCCCCGAGTAGGCGTGGTGAAACGGCCGCTGGTCGCCATCATCGCCACCGGTGACGAGTTGTTGCCGCCCGGCAGCGAACTCGGGCCTGACCAGATCATCTCGTCCAACGCCTACGGCGTCGCCGCGGCGGCACAATCGGTCGGTGCCTGTGCGCTCGATCTCGGGATCGCCGCCGACCGCAAGGACGACATCGCCGGCCTGGTCAGGAAAGCGGTCGCGGCGGGTGCCGATGTCATCGTCACGCTGGGCGGCGCATCGGTCGGCGACCACGACCTGGTTCATGACGTGCTGACCGGCGAAGGCATGACGCTCGGCTTCTGGAAGATCGCCATGCGTCCCGGCAAGCCGCTGATGTTCGGGCGCCTCGGCGATATCAGATGCATCGGCCTGCCCGGTAATCCGGTAGCAAGCCTGGTCTGCTCGCAATTGTTCCTGAAGCCGCTTCTGGCAAGGCTGGGCGGTCGCGACCATCGTCAGGATATCCGCCCGGCACGGCTGGGCGCCGCAATGGCGGCCAATGACCTGCGCCAGGATTATGTGAGGGCGGTGGTCAGGGAGGATGACGGCGAACTGGTGGCGACGCCGTTCGGCATCCAGGATTCCTCGATGCTGAGGATGCTGGCCGATGCCAACGGACTGGTCGTTCGCGCGCCTTTTGCCCCTGCATCCGCTGCGGGCGACGCTTGCAGCGTTCTGATGTTGCGCTGAAGTATTTCGTAATAACTTACTGATCACAGGGCTTATTCCGAGATCAAGGTCCGCGTCAATGCATGCGCCGGATCGGCCAGGCCATCAACTACATCGTAGTGATGCCGGTCGGGCTCGACCACGGCACTGGTGGTGGCGCCAAGCCCGGTCCAGATGTTGGCCAGCAACGCATTCTGTCGCAGGAACTCCGAGCGCTCGCCGCCGCCGGCCCAGCAGGTGATGCGGGCACCATCGATTGGCCGCAGCAGTGCCGGGCTTTCCGTCAGCGCCTCATGCTCATCGATTTTCAGCACGGCGTTCATGCCGGTGCGCATCAGCGGGCGCAAATCATGCAAGCCGGAAATCGAAACGACGTGGCGTATGCGCCGCACGACATCGGTGGCGAGCGGTGTGGTTGTGGTCACCATGCGGCTGGCGAGATGTCCACCGGCCGAATGTCCGGTCAACATCAGCGGTCCCCCGACCATTGCCGCCGCTTTGCCGATCGCCGCCCCGATTTCGCTGACAATGCCGGCAATGCGGATGTCCGGGCACAGCGTGTAGGAAGGCATAGCCACCGCAAAGCCGTTGCCGACCGCGCCCTTGGCGAGATGCGACCATCCGCTTTTATCGGACTCCAGCCAGTAGCCGCCATGGATGAACACGACGAGCCCCTTGGGCGTGGTCTCCGGCAGGAAAAGGTCGAGCCGGTTGCGCGGCCGATCGCCATACGCGATGTCGAACCGTGCCCGGCCCTCCCCCGACAGTGCGTCACGGAACGCTTGCGCTGGTCCCGACCAGGCGGCCGGCCAACGGTCGCTGCCGGCAATATTCGCGCCGTTGGCATAGGCATTGTCCCAATCGGCAATGCGATGGTCGAGCATCGGCACCCTCCCCGAACAGCGTCGTCTCAGTGCTAGCAATGGCCGCCACCATACCGTGCGTCAAGGCTTTGGGGTGAAACATTTTAGGCTTGAAACAAATTTCGACTGGTGCGATCCTGCCTTCGGAACAGCCGACAAAATGGGAGGTCCGCTGTGCCGTCCGAACCCGCCGATAGTCACCTTTCCGGTGACATGTCGACAAGGGTGTAGCCGGCCGCACGAAGCCTTCCGCGAGAGACAGGAATTCAGATCCACCGCCTCCCGCCACGTGCCTCGCGCGCTGGCCGGCGGCAGACAGGGACAGCGGCGACATGCTTGGGCCTTCAGCGCATACCGACACGTTCACCCGCGATAATCTGCCGCCGCCGGAGCAATGGCCCGACTTCCTGCTCGACGGCTTCGACTATCCAGAACACCTGAATGCCGGTGTCGAATTGACCGACAGGCTCGTCGAGAAGGGCCTTGGTGACCATACCGCGCTGATCGGCAATGGCCGCCGCCGCACCTACAAGGAACTATCCGACTGGACGAACCGGCTCGCCCATGCGCTGGTCGAGAACTACGGCGTCAAGCCGGGGAACCGGGTGCTGATCCGCTCCGCCAACAACCCGGCAATGGTCGCCTGCTGGCTGGCCGCCACCAAGGTCGGTGCTGTCGTCGTCAACACCATGCCGATGTTGCGCGCCGGTGAACTCACCAAGATCGTCGACAAGGCCGAGATCACGACCGCGCTCTGCGACACCAGGCTGATGGACGAGATGACCGCCTGCGCCAAGGACAGCGCGTTCCTGAAGCAGGTGATCGGCTTCGACGGCACCGCCAACCATGACGCCGAGCTCGACCGCGCCGCCCTCGACAAGCCGGTTACCTTCACCGCCGTCAGCACCGGCCGCGACGATGTCGCCCTGCTCGGCTTCACTTCGGGCACGACCGGCGTGCCGAAGGCGACGATGCATTTCCACCGCGACCTGCTGATCATCGCCGATGCCTACGCCCGTGAAGTCCTGCAGGTGACGCCCGACGACATCTTCGTCGGCTCGCCGCCGCTCGCCTTCACTTTCGGCCTTGGCGGGCTTGCCATCTTCCCCCTGCGCTTCGGCGCGGCGGCAACGCTTCTGGAACAGGCGACGCCACCCAACATGGTCCACATCATCGAGACCTACAAAGCGACCATTTCCTTCACCGCGCCGACCGCCTACCGGGCCATGCTGAAGGCCATGGACGAAGGCGCCGATCTGTCATCATTGCGCGTTGCCGTCTCGGCCGGCGAGACCTTGCCGGCCCCGGTCTTCGAAGAGTGGACGCGAAAGACCGGCAAGCCTATCCTTGACGGCATCGGCGCCACCGAAATGCTGCACATCTTCATCTCCAACCGCTTTGACGACAGGAAGCCCGCTTCGACGGGCAAGCCGGTGGGCGGTTACGAGGCGCGCATCGTCGACGAGGAGATGCGCGAGGTGCCGCGTGGCGAGACCGGACGGCTGGCGGTGCGCGGGCCGACCGGCTGCCGCTACATGGCCGATGACAGGCAGAAGGACTATGTGCGCGACGGCTGGAACCTCACCGGCGATACCTTCACGCAGGATGAGGACGGCTTCTTCCACTTCGCCGCGCGTTCCGACGACATGATCGTCAGCGCCGGCTACAACATCGCCGGACCCGAGGTCGAGGCGGCGCTGCTGTCGCATCCCGATGTCGCCGAATGCGCGGTCATCGGTGCCGAGGATGGCGAGCGCGGCCAGATCGTCGAAGCGCATGTCGTGCTGGTGCAAGGCGTCCCGCCAGACGCAATGACCGTCAAGCGCCTGCAGGACCACGTCAAGGCAGCCATCGCGCCCTACAAATATCCCCGATCGGTCAAATTCATCGCCGCTCTGCCGAAGACCCAGACCGGCAAGATCCAGCGGTTTCGGCTGCGCACGGAGAAGATCAATTGAGCGAGCCTTACGATCCGGCCTCTGAAGGCGCAGAGATGTCGTTCAAGGAGCGCATGTCCTACAGCGACTATCTGCACCTGGAGAAAGTGCTGGAGGCCCAGACACCGCTGTCCTCGGCGCATGACGAAATGCTGTTCATCATCCAGCACCAGACATCGGAATTGTGGATGAAACTCGCTTTGCACGAGATTGGCGCGGCGATCCGCTCGATCCGTGCCGACCGCCTCGAACCGAGCTTTAAGATGCTGTCGCGTGTCGCCCGCATTTTCGAGCAGTTGAACAATGCCTGGGACGTGCTGCGCACGATGACGCCCAGCGAATACACCGAGTTCCGCGACGCGCTCGGCCAGTCCTCGGGTTTCCAGTCCTGGCAGTATCGCGCCATCGAGTTCATGGCCGGTAACCGCAACCTCGCCATGCTCGGGCCGCACAAGCACCGGCCGGACCTCAGCCAGAAGCTGGAGGCGATCCTGGCCGAGCCGTCGCTCTACGATGAAGCGCTGCTGCTTCTGGCCCGCAATGGCTTCGACATCGGGGCGGACGCAAAGCGCACGGATTGGCGCGAGACGCGGACCGGGAACGAAGAAGTCCTGGTCGCCTGGCAGACGGTGTACCGCGATCCACAGCGCTACTGGATGTTTTATGAACTGGCCGAGAAGCTGGTCGACTTCGAGGACTATTTCCGCCGCTGGCGCTTCAACCACGTCACCACCGTCGAGCGCATCATCGGCCTGAAGCGCGGCACCGGCGGCACGTCGGGCGCCTCCTATCTCAAGAAGATGCTCGAAGTCGTCCTGTTTCCGGAACTGTGGACGGTTCGCACCCGGCTCTGAACTCTCGTCTGACGCAATTCCTGTGGGAAACCGTGTCACACTTTTCCCGACTTCGCGCCGGCTTCAGGTCACTGCCGTCTTGACCGCGAAGCGTGCATACTGCCAGGCGCCAGTGCGCAGGATATCTTCCAGGACTTCGACCGCCTGCCATACATCGGCGTAGCCGACATAGAGCGGGGTGAAGCCGAAGCGGATCGTCGACGGCGCACGGAAATCGCCGATCACACCGCGCTCGATCAAGGCCCGCATCACCTGGTAACCGTTGGGATGGAGGAAGGACACCTGGCTGCCACGCTGATTGCCGTCGCGCGGGCTTTCCAGCTCCAGGCCGTAGGCGCCGCATCTGGTCTCGACGAGCTGGATGAACAGGTCGGTGAGCGCGATGCTCTTCTTGCGCACCGTCGCCATGTCGACATCGTCCCAGATATCCAGCGCCCCCTTCAGCGCCCGCATCGATAACACCGGCTGCGTGCCGCACAGGAACCGGCGGATACCGCTGCCGGCCGCATAACCCTGCTCGAAGGCGAAGGGCCGCGCATGGCCCCACCAACCGCTGAGCGGCTGCTGGACTTTATCGTGATGACGCTCGGCGGCGTAGATGAAGGCCGGCGCGCCCGGGCCGCCATTGAGATATTTGTAGGTGCAGCCGATGGCGAAATCGGCATTGGCGCTGTCGAGCTCGACAGGCAGCGCGCCGGCGGTGTGGCAGAGATCCCAGACGATCAGCGCTCCGACCTGATGGGCCTTGCATGTCAGTGCCGCCATGTCGCGCAGCTGGCCGGACTTGTAGTTGACGTGGTTGATCAGGATGACCGCAACGCGCTCGTCGATCAGCTCCTCAATGGTCGGCGCATCAACGCCCTCAAGCCGCAACACCGTGCCGGGGCGCGTCGAGGCCACGCCTTCGGCCATGTAGAGATCGGTTGGAAAGCTGTCGCCCTCGGCGACGATGACCGAGCGGTCCGGCCGCATGCCGAGTGCGGCATGCAGCACCTTGTAGATGTTGATCGAGGTCGTATCGCAGACCACCGTCTGGCCGGTCGCCGCGCCTATCAGCCGCCCCAGTTGGTCGCCGAGCGCGACCGGCATGTCGAACCAGCCGGCGGTGTTCCAGGCACGGATCAGATCCTGCGCCCACTCCTGGGTCGCGGCTTTCCGCAGCTCGTCGAAGACGGCGGGTGCCGCGGCGCCGAGTGAATTGCCGTCGAGGTAGATCACGCCTTCCGGCAAGATGAACCGGTCGCGCATGGCACGCAGCGGGTCCGCCGCATCCATGGCATCGACGGCTGCGAGATCGAGCGTCGTAGGCATCATTTGTGACATTCCCTGGTTATTCACGCCTTGGTCATTCACGCCGGGTTACTCACGAATCGCTTCGCGAACCGGTGCGGGCCCCCGGCTGCGCTTGAGGCTGGGCAAGGCAAGCATGGCCAGTACGAACAGGCCCGTGGCAAGCTTCAGGTCAGGCGGCGGCATGCCGGCCGCCAGGCAGAACGACACCAGCTGGTAGTAGATGATCGCGCCGGCGAAGGGCGCCAGCAATTGCCGCCACACTGTTTGCTTGCCGACGACGGCTTCGCCGATCATCAGCGCGGCAAGGCCGTTGATGAGAATTCCCAGGCCCATATTGACGTCGGCGAACCCTTGCGACTGCACCATCAGCGCACCGCTTGACGCCGAAAAAGCGCTGGCCAGCCCGACACCGCCTATGGTCGCGGCCCAGACATTGATGCCTTGCGCTTCGGCCATGTCAGGATTGGCGCCCACGGCGCGCACGGCGGTCCCCTTCTCGGTCCTGAAGAACATGTAGAGCAGCATGAAGGCGGCAAGCGCGAGGAGACCCGCGACGACAATCTTGCTGGCGGGGAAACCCGGCCGCGCGAACGGCACCCAGTCGAACACCGAGGGCGAACCGAAGACGGACAGGTTGGACTTGCCCATAATGCGAAGGTTGATGCTGTAGAGCATCGTCATCATCAGGATGCCCGCAAGCAGCGTGTGGATGCGGAAGCGCAGATGGATGAAGGCGGTGCAGCAGCCCGCCGCGAAGCCGGCGACAAGGGCGGCAGCAACGCCCATCAGCGGCGATGCGCCGGCGGCAAGGAGAACGCCGCAGACGCAGCCGCCCAGCGGAAAAGCGCCTTCGCTGGTGAGATCGGGAAAATTCAGCATGCGAAACGGGATCATGATCCCGAGCACGACAAAGGCCAGGATCAGGCTTTGCGCCAGGGTGACCGGCATGATCGCGACGAAGCTGGTGAGAACGTCCCCAACAAACCCCATGATGATCAGCTCGCCAGCAACATGCGATCGGTCTTGACCGAGAAATGGCCGATCAGATCGATAACCGTGACCCTCGCCTTCTCCTGCCCGGCGACTTCCAGGAGCACCCGGCCCGCATCGAGCATGATCACCCGGCTGCCATAATCGACGGCGTGTTGCATGTTGTGGGTCACCATCAAAGTCGTCAGTTTCAGCGCGTTGACGGCGCGCACGGTCGCTTGCATGACGATTTCGGCCGTGCGCGGGTCGAGGGCCGCGGTATGCTCGTCGAGCAGCAGCAAGTCCGGCGATCCGCCGACCGCCATGATCAGCGACAAGGATTGCCGCTGCCCGCCGGAGAGCAGGTCGACGCGCGTGTCGAGACGATTTTCCAAACCGAGACCCAGTATCGACAGTCGTTCCCTGTAGGACGCAAGCCGGGTGGTGTTCAGCCCCGGGCGCAAGGTGCGCTTTTGGCTACGCAAATCGGCCAGCAGCATGTTTTCCGCAACCGTCATGCTGGCGGCGGTGCCGCGCATCGGGTCCTGGAACACGCGCGCCAGTTTCGCGGCGCGCTTGTGCACCGGCATTGCAGTCACGTCGGCGCCGTTGATCAGGATCTGGCCGGAATCGAGGATCAGGGCGCCGGAAATGGCGTTGAGCATGCTGCTCTTGCCGGCCCCGTTGGAGCCGATGACGATGCCGAACTCTCCGGTGGCCAAGGACAGGCTGAGACCGTCCAGCGCGACCTTCTCGTCGGCCTGGCCCTTGTAGAACACTTTGCGCGCGGATCGAATCTCGAGCATCGTTTCTCCCTGACCTCGGGATAGCGGCGCCGACGCCGTCACCCCGGCAGTTCCGATGTTAGTCGACGATGCAGCCGCAATCGGCCATTGAAGCCGGTATCTCGATGCCGAACGCGGCCATCGCCTTGCGCGAGATCGTTGCCATGTGGTCCTTGTAGGCCGGGCGCGACGGCGCGATCGTCTTGGGATCCTTGCCCTTGAGGATCTCGGCGGCGATGTTGCCGGCGTTGACGCCGACCTGCGTGTAATTGACCGCGAAGCTCGCCGGCACGGTGCCGTTACGGACCGCACTGTCATCGGAGTTGACGACCGGGATACCGGCCTGGCGCGCGGCCGCGGAGACAGCGGCGATCGCCGGCTGGATCAGGTTCGAGGCCGGGCCGTAGATCACGTCGGCCTTGCCGGCGAGCGAAGCGATGCGTTGCTGGATGTCATTGACGTTGTCGATGCCGACCTCCACCACCTCGAAACCGGCGGCCGGTGCCGCCGCCTTGATCTTTTCGACCAAGGCAACGTCATTGGCCTCACCGGGATTATAAGGCACGCCGAAGCGCTTGGCGTTCGGCAGCAGCTTCTTGGTGAAGGCCATCACCGCGGCGACGTCCTGCAGATCGCTGGCGCCGGTCATGCCTTCGTCTCCGGCGTCCCATGACGGCACCAGCTTGGCCGCCACCGGATCGGTGACCGCGGCAAAAACGATCGGAATGCCGGAACCGGCGAGCGCTTTCTTGGCGATCTGTGAGACCGGCGTGGTGATGGTGTAGATCAGCTTGGGCTGCTCGGCCTGCAGCTTGGCGATCATCTGCGGCACCAGCGACGCATCGAAATTGGTGTGGCTCTCCGTGTAGACGACGTCCTTGCCCTCGACGAAGCCGTTATCCGTCAGCGCCTTCTTGAAGCCGGCTATGGCGGCGTTCAATTGCGGATGCTCGCCGAAATTGGCAATGCCGATACGGATCTGATCGGCCGCGGCACTGCCGGCACTGACCATCAATGCGCCTGCCAGGGCCAAGCCCGACAACCAAGCGGATTTCGACTTCAACATCATTTCCTCCCAGATTTGATCAGGGCCGCTTGGAAACGCGGCGGCTACGGCGATCATGGTGAGTCCGCCGGTCTGTGTCAAACATTATATATAATTGTTGCTGTGACCCAATATCATATATACTTTCGCCAGACGACGGATTGATCACCATGCGGGATGAAACGAGTTCCACAAAAACGGAAGCCGCCTATCAGCTGTTGCGGCGCGACATCCTGACCACGCGCCTCATGCCCGGCGCCCCGCTCAAACTGAGTGCGCTGCGCGGCACCTATGGCGTCGGCTGGACACCGTTGCGCGAAGCCCTGTCGCGGCTCGAGGCCGAACGCCTGGTCACCGCCATCAGCAATCGTGGTTTTGCCGTGGCTCCGGTGTCGCGGGCCGAGCTGGAGGATCTGGCACGCGCCAGGATGGTGGTCGAGATACCCCTGTTCCTCGAATCGATGGAAAAAGGCGGCAGGGAGTGGGAGGATGCCGTGGTCACCGCCTACTACCGGCTCTCGCGTTGCAAGACGGCGGTCGACGATCCCTCGGACGCGGCCGTCGACAGATGGGACGAGAACCACGAGGCCTTCCATGCGGCGCTGCTGAGCGCCGCCACATGCGACTGGCTGTTGCGGTTCCGCTCGACGATCTCGGATCAGCTGCGCCGGCATCATCGCTTTCTTGGTCTGGCGCCGACACTGCGGGCCGCGGCCGGCCTCAAGGATGGCTATGAAGAGGCAATCGAAGCGCTGCGCGAAGCGATTGCGATCGAACACCATACCGCGATCATGGAAGCGGCGCTCGACCGTGACATCGAGCGGGCCAAGGCGCTGATGACGGCGCATATCGGCTACACACTGCACGTCTATGTCCACAGCGAAGACAGCGGCGCTACCAGATACGCCGCTCGCGCCGGCAGCTTGAAGGCGGGTTCGGGATAACCTCAGCGACGCCTATTCGAACGCGCTGGCCGGTGCGCCGAACGCCCGGATCCATGGCCGCCCGAAGCTACCAATCGTTGGCATTTTGGTTTCGTTTCGTTCCGCGAATAATGGCTCCGCGAATTATACGTCCCCCCGAGGAGAACCTTCCAACTAGCTGATGCCAAAGCCTCGTCGGCGGATGGGCCACAGGCCATTAACCAAAACGATTTCAATGCGCCTGCCGATGGCGGAAAGGGCTGGTTGCTGCCCGCCGTCGCGGGCAAAAAACTTCCGACCCCTTAACAAATTCATTAAACTTTAAACGGTTGCAGAACACAACTGGAACAGATAGTGTTTGTTCTGGGTTTGTTTTTTCGATTCTGGTTCAACCTTTCGTTCAATGTCTTGGGGGCCGCCATGCTGACACGCAAGCAACATGAACTGCTGATGTTCATCCACGAACGGCTCAAGGAAAGCGGGATACCGCCTTCCTTCGACGAGATGAAGGAAGCACTCGATCTTGCCTCCAAGTCGGGGATCCATCGCCTGATCACGGCGCTGGAGGAGCGCGGCTTCATTCGCCGGCTACCCAATCGGGCACGCGCGCTGGAAGTGCTGCGGCTGCCGGACTCGATCGCGCCGGGCCTCAATGCGGCAAAGAAGTTCTCGCCAAGCATCATCCAAGGCAGCCTTGGCCAAGGCAGCGCCGGACGCCAGATCAGGCCGGCCGCTGCGCCTTCGCGCCTGCCCGCGGCCGGCAACGACGACGATGCGGTTTCAGCCGTGTCCATCCCGGTCATGGGCCGTATCGCCGCCGGTGTGCCGATCGATGCCATCCAGCATCAGACGCATTCGATCTCGGTGCCGCCGGACATGATCATGGGCGGCGAGCACTATGCGCTGGAGGTCAAGGGCGACTCGATGATCGAGGCCGGTATCTTCGATGGAGACACGGTCATTATCCGCAATGCCGACACGGCAAGCCCGGGCGAAATTATCGTGGCACTGGTCGACGAAGAGGAAGCGACGCTGAAGCGGTTCCGCCGCAAAGGCGCTTCGATCGCGCTCGAGGCCGCCAATCCAGCCTACGAAACACGCATTTTCGGGCCGGACAGGGTCAAGGTACAAGGCAAGCTGGTCGGGTTGATCAGGCGCTACTGAGCCGGCTTGCCATCGGGCTTGTCGGGTTTTTTGTACGGCGGCAGCCCCCTCGCCTCGCGTGAGAATTTTCGCTGTTCGTGCCAGGGCCGGTATGGTCCGTCGACGGCGAATGCGATCGCGGCCCGGGTCGTGGCCGACTGGGGATTGAAGAAGACGGCAGCGCTTCCCTTGCGGGCGAGCTGCCGTTTGGTGACGACGAGAACCAGTGGATTGTGGCAGACGTCATAGGCGGTTGCGTCATTGACGATGATCAGGTCGGCGAAAGCGCAGGCTTTCCAGGTGGTCTTGCGGTCCTCGACATAGGCAATGATCGCGCCGGAAGGGTGCCTGGCAAGGCACAGGCCTTCGCGGCAGTAGAAAGGCGATCCTGGCGGCAGGTCGGTGGGACTGGCAACATCGAATTGCCCGTCTGTCGTGTCGAACATTTCCGGTTTGACGATTGTTTCGGAGATCAGGGCGCGCTTCCAGTTGTCGGTTGCGAATTCGTTCGGACGTTCCTGGTTGACGGCCAGTTCGCCATTGCCGATCGGCAGCGCGACCAGCCGCGCATCTTCCGAGATCAGCACATCGGGCGCGCGCGTGTGCGACACAGTCAACAGGCCGGCAAGCGCGAATGGCAGCGCCGCGAACCGCAGCCATGTCGTCGCCATCGTCGCGATAACCAGCGCGACGGTGACCAGCAGCACGGATTGCTGCGAAATCAGCCCGACTCCATCGACCGGAGAGCGCTCCGATATCCACGCCGACACGGCGATCATTGCTGTCAGGCCCTTGCCCATAAGGTAGAGAGCCGGCCAATCCAGTCCGAATGGCATCAGCAGGGCGCTGGCGACGGCCAGGAACATCACGACCGACACGATCGGCATCACGGCCAGATTGGCGAACAGGCTGAGCGGCGATACCCGCTGGAAATGCCAGATGGCAAACAGTGCCGTGGCGCTGCCGGCGATAATGGACGTCATGGCCAATCCTCCTGTCGCCAGCAGGAATTTTCGCGTCAGGAATCCCGCCAGGGAACGCTTTGGCGGCGGTGGCCGCGTCTTTCCTGCATGGTGATCGGCCCAGCCGGCATAAGCGCCAACCAGGGCCGCGGTCGCGGCGAACGACATCTGAAAGCTCGGGCCGACAACCTCGTGAGGCGAGACCAGGATCACGGCGATCGCCGAGATCGCCAGATTGCGCATGGTCAGGGCAGCGCGATCGAAGAAGACGGCAATCAGCATCACCGCCAGCATGATGAAGCTGCGTTCGGCGGCAACGACGACACCGGAAATGATGAGATAGGCGGCGATCGAGAACAGTGCGGCGGCGGCCGCGTATTTCTTCACCGGCCGGCGCGCGGAAAAGTCTGGAAACAGCGCGAAGGCACCACGCAGCAGACCCATGATGGTGCCGGCCACAAGCGCCATATGCAGTCCCGAAATAGAGATGATGTGATAGATGCCGGTACGCCGCATCGCTTCATTGATTTCATCGGGTATGCCGGCGCGCACGCCGACGATCAGCGCCGCCGCGATCTCGCCTTCAGCGCCGCCGACGCTGCCCCTGATGTGGTCGGCGATGGCTTCGCGGGCATTTTCGATGCCTGAAAAAAGGCGAGCCGATAGCGGCATCTCACCGTCGTCGGCGGAAACAACCGTTGGATTGCCGAGAAAGAAGCCGCTGCCGCCGATGCCGGCGAAATAGCTGTCGAAAGAGAAGTCGTAGCTGTCCGGCCGCACCGGGCCGGTCGGCGGCAACAGTTTGGCGTAGCCTGTGATGAGCGAGCCGGCGGTCATTCCCGGCGGTATCTTGCGTGCGGAAAGCCGGACCCTTTCCGGCGCATAGCGCAGTTTTGGCCGGGCGGTCGAAATCACGTCCATGGTCAGCCGGATGCGGCCGCTCTCCATCTCTTCGAGCGAGACCACGCGGCCGGTCAGTTGCGTGGAGATTTCCGAACCCAGCATCCGGGTTCCGGCTCGCCATGTTTCGACCTTCGCCGCGAGCAGGCCCAGCGCGCACAACAGCACTGCCATGAGACACAGATGGGTTTTGGGCCAGGAACGCGAGACGAAGGCACAGACCGCCATCAGCACCACGACCGCGACGGGCTTTGCAAAGTCGGGCTCGGACGCCAGCGAGAAATAGGCGATCGCCCCAACGGCCAGACAGACCGGCACCAGCAGGAACGCGATGCCCCGGTCGAGTTCAAGCTCCGCCGCCCGGGCCACGCCATGGCGCAGGCGAGGCAAGGATACCAGGCCGATTTGCCGGCGCACGCGCACGATCCTGCCCGCGGCAGGAGCCGGCGCCGGCGCCTGCCCACCTGCCTGCAGCGACCTGGTTTCGGGTGCAGCCACGAGCGGAGATGGCAGTGGGATCGTCGCAGGCGCCGCAAACAGGGATCGCTCGCTGACGCCGATAGCGGCATCCTCGCCCCGATCCAAGCCCCGGCCTCGTCCAGTCATCGGGTCTGCCCCTTGCGCCCTCGACGTCCTATGCTACATGAACGCGCAACGCGCGAAAGTCCGCACGCTCTGCACCCAGCTTCAGACGTTTTCCGAGAGTTCCATGCCCGACAAGGTCATCACCCGTTTTGCCCCCTCGCCGACCGGCTATCTGCACATCGGCGGCGCGCGCACGGCGCTCTTCAACTGGCTCTATGCAAAGCATACCGGCGGCACGATGCTGCTGCGCATCGAGGACACCGATCGCGAGCGTTCGACCGATGCGGCCACATCGGCCATTCTCGATGGCCTGACCTGGCTTGGCCTTTCGTGGGACGGTGACGCGGTCTCCCAATTCGAGCGCGCGCCGCGCCATCGCGAGGTGGCCGAGGAGCTGGTGCGCCTGGGCAAGGCCTATTACAGCTACGAGACTTCAGCCGAGCTCGAGGCAATGCGCGAAGCTGCACGCGCCAAGGGCCTACCGCCACGCTATAACGGCCATTGGCGTGACCGCGACCCGTCGGAGGCGCCGTCCGGCGTCAGGGGCGCCATCCGCATCAAGGCACCGGCCGAGGGCGAGACGGTGGTGCAGGACCGGGTCCAGGGAGACGTGCGCTTCCCCAACAAGGATCTCGACGACTTCATCATCCTGCGTTCGGACGGCAACCCGACCTACATGCATGCCGTCGTCGTCGACGATCACGACATGGGCGTCACCCACATCATCCGTGGCGACGATCACCTGACCAACGCCGCCCGCCAGACCGTGATCTACAACGCCATGGGCTGGGACGTGCCGTCGATGTCGCATATCCCGCTGATTCACGGCGCCGACGGCGCCAAGCTGTCGAAGCGCCATGGCGCGCTCGGCGTCGAAGCCTATCGCGCCATGGGCTATCTGCCGGAGGCGCTGCTCAATTATCTTGCGCGGCTCGGCTGGAGCCATGGCGACGACGAGATCATGTCGATCGAGGACATGGTCTCGTGGTTCGACATTGGCGACGTCAACAAGGGCGCGGCGCGCTTCGATTTCGCCAAGCTGGAAGCGATCAACGGCGCGCATATGCGACGTATGGCCGACACCGAGCTGTTCGATATCTTTATCGCCACCTTGCCCTATCTGGAGGGCGGCCCGGCGATGGCGGCGCGGCTCAACGAGAAGAACAAGGCGCAGCTGCTGGCAGCACTTCCGGGCCTGAAGGAGCGCGCCAAGACGCTGGTCGAGCTTGTCGACGGCGCCGCCTTCCTGTTTGCCGCGCGGCCGCTGCCGATCGACGACAAGGCGGCACTCCTGCTCAATGACGACGCGCGCAAGATCCTGCGTGGCGCTCACGAAGCTTTGAAGTCGCTGTCAGGCGACTGGACGGCGGCCACGGCCGAGGCCGCGATCCGCGACTTTGCGCTGGCTGGCGGGCACAAGCTTGGCGCCGTGGCCCAGCCGTTGCGGGCTGCGTTGACCGGCAAGAGCACGTCACCGGGCGTATTCGACGTGCTTGCCGTTCTGGGGCGTGAGGAAAGCCTGGCGCGCGTAGCGGATCAAATCGATTAGGAGCAAACTGGCCCAAGAAGATTGGCATTGAAAGGCGGGTTTCGCAGTGCAACATTAGGCCTTGGCCCAATCTGGCACGCACCTCCTAGAATGCGGTGGCGAATACGCGCATTGCGGTGATTTCGACGTGTCGCTCTGCGGATTTTGCCTTTGCCGGCATGAGGAAACAAGAAGGAGTTTGCAATGACCGAAGCTGCGAAAAAACTGGATGTGGGCGGCCAAGAGGCCACGGCAACGCTGGAATTCGCCGGCAAGACTCACGAATTCAAGGTGCGAAGCGGCTCGGTCGGACCTGACGTCATCGACATCGCCTCGC
Source organism: Mesorhizobium sp. CO1-1-11 (assembly GCF_020164995.1). Lineage (NCBI taxonomy): Bacteria > Pseudomonadati > Pseudomonadota > Alphaproteobacteria > Hyphomicrobiales > Phyllobacteriaceae > Mesorhizobium > Mesorhizobium sp. CO1-1-11. The sequence continues at coordinate 108,636 of NZ_JAIUHE010000022.1, forward strand.
TCTACAGCACCACCGGCGCCTTCACCTATGACCCCGGCTTTACCTCGACGGCAAGCTGCGAGTCGGAGATCACCTTCATCGATGGCGACGCCGGCATCCTCCTGCATCGGGGCTATCCGATCGACCAGCTGGCCGAACATGGCGACTTCCTCGAAGTCTGCTACCTCCTGCTCTACGGCGAATTGCCGACCAAGGCGCAGAAGGACGATTTCGACTACCGCGTAACGCGCCACACAATGGTGCACGAGCAGATGTCGCGCTTTTTCACCGGCTTCCGCCGCGACGCGCACCCGATGGCGGTGATGTGCGGCGTGGTTGGCGCGCTGTCGGCCTTCTATCATGACTCGACCGACATCTCCGACCCGTACCAGCGCATGGTTGCCTCCATGCGCCTGATCGCCAAAATGCCGACGATCGCGGCCATGGCCTACAAGTACCACATCGGCCAGCCCTTTATTTACCCGAAGAACGATCTCGGTTTCGCGGCAAACTTCCTGCACATGTGCTTTGCGGTGCCGTGCGAGGAGTACAAGATCAACCCGGTGCTGGCGCGCGCCATGGAGCGTATCTTCATCCTGCATGCCGATCATGAGCAGAACGCTTCGACCTCGACCGTTCGCCTCGCCGGCTCCTCGGGCGCCAACCCGTTCGCCTGCATCGCCGCCGGCATTGCTTGCCTGTGGGGTCCGGCCCATGGCGGCGCCAACGAAGCGGCGCTCAACATGCTGGGCGAGATCGGCCATGTCGATCACATCCCGGAATTCATCGCCCGCGCCAAGGACAAGAACGATCCATTCCGCCTGATGGGTTTTGGTCACCGCGTCTACAAGAACTACGATCCGCGTGCCAAGATCATGCAGAAGACGGCGCATGAGGTTCTGGGCGAACTCGGCATCAAGGACGATCCGCTGCTCGACATCGCGATGGAACTGGAAAAGATCGCGCTGACCGATCCCTATTTCATCGAGAAGAAACTCTACCCGAACGTCGACTTCTATTCCGGCATCACGCTGAAGGCGCTGGGCTTCCCCACCACCATGTTCACCGTGCTGTTCGCGGTGGCCCGCACGGTCGGCTGGATCGCCCAGTGGAAGGAAATGATCGAGGATCCACGCCAGAAGATCGGCCGTCCGCGCCAGCTCTATACCGGTGCGCCGGAGCGCGACTACGTGCCGATCGCCAAGCGCTGAGACAAGTGAGTAGTGAGTAGTGAGTAGTGAGGTTGGAGAGTTTGCTAACTCACTACTCACTACTCACTACTGCCTACTCACTCGCTTGATACACCCCATCACCACCTGCGCCGCGATCTCACCGGACGGTTTGTCCGTTGCCATGCGCCGTGAAATCTCGGCGAACCCGTCTTTCTGCCAGGCGCGCATGCCACTGTCGGCCAACAGCGCTTCCAGCTGGCGTGCCAGATTGTTCGGTCTGACGTATTCGTCGTAGAACTCCGGGATCAACGCGCGATCCGAGATCAGGTTGGGCAGCAGCGCCGACCAGACGGATACGAAATACCGCGCCACGGCGCGTGCGACAGGGTCGAGCCGGTAGCAAGAGATCATCGGCACGCCGGACAGTGCCAGTTCCAGGGAGACGGTGCCGGACGCGATCAACGCCGCGTCGGCCTTGCCGAAGGCCTGCCATTTGCGTTCCGGCTCCAGGATAATCTCGGGTTTTTCATCCCAGCGCGTGACCGCGGATCGTACGGTGTCCGCGACATGCGGCACCGTCGGCAACATCAGCCGAAGCCGATGCCCGCGTGCCCGCAGCATCGACACGGTCTCACCGAACGGCTCGAGCAGCCGCCGCACCTCGCCGCGCCGCGAGCCGGGCAGGACAAGCAGCGTCTTCACGCGGTCTGGTGAAAGATCACGCGGCTGGGCCTGCGCCCTGGCGGCCGACAGCACGCCTGGATCATGCGTCAGGCGATGGCCGACATAGGTGCCGGGCGGGCCACCCAGCCTATCGAGCTCCTTCACCTCGAACGGCAGGATGCACAGGATGTGATCGACATACGGCTTCATCGCCACCGCCCTGCCCGGCCGCCATGCCCAGACGCTCGGGCAGACATAGTGGACGATCGGGATCGTCGGGTTGGCGGCGCGCACCTTTTTGGCGACGCGCAGCGAAAAATCGGGGCTGTCGATGGTGACGAGGCAGTCCGGCTTGGCATCCGCAACCAGCCCCGCCAGCTGACCGATCCGCCGCATCAGGCGCGGCAGGTCACGCAGGACGGCGCTGAACCCCATCAGCGCGACCTCGCTGGCGTCGAACGGCGAAACCAGCCCAAGCGCCTGCAGGTGGCGGCCACCGAGGCCGACGAGCTGCACCTCGCGCCCCGTTATTTGGCGCAGCGACTGGACAATGTCGGCGCCAAGCAGATCGCCTGACTCCTCGCCCGCGACGATTGCGATCTTCAGCGCCCTGTCAGCCATGACCTGACTCCGTTGCGGCCAGGCCGACAATGAACAGCCCAAGGTCATTGGCACGCGAGAGGGTTGCGGGAGCTTCGAGGATCAGGGAGCGTCCCGCCTCGACGGCAATGCCGGCAAGCCCGGCCGCATGCGCTGCTTCTACCGTCTGGGGCCCCATGGAAGGAAGATCCGCGCGCAGCTCCTGGCCAGGCTTGGCGCATTTGACCAGCACACCGCGCGTCTTGCCGGCGATACGGCCGTGGCCGCGCAGCAGCCTGGCGCGGTCCAGCAATCCGGCCGTGCCCTCGATGCCTTCAAGCGCGATGGTCCGGCCGCCGACCGCGATCGCCGCCTGGCCGATATCCAGCGCCCCGATGGCTTTTGCCGCGGCAAAACCTGCCTCAATGTCGCGCCAGTCCGACTTCCGGGGCGTGGCCCTGGTCAACACCCCTTCGGCGGCGACAAGGTTCGGCACGATCTCGTGGGCGCCCACGACCTTTATCCCCCGGGCCTCGAGCCCGCGCGCCACCACCTTGAGCAGTCCATCGTCGCCGCGCGCCAACGCCATGACGACGACGGGTATCACAGCGAGCAGGCTGAGGCTTGGGCGCATCTGTGTCAGCCTTGGCCTGCGCTTAATCTCGCCGGCAAGCACCAGATGCGTAATCCGGTTACGCTTGAGCAGCGGAATGAGCGATCCTATCGCCTCCAGGGCAAGGGTCTCATGCTCGTAACGGCACAATTCAGCCAGGCGGTCGGCCTCACCGTCCATGAGCACGACGAAGGGCGGATGACCCTGTCCGGCCAAACCGGCAGCGACTTCGACCGGAAGGCTGCCGCCGCCGGCGATGATGCCGACCCTGGCACCAGGCGGGAGATCAAGACCAGCCGCGGCTGTCTCAGCCTTCGTCATCGGCATCGTCGCCATCGCCGCCCTTGAGCGATGGCACCGCATAGTGCCGCTTGCCGCGACTGGTGATGAAGTCGATGATCTTCATCGCTGTCGGCGACGAGGCGAACTCCACCTTGGCGAACTCGATGTTCTCGCCGACGGTGCGGGAGCGGTCGAAGATCGTCTTGTAGGCCTTGCGCAGCAGATGGATTTCGGAACGCGGCAGACCGGCGCGCTTGAGGCCGATGATGTTCAAGCCGCGCAGGCTGGCGCGGTTACCGACGGCGATGGCATAGGGAATGACATCACCGACAAAAGCCGAGCACCCGCCAAGAAAGGCGTTGTCACCCACGCGCACGAATTGATGTACGGCGCTGAGGCCGCCAATATAGACGTTGTTGCCGATCTCGCAGTGGCCGCCCAATGTCGCCCCATTGGCGAAGGTGGCGTTGTTGCCGACGGCACAGTCATGGGCGATATGGGCGTAGGCGAGGAAATTGCCATTGTCGCCGACCGTGGTTTCGCCACGGCTGGTGTCGGTGCCGACATGCATGGTCACGCCTTCGCGGATGGTGCAGTTGGCGCCGATGACCAGCGTGGTGCGGCCGCCCTTGTGCTTGGTGTTTTGCGGCGGTGCGCCCAGTGTCGCCATCGGATAGATCTTGGTCGACGCCCCGATAGTGGTCGCGCCCATCACCGAGACATGGCTGACCAGTTCGACCCCGTCGCCGATCACGGCATCGGCGCTGACGTGGCAGAACGGCCCAATGCGCACACCCTGGCCGATCTGGGCGCCTTCTTCCACGACGGAGGAAGGGTGGATTGACGTCTTGATTTTCATAGGCACTCGATCGTCAGTCGCCGGTGACCATCATGGCTGAAATCTCGGCCTCGGCCGCCTTGGTACCTTCGACCAGGGCTTCACAGGCGAATTTGAGCAGGTTGCCGCGCTTCTTGATTTTCTTGACATGGATCTTCAACTGGTCGCCGGGGACGACCGGTTTGCGGAATTTGGCGTTGTCGATGGTCAGAAAATAGACCAGCGATGGCTTCGACGCCCCGAGGCTGCGGATGCAGATGGCTCCGGCCGTCTGGGCCATGGCCTCGACGATCAGCACGCCAGGCATCACCGGCTGCTCCGGGAAATGCCCCTGAAAATGCGGCTCGTTTATGGTCACGTTCTTGATGCCGATGGCGGAGTCGTCGCCGTCGATGTCCACGATGCGGTCGATCATCAGGAAGGGATAGCGGTGCGGCAGGAGCTTCATCAGCCCCAATATGTCGACCGCTTCCAGCGTTGTCGCCGCCACCATGTCAGCCATTGTCCTTGCCCTGCTTGCGTGCCCTGGCCATCGTGCGCAACATGGCTATCTCTCGCATGGCTTCCGCCATCGGCTGCGCCGGATAGCCACCCCAGATCTCGCCGGCGGGAACATTGCTCATAAATCCACTTCTGGCTGCAAGCTTGGCACCTGTACCAATCGTCAGATGATCCGCAAGCCCGACGCCGCCGCCCATGGTGACATTGTCACCCACCACCACGGAACCGGAAATACCCGACAGTCCGGCCACAATGCAATTGCGGCCGATGCGGACGTTATGGGCGATCTGAACGAGATTGTCGATCTTGGTGCCTTGCCCGATGATCGTATCGGACATGGCGCCACGATCGACGGTGGAATTGGAGCCGATCTCGACATCGTCCTGGATCACGACGCGTCCGATCTGTGGAACACGTTCCGGCCCCTTGGCGCCGCCGACAAAGCCAAAGCCGTCCTGGCCGATCCTGGCGCCACCATGGATGATGACCCGATTGCCGATCAGAGCGTACTGGATACTGGCGCCCGGGCCGACATAACCGTCACGGCCAATCTGGCAGGACTGTCCGATGACGGCGTTGGGCGCAATGACGGTGCCGCTGCCGATCGAGACACCTGGCCCGATGACCGCGCCGGCCTCGATGATAGCACCGGCTTCGACATGCGCCGTCGGATCGATATGGGCATGCGGCGAAACACCGGTTTCACTGGTCATTGGCCCCGGCGTGGCGGCTGTCGGGAACAGCAGGCGCCCAACCAGCGCGAAAGCCTGCTGCGGCCGTGGATGAGTCAAGACAGCGACGCTGGAAGGCGCCTTGTTTGCGAATTCGGCCGTGCACAGGACCGCCGCCGCCCGCAGCGACGGCATCAGCGCGGAATTACGCCTGCCGTCGACGAAGACAAGCGTATTGGCGCCGCCTTCATTGGCCGGCGCCAGCGCTTCGATCAAAACGTCGGATTGGCCGGAATCGACAAGCACCGAGCCGGTCAGATTCGCGACTTCGGCCGCCGTATACCGGCGTGATGGCGCGAAGAACACCGGATCGGTCATTCCAGAAGCTATATCCAGCTAGGTCGGAACATTTCTCCCGGATCCAAAACCCGGGAGCATCGTTGGCCGCCGATCAGAAGCGGGTCGATATGCCGAAGTTGAATTCCTGCACGTCGTCGCTCGCTTCCTTTTTGACCGGGATTGCATAGTCGATACGGATCGGGCCGAACGGAGACGCCCACATCAGGCCGAGACCAACCGAGGCGCGTATCTGCAAGCCGGTCGAGTCCTGATTGACCAGTGACTGATCGGCAATCTTGTTGCCGTAGAGCGTCGCCGCATCGGCGAACACCGCGCCACGCAAGCCGAAGCTCTCGGGAATAACCGGGAGTGGAAATTGCGCCTCGGCCGAAGCGTTGAAATAGGTCGTACCGCCAAGGTGATCGCCACTGGTGCCGGAAGCGACGGGGCCGATGCCACCGTAGGCAAAGCCGCGGATCATTCGATCGGTGCTCTGGAAGTGGTCGAAGATGCGCAGATCGCCGTCGCTGCCGTAACCCTCGACATGTCCTGCACCACCCGAAAGGAGGCCGACAAGGTCAAGCTGCTCGGACAGCGTCTGGTAGATGCTGCCGCGCCCGGTGATCTTCACGAATTTGGCATCGCCGCCGAGACCCGCGACCTCCACGGTCGTGTTGGCGTAGATACCCTCATGCGGGTTCTTCATGTCGTCGATCGTATTATAAACCAGTCCCAGGCTGACCGAGGACTTAATCCACGGACTCTGATCGATGCCGTCCAGGATGGCCTGCGAGATGTTACAGGTGCCGCCGGGAGGATTTGGAGGATCGGTAGGGCCGCAACTATCGTCGACCTTATATTTCTCCTGCGAGATGTTGTACGCCAACTGGGTCGTGATGCTGTTGGTGATAGGCAGTCCGAAGCGGATCGTCGCGCCGGTGGTGTCGCTGTCGTAATTGTTGTTGTATTCCCGCGTCGACTTGAAAATGTCGAAGCCGGCTGCGATGCGCCGCCCGAGGAAATAGGGCTCGGTGAAGGACAGGCTGTAGTCGCGCGAATTCTTGCCGCCACCCGCCGACACTTTGATGAACTGGCCGCGACCGAGGAAGTTGCGCTCGGTGATCGATCCTTCGACGGACGGTCCAGCCGAATCGCCGCCGGTCGAATAGCCGGCGCCAACCGAGAATTCACCCGTCGACTTCTCGACCACGTCGACCACCAGCACGACTTGGTCAGGGGCCGAGCCAGGCACGGTCGAAATGTCGACTTTGTCAAAATAGTTCAGGTCTTCCAGACGCTTCTTCGCGCGCTGGATGAGCACCTGATTGAACGCATCGCCTTCGCTGACATCGAATTCGCGACGGATGACATAGTCACGCGTGCGGTCGTTGCCGCGGATCTCGATGCGCTCGACATAGGCCTTGGTGCCCTGGTCGACGGTGTAGACCACCGAGATCGTGTGGTTCTCGAAGTTGCGGTCGCCGCGCGGTGTCACCTGGGCGAAAGCATAGCCGGAACCAGCCACCTTCTCCGTCAGCGCAATGATGGAGTCTTCGACGTTCTTGGCATTGTAGACATCGCCCTTGCGGGTTTCGACCACCGATTCCAGCGACTTGGAGTCGACTTCCGGAATCGTGCTTTCGACGCTGATGTCGCCAAAATTGTAGCGCTCGCCTTCCTGGACGGTGATGGTGACCGTGTATTTGTTGGTCGCATTGTCGAGCTCGCCGACGGCGGACACGACCTGGAAGTCGGCATAACCGTGATTGTAATAGAAGCGGCGCAGCAGCTCCTGGTCGGCGCGCAGCTTGTCTTCGTCGTAGACGTCGTCGCGCAGGATGAACGAGACCCAGGACGAGCGCTTGGTGTTGATCACATCAGACAGGCGGCGGCTGGAATAGGCGCTGTTGCCGACGAAATTGATTGCCGCGATCTGCGTGCGATCGCCTTCGGTGATGTGGAAGACCACGTTCACGCGGTTGTCGCCAAGCTCCATGATCTGCGCGGTCACGCCGGCATCGTCACGGCCGATGCGCCTGTAGGCGGCCTTGACCGCCTCGACATCCGAATCCAGCGTAGCCTGAGAGAACGTGCCGCGCGGCTTCAGCTGAACCGCCGCCTGAAGCGCGTTGTCCTTGAGCTTCTTGTTGCCCTGGAACAGCACCTGGTTGACGACCTTGTATTCCGAAACCTTGACCACCAGGGTCGAGCCGACCTGGTTGATCTGGACATCCGAGAACAGGCCGGTGCCGAACAGCGCCTTGACCGCGCTATCGACATCGGAGCTGGAGAAGGCCTTGCCGGGCTTGATGGTGATGTAGTTGCGGATGGTATCGGCGTCGACACGCTGGTTGCCGCTCACCTCCACCCGGCTTACGACCGCGGCTTCGGCCGCCGATGTGGCAACGAACTGCACTGCGAGCGCACCTGGTACGACCAGAGCGGCGGACAGTGCCGCCGCTGACGCGGCGTTTAGAAACTTGGATGCTGCCTTCATCGGGCTTAATAACCTTTTCTCGTAGTCCCCACGGCGAGAAAACCGGACGTGCGGTCATTTCCCCTACCGTATTAACCGGATTTTCCCTACACGCAAGGCTTCTGGTTAATTTGTATTTACTTAACCCTGGTGCGTGGCTTTCGCGTCACTCATATCCCCGTGCATGGTAAACGGCGTCTCAACATCCGCCATGCTCAGGCCAAATTCCTTCATGATTTCAGCACCCAAAGAGATCGTTCCAGAACACGAACCCCATGAAGCACAGCACCAGAAGCAGACCGGCCCGATAGGCCATTTCCATCATCCGTTCCGACACCGGCCGGCGGATGACGGCCTCCACCCCGTAGAACAACAGATGGCCGCCGTCGAGGGGGGGAATCGGCAAAAGGTTTAGAATGCCTATCCCAACGGACAGCAGCGCGACGAGCTGCACCAGCCATTCAAAACCGAGTTTGGCCGCCTTGCCGGCCATGTCGGCGATCTTGACCGGGCCACCCAACTGGCACTTGTCCTCGCGCCCGACGGCGAAGCGCTGCAGGAACTGTCCGGTGCGCTCGATGACGTGGCCGGTTTCCTCAACGGCCGCCGCAACGGCTCCGACCGGGGTGTAGGTGATGAGGCGGGGCTGGCCGAGTTCCTTGTTGTTGACGACGCCGATCACGGCGACCTTGACCTTGTTGCCGAGCGCGTCCTCCTGCTCCATCAGCTGCGGCGACGCGGTCACCGTGACCTCCTTGCCGCCGCGCAGCATGACGAAGGTGATGGTGTCGCCGGCGCGGCCCGAGACCAGCCGCTGCACGTCGCCGAAGGTTTCGACCTTGCTGCCGTCAACGCTGACGAATCGGTCGCCTGGCAAGATGCCGGCCTTGGCCGCGGGACTGTCTGTTGTAACCTCCGCCACCATGGGCTCCGCGACATAACGCCCATAGGCGGCAAACAGCACGGAAAAGACGACGATCGTCAGCAGGAAGTTGAACAGCGGCCCGGCCACCACCGTTGCCGCGCGCTTCCAGATCGCCTGGGTGTGGAAGGCAACCTTGCGTTCCTCGTCGGTCAGCGTTTCGAGTTCTTCCGATGTCGGCTGGCTGGAGGTGGCGTTCATGTCGCCGACAAACTTGACATAGCCGCCAAGCGGTATGGCGCAAAGCTTCCAGCGCGTACCATGCCTGTCGTTGAAGCCGATGAGCTCCGGACCGAAGCCGATTGAGAAGGCCCTGACCCCGATGCCGCACCAGCGGCCGACGAGATAGTGGCCCATCTCGTGAACGAACACCACGACGGTCAGAACGAAGAGAAACGGCACGAGCGTGCCGAGAAAGAGGCCTTCCGTGCTGAAAATCGCGTGAAGAATCTCGTTCAATTCAGGCCCTCAAGTTCTTCCGCGTCGCTGCGTGACTGTGACATCAATACAGGCGAATCCAAGGCGCCCGCGCCAGATCGTGGAATGACACCGTTCAAATGGGAAACAGCCCCTGTGCCGGATGCTCGGCGCCCGCCGCGATCCAGCCGATGACGTATAGGGCAAGAGCGGCCGCGACAAGCCCGTCGACACGGTCCATGACGCCGCCATGCCCAGGGATGAGCACGCCAGAATCCTTGCGGCCGTGCCGCCGCTTGACCCAGGATTCGAAGAGGTCGCCGGCCTGGGCGACGATCGACAGCACCAGCGCCACAATACCCAGCAACGCCAGGTTGCCGGCGCCGGCGAAGGCGGCAAGCAGAAGCCCTGCCACGACACCACCAACCGCCCCGCCGAGGGCGCCGCTGCGGGTCTTGCCGGGCGAGATCGAAGGCGCCAGTTTGGGCCCGCCGACGGCACGCCCGACGAAATAGGCAAAAATGTCGGTTGCCCAGACGACCGCGAACAGGAACAGAATGGCGACGAGGCCCGAATGGTCGCCGTCGCGCAGCAGGGCAAGCGACAGGCCCGACATGCAGGCATAGGCAAGGCCGCTGGCGTCCCACTGGCCGATCTTGCGAACTCCAGCGGTGATCGCCGCTGTCGCAACCAGAATCACGACGAGCGGCAGCAGCCACCGTGCGGGCAGGCCGGCAATCAAGGCGCCGACGAAAATGACCATTAGCGCTTCCGGGAGAAAACCAAGCCCGTCGGCCGCGGCGGGCCGCGACATGCGTGTCCACTCGTAAAAGATCATTGCCGCCATGACGGCGCACAGCAGCCGGAACGGCAGGCCGCCGAGCCAGGTCAGGCCGAGGGCCACAATGGCCAGCACGACAGCCGACATGACGCGCAGCTGAAGGTTGCTCATCCCGCGGCCGGCCGCGAAGCAACGTCCTGCGGGCCCAGTCCGCCGAAGCGGCGCTCACGGCCAGCATATTCGCGCAAGGCCTCGGCGAAATGCTCGCGGTTGAAGTCCGGCCAGTAGCACGGCAGGAAGACGAGTTCGCTGTAGGCGGCCTGCCACAACAGGAAGTTGGACAGGCGCAGTTCGCCGCTGGTGCGGATGACCAGCTCCGGATCGGGAATGCCTTGCGTGTCGAGAGAGCCGGCAAAGCTTTCGGCTGATATAGCCTCGCTGTCCATTTCGCCGCGCGCCACGGCCGCCGCAAGCTTGCGCGCCGTGCGGACGATCTCGTCGCGTCCGCCGTAATTGAAGGCGATCACCAGCGTCAGCGAGGTGTTGTGGATCGTCAGCGATTCGGCCTCGTCGAGCAGCCCCCTGATGTCCGCCTGCAGCCCTGTGCGGTCGCCGATGATCCTGACCCGTACGCCGCTCTGGTGCAGCTCGGCAAGGTCGCGACGGATGAACAGCTTCAACAGACCCATAAGGTCGCTGACCTCGGACTTCGGCCGCGACCAGTTCTCCGACGAGAAAGCGTAGACGGTCAGGAAGGAGATGCCGAGACCCGGGGCGGCGCGCACCGCCTTGCGCAGGGCCTCGACGCCGGCGCGATGACCGGCGAGCCTCGGCATACCGCGCGCCTTGGCCCAGCGTCCATTTCCATCCATGATGATCGCGACATGCGCGGGCGTTGTCATGATCTCGCTTTCGGGTCAGCCAAGGGCCAACCCTAAACCTGCATAATTTCAGCTTCCTTGTCGGAAAGCAGATGATCGATGGTGCTGATGGTTTCGTCGGTAAGTTTCTGGACCTGGTCGGAACGCTTGCGCTGATCGTCCTCGCTGATGTCGCCGTCCTTCTCCGCCTTCTTCAGGAAATCCATGCCGTCGCGGCGCACGTGGCGCGCGGCGACACGGGCGTTCTCTGCGTAGCCGTGCGAGATCTTGACCAGTTCCTTGCGGCGCTGTTCGTTGAGCTCCGGCAGCGGAATCCTCAGATTGGTGCCATCGACGATCGGGTTGAAGCCCAGATTGGATTCCCGGATCGCGCGGTCGAC